>SDNO01000052.1 GCA_004524435.1 Candidatus Thorarchaeota archaeon | reverse complement strand
GAGCTTATCATCGACCCCATACTGGCCTATAGTACTTTCTTGGGAAGTTCTCAGACGTCAACGGAACGAGGGTATGGTATCGCTGTTGAGAACGGCTACGCCTACGTCACTGGACTCCTCTATTCCGCCGGGTTCCCCACGGTCAGTGCCTATGATTCCACCTTCAATGGTGATGAGGACTGCTTCGTGACCAAGTTCGCGGCTGACGGTCAGTCCTTGGTCTACAGCACCTACCTGGGAGGGTCCGGTACCGAACGCGGGCATGCCATAGCAGTAGAGAATGGTTACGCCTACGTGACAGGATATACGACCTCCACCGGGTTCCCCATGGTCAATGCCTACAACTCTACTCATAGTGGTGAGGAGGACTGCTTCGTGACCAAGTTCGCGGCTGACGGTCAGTCCTTGGTCTACAGTACCTACCTAGGAGGTTCTATTATTGATATGGGACATGGTATAGCAGTGGAGAATGGGTATGCCTATGTCTCAGGAGCAACAGTTTCGTCCGATTTCCCCACGGTCAACGCATATGACTCTACGTATGATTATGGCGACGGCTGCTTTGTGACCAAGTTCGCAGCTGATGGCCAGTCCCTTGTCTACAGCACCTACATGGGTGGGTCTGGTTACGACGGTGCCATAGCAGTGGAAGATGGTTACGCCTACGTCACAGGATATACAAATCTCGCTAGTTTTCCCACCGTCAGTGCCTACGACTCGACCTACAACGGTGGCGACGACTGCTTTGTGACCAAGCTTGCCGCCGACGGCCAATCCCTTGTCTACAGCACCTACCTGGGAGGTTCTGACGAAGAACGCGGGCGTGATATCGCCGTGGACAATGGCTCAGCCTATGTCACAGGATATACAAAATCCGCTAGTTTTCCCACCGTCAGTGCCTATGATTCCACCTTCAATGGTGGCGACGACATCTTTGTGACCAAGTTTGCCGCTGACGGTCAGTCCTTGGTCTATAGCACCTTTCTCGGAGGATCTTCTTGGGATTATGGAAACGGCATAGCAGTGGAGAATGGCTCAGCCTACGTCGCAGGATATACGCCTTCAGACGACTTTCCCACGGTCAATGCCTATCACTCTACCCATAATGGAGATCTTGATTGCTTCGTCACCCAGTTAGCAGATGATGGGCAATCTCTTGTCTACAGCACCTTCCTTGGCGGTATTGGACCAGACAACGCTCATGCGATTGCAGTAGAGAATGCCTACGCTTATGTCACAGGAGGAACAGCGTCCCCGGATTTCCCTACACACAAGGCCTATGACTCAACTTTCAACTCGAACGAGGACTGCTTCGTTACAGTGTTCTATGACCCGGACAGCGATTTTGACGGACTCACGGACTGGGAGGAAGAATACCTGTACGGAACTGATCCTTATCTTGTCGATACCGACAACGACAACTTCCTGGACGATTACGAGGTGGCCTATGGCTCAGATCCTCTGGACCCGATGTCGTATCCGGCCATGCCGGCAGCATGGTACCAATCCATCTACGAGGACCTCGATGGCAATGCAACGCTGATTCAGAATCTCATCTCTTGGTCTGACGGTAATGCCACGCTACTGCAGACAATCATGGAGAATCTGAATGCCAATGCAACCTTGCTTCAGCAAGTGATCTCGTGGCTTGATGGCAATCACACGGCAGTAGAAACCCTGTTCACCTATGTGCAGGGCAACGCGACTCTGCTGTTGTCAACCGTGGATGCGGTCGATGCTAACACTGACCAACTGTCCCTGCTTGCCGCTCTGGTGACTCACAACACGGATATGCTTGCCACCCTCAATGCGACCCATATTGGTGACATCGAGCAAATCCGCGCTGTCCTCGATATGTTAGGAGCAACCGTAGGAGATACTGACTATGAGGGTCTTGACGACCTCGATGAGATCGCGCTCGGCACGGACATACAGTGTATCGACACCGACTGTGACAACCTCAACGACGCATTCGAGGTGAAAATCGGTACCGATCCATTGGACGATGACTCTGACGCAGACTCGTATCTCGATGGAATCGAAGTGATAGCTGGGACCGACCCGCTTGATGCCAGTGACTATCCCGGGGCAACCACGTCTACCACGACAACCACTACCACATCCACTTCGATAACCACATCATCTCCGCCCAACGAGTTCTCGCCCCTGGTCCTCTTGCTAGTCATCGGTGGGGCAGGGGCAGTCGTAGTGGTGTTGATTGTCTTCATCATGAAGAGGAGAAGAGGATAGGCCAAGGCAAATGGGGGGTGCTCAGGCACTCCCTGTACCCCTGCTATTCCTTGAAGCGTCACCAGTGTCGCAATGATAAACCTAAAAGGCACTTGGCCAGCGCCTTAGCCTCACCCCAGGTGGCACTGCGTTGTTTGTCAAGACAGACAGAAAGGATCTCATCAGCGTCGGCGTTGATATCGGTTCATCCACATCTCATGTGGTTTTCAGTCGAATCACGCTGGAAAAGGACCCGATGAGTCGCAGCGAGAAGTTTGAGGTCGCCGATAGAGAGGTGCTCCACTCTGGCAGAATCCACCTGACTCCATTCTCAGATCCCTATACTATCGATTTTGAGAGATTGGAGGACCTGCTCCTCACGGATTATGAACAGGCAGGATTTGAAGTCACAGACATAGACACAGGTGCGGTCATCGTCACCGGGGAGACAGCGAAGAAGCAGAACGCAGCGCAGATAGTCAATGCCCTCGCGGGGGAGACTGGCAAGTTCGTGTCCGCAACGGCTGGCCCGAATTTTGAGGCCGTATTGGCCGCGCACGGATCTGGAGCTGTATCAAGATCGGAGAGAACAGGGGAGACCGTGATGAATGTCGATATCGGAGGGGGATCATCCAATATCGCGATATGCTCATGCGGGCGAGTCATCGACACGTCAGCCATAAACGTCGGGGGCCGGCTCGTCGCCTTTGACGAGGAGAACGTCATCACAAGACTCGAAGACACCGGCCGGGCGGTTGCACAGCTCATCGGCCTCGATCTGAGACTCGGAGGAGTCATCAACGAGAGCGAAAAACAGCTCTTGGCTGAGACTCTAGCATCGGCGCTCCGTGAGGCGATGAGGGGTAAGCCCACTAGTCCCGCTAGCAATCTTCTGATGATGACAGAGACCCTGAGGGAAATCGAAGGCATTGACGTCGTGACCTTCTCGGGCGGTGTCGCTGAGTTCATCTATGGAGAAGAGACGCGTCATTTCGGAGATCTTGGTCCCCACCTTGCCACGGCCATCAACGCTGAGATTCTGGTCAACGGTTTCAGATTAGACAGGCCGGACCACCGGATACGTGCCACGGTCATCGGCGCAGGTCAGTGCAGTCTGCAGGTGAGTGGCTCAACAACATTTCTCACATCGGGTCTCAGCTATCCCCTACGCAACCTGCCTGTTGTTGTTCCTCAGATTCCGAGAAATAACGGGAGTGCAGAATCGGTCAGACATGCAATCCGCGAGGCGCTCACGCGGTTTGACCTGCAGGAGGGAGAAGACAGTCTTATTCTCGCATTTCAGGACGCGGTTCGCCCGTCATACGAACGCCTCACAGAGTTCTCCAAGGGGGTCGTACATGCGCTGCCCAAGACTGTAGATAGTGGGAAACCAATCATGATGTGTTTCGACACAGATGTCGGGAACAGCGTGGGAAACGTCATGAAGCGCGAAACGGGCATACAGAACGAAATCCTGTCCATTGATGAGGTACTACTCAGTGAGGGAGACTTCGTTGATATAGGTGAACCCATCATCGAAGGTGTGGTGGTACCGGTTGTCGTCAAGACTCTTGTCTTTGAATCCAACTAGACCATCAGCCACATCAGGAGTTCAGATGAATTGAATGAAGTCATGAGGCCTCTCACAGCAGAGGACGAACAGGATGTCGTAGAGATCGGCCGACAAGTATGGAGCGGTCACGATTATGTCCCGTCAACCTTTCGTGCATGGCTCAACGATGATTCCTCACACCCGCAGGCAATCGAGATAGACAACAAGGTCGTGTGTTTTGCCAATCTTCGAATCATAGACAACGGACGAACGGCCTGGTTTGAGGGGCTACGAACACACCCGGAATGGCGCGAGCAAGGGCTGGCTCGGAGAATAACCGAACATCTTGCACAGATAGCAGGTCAGCTAGATGCCGAGCGAATACGCTACACCACCGCGTCAACAAACAAGGCCTCTCTCAAACTCGCGCACCATATTGGTATGAACGAACAATTCCGCATGCAGGTCTCATGGTTTCCCCTCGGTGACATGGAATCTGATTCTTCGACGGAACTGGAGCAGGTCGGAGCAGATACGGTGATTCAACTGCTCTCAGACCACCCAACACTCATTCCAATGAATACCATTATCTATGACTGGAAAGTCCTAGAGGCTGATTCTCACGGAATAAGAGCTGCGGCAGAGTCCAATCGTTTCTGGTCAGAGCAAGGGGGACGTTCGTCGCTCTCTCTGGGGAAGCAACGAAACGAAGATGAAGGGGTTCTATGGTGCTTCACGATTTACGCACTGGAAGACGACGCTTTTCGCCAACATCTTGAATTCCACATTGGACACGGGAAGAAAAGGGGCTATCCCAATGGCATGGCGACCTATCAGCCAAAATTCGCCAGTCTATTCTCTGAGCGGATTTCTGAGAAGGAGTTAGACCGCAGCAGGGGTCTTGTCTTCTTGGAGAAACAGCTGTAGCCCGACTTTCCACTTTGCTATGGTTAATAAGGGGCTCATTTTTCCTAGTATCTGAGAGAGAGACATGCAGCAGATTTGGGACGGTATCTGGGCTTTTCTGAGTAATCCCATCGCTTTCATCCAGGCGAACTGGGGAACGGTAGAGGTCTTCTTCCGACTCGTGTTTACGATAGTAGTATTGCTCATTGCGTACGTGATTGTTGTTAGGGTCGCACGGCGGTCCCTGAACACTGTTGGAATGGGTCCAGAGGCGACGGGTGGCGTCACCCTGATCATTCGCGTGATATTCTTCATCATTGCTCTGCTTTCGATTGTGGGCAATCTTGACACCGACACCGGCGCATTACTGTCGATTACGACTGTCTTTGGTACCGCCATTGGTCTCGCATTCTCAACATCACTGAGCAATATCGTGAGTGGTCTGTACGTGCTCTTCTCACGCCCCTTCAAGGTGGGTGACTACATCAAGATTGGGAGCTTTGAAGGCATCGTGCGCGAGATTACGTTGAACTATACAGCGATTCTGCTTGCCGACGAAACCAGGCAGCTGATACCGAACAACAAGGTGGTTTCTGGTGAGATCACCAACTACCGAATCAAGGTTGAGGACTACATCGAAACGGAATCTGAAGAGAGCTCTGCTGGCGGACGTCTGGGCTCTGCGCTGGGCACAATTCGGAGTCTTGCAACTGTCCAGGAGGCATATCGCTACACCTTTGATCTGACCTTTGACCTGACTCACGACCACAACAGGATTATTGGGGATTTTGAGGATGTGTTCGACAAGTGGGAGAAACGGTTTGTCGCACGACCTAACTACATGGTGTGGTCGAAAGGTAAGGGAAGTGTGACGTACCGCCTTGCCTTCATAGTCGAGAAGCCAAAAGACATCATGGATATGAGCTCCGACTTCATGCGAGATCTGATACAGGTAGTATACAAGAAGTCTGGCTAACGCAATACGTAACTGGCAAGGATTGATATGCAGTAATTCCATCTGTGGCACCGTCTATCGGGCGATGAATCATGGACAGTGAAGGAAGTAAGACGCCGGGTCTCCCGCCAGGAACAGTCGTACACACGGGAAAAGCCCGCGAAGAGCCCGTAAGGATAGTAAGCATCTGCTACGATGCCGACGGCTACGATGCCACTGAGTACAGGGATGTCACCGAGTTCTTGGCAGAAACCTGTACACGGAAACATCGTTGGGTCCATGTCTATGGTGTTCATGATGTCAATGCACTAGAGGTAGTCGGACGGAAATTCCAGATCCACCCACTGGTTATCGAAGACATCGCAAACACGACACAGCGCCCCAAGGTGGACATGTTCAGCGACGGAGCCTATGTTGTACTTCGTTCGTTTCAGTGCAGCGATATCGCATCGACAGTCGAATCGGAGCAGGTTAGCATTATGCTCAAGAGGAATCTGCTTCTTTCGTTCCAAGAGTCAGACGAACCTATCTTTCTACCGGTCACGGAGCGACTCAGCAATCCAAATGGACGTCTTCGGAATAGCGGCTCGGACTATCTAGCCTATGCCCTGATGGACATGATTGTGGACGAGTATTTCAGAGTCCTTGAGAGGCTCAGTGAGACTCTCCAAGAGCTCGAGGATGAATTGATACACAACCCGTCATATGAGATGCTGACGGACATCTACAGGCTGAAGCGGACCTACATCACGCTCCGGCGACATATCTGGCCGCTTCAGGAAGTTGCCTTCAGAATTCATCGAGATCAGACGACACTGATAGACGCCGATACCCAACTATACCTGAGGGACCTACATGACCACGTCACGAGGGTTGCAGACTATATCGAAACGGGCCGCGATTCGATTACTAGCATGGTGGACATCTATCTGAGCTCGATGAGTAACAAGATGAATGAAGTAATGCGGATGCTGACAGTTGTTTCGGCTATCTTCATTCCTCTCACACTTATGGCAAGCATCTGGCCCCTGCCGCAAATCGACTGGCCCTTGAGTTATCCTGTGTTTATGACCATATCTGCAACTTTGACCTTGGCTCTTCTGGCACATTTCCGGAGGATGGAATGGGTCTAACTGGTCTTCAGACGCTGGAGGCCTTCAGCAATCTCGGTCTGAAACTCTGCGCCCGTAGTCAACAGCATCCGAGGCTCCTTTACAATGATAGCGAAGCGATAGATGACGCCGAAGTTCTCATTACTGTAGTAGAAGTGCTCGGGCGGATGGATAAACCTGTCTTCCCACTCCCTGCAAATTCGATCGAAGATTTCCTTTACCCGGTCTATATCGTAAGACATGTGAACGTAGACATCAAAGCTGTACCGATATATCTCATCCCCCATCGTGAGATACTTTAGGCGGTCGATTGTTGCATTAAGTCTGCTCTTTGACAATGGCTCTTGATGATACTCCTCACCGCGTTCAAGCAGATAGTCGTCTATACGTACACGATAGTTGGTCACTCCGGAGTCCACAACCTTTCCGTTGGGGACAAAAGCTCTGTTGTAGTCGGGCTGCATGATCTTGGTATAATTCAGTGTTATCTCCAAAACGATGCCCTCAACATCACCGATTTTTACGTAGTCACCGACGCGAAAAGGACGAGCAGCAAACACGTAGAGACCACTTACAAGATTGCCTAAGGCCCTGGAGGAAGCAAGACCGATCGCAGAACCAAGAAGCGTGGATATCGCAATTGCAGCCTCTCCTAAGACGACATTAGTTGTTGCCAAGACTGCAAGCAATGCTATAGCGAAGAAGAGAAGGCGCACAATGAAAATCATGCCAGTCATGGCCTCGCGGGGCATTCCCACCCTACGTGCTGAGATCTTGATGCTTCTCACAACTACGAGGTATACAATATACACAATGAGAAGAAACGGAAGTATCGCTATCCAGATGGCATAGCTGCCGAAGCCATACGGCGAAAGCAGTGAACGAATGTAATCTACAAAGGATTGAAAGAAATCTATGGTCTGCATTTGCTGCACAGGAGAACCAACAATCTATCCGACTGAAAAGAATTGCGCAGGGGTTTAGTACTTACTAATCATATCTGAACTCGAGATCTTCGAACCAAGTTGGAACAGCCGCATTTCCAACTCGATCGGAGCTTGGCATGTATGGTTTGATGTCAACAATTGGTGTCCCATCACGCGCATCGATTCTATCGATTGCTATCCGGTTTTCGTCATCATTCACTTCAATCACAGCCACAACTGAGTGACCTATTGGATTCGGACGACTCGGAGAACGACAAGCGAAGACACCTGAACGTGCAGAGAGGTCGCCACGAGCAGGTCTAGGTGTCACAACTAGGGTTGATCGCCCCTCTTCATTGTCACGACCATCAATCCACCAGAGGACGATGAGGTGGGAGAATTTGTCAACATTCAGAGTCGCATCCCAGTATTCTGGTTCAATCTGGAGAGCAGCCGCTTTCTCTGTCTTCCGGACTGTGCCAATCTGTTTCAGTTTCATATCGCTCAGTAATGCAGAGGAGCTACATCCCTTCTGAAGAGCTTTGTCGTGTGGCGATGACTGTGCCACGGCTCATCCTGCTCAAAACATGATAGACAGACAGGTGAGCGAACCCTGACATTTCTCAAACTCTGTCAGCTCCAGTTCTATAACATCAAACCCTAGCTCAGTAATGCGGCTCTTTGTATTCACAAACCCCTCCGGCATGAGAACAGTATCACCAATTGTGAGCGTGTTGGTGGCATAGCTCTCATCTCTGGACACTACGACGAGACTGAAATCTGAGAAATGAGGATTCTGAGCGTAGTCTTCCGATATGACCATCGTGTTATTCCCTAGGAAAGTAGCCTTTCCCTTCAGATGAAACAGACTGGGATCTACAACTCTCTCTATGGGAACCTTGAGCCAATCCTCCAACTTGGCTGCGCCCAGCTGATTAGTCCTCTTTGATATTCCACAGATGAGTCTGTCATCCAGATGAATCACGTCACCACCCTCCAAGGTTGCCGGAGGTTTCATCCAGATACAGTCAAGAAAATCTTCAAGAACGCGGCCAACAGTGGACTCTTCGCCCTGTCGACTAGGCAGCTTCAGATTGCAGATAACACATCTGTCGCCATGAACTACAACAGTATCCTCCACGAAGCAGCTGTCTGCATGAGAATCAAGAGGGGCGAGTTCAATGATATCAAGGCCCAAGTCCCTGAGAACGGAAACATACTTCCGGTGTTGTTCTCGTGCACGAGTCAAATCCACTGTATCTCTCTCAGGATGGTCAGAGATACACGAGGAAAAACTCTTTCCCGGTCGTCGAACAAGAGCTCGCTTCGTCTTCATTCACCAATCCCGACAGACATCGGGGGTTCACATTTCTTTCTATTCCGGAACAAGTCCATGTCAAGATGCTTCTACTTGGTGCATTGGGCGTCATCGCGCTATTCGTCTACATATCTGCCCCAGAAGACGATGTCATCAATAGGAAGTCTCTCTTTTGATTTCGTGACTGCCTCTTTCCCCCTGGCTAGAATCTTGTCCGAGAGGCTCTCTACTTCTCCCTCATAGCCAACTGCGATAAGGGCTAGCACTCGAGAGCTCTGGGGAAGTGCAAGTGCGTCCTTGACTCTCTTTTCGCGATACCCCGCCATCTGATGGCATTTCAGACCCTGATGCTCGGCTTCGATCGTCATGCTCATGACGCTCATTCCAACATCGTAGGCGTAGTACGGTATTCCGTTAGTGTCGCAGTCGGAACTAGGCTTTGCCGTTGCAGCTACTAGAATGGCAGCTCTCTTTGCCCATCCATTGCCAAGCGAGAGAGCATCCTCAAGAGCCTTTCTGGTTTCATCCTCCTTTTTCACGACAACAAACCGCCAAGGCTGTTTGTTGTAGCATGATGGTGCTCTTCTCGCAGCTTCAAAGATGGCCTCGACTTTCTCTTTCTCTACCTCGCGGCTATCAATGATGGGCGGACTATATCTTTGTGAGATCTCCTCAAGGATGTGCATGTGGCAAACGGTTCAAGTGTAGATTAAAGGTCTTTTTGAGCTCATAACTAAGTAGACAAAATGCCCAATAGTGAATGAAGAGCATGCTTGAGTCCTTGTTGGCAGGAATACTCCTAGCGGGATGCATAATCATATTGAGCATTGTAGATATGAGACTATCTAAGTCAGATGAGACTGCTCGTGCCGATACACCCTCAGAGAAACTGCACAGATCGAAAAATAGCGGTTTCTTCGATGGCGAGAACGCGTATTACTCTGAAGCTATGAACCGCGTTCGTTCACAGGGTGCATAGTCTCCTTTGGTGACACTTCGTCGCATTCGCTCCATGGCTTTGTCGACTACGAGATGCTCCACCCTCTAGACAAGATATATCATAGTGCTACTTCTCTCTTCTAGTCAGTTCCGAAATGGGTGTAGACAGATGAAGAGTAAGAAAGTTTCTGAGTCGCGGACCACCACCACGCAAGTTGTCTATCCAAATGATGTGAACAACAATGGCACACTATACGGTGGAAGGTTGCTAGACTGGATAGATACGATTGGAGGCGTTGTAGCAAAGAGACATTGTAGGTCGGCCATAGTGACAGCCTCAATCGATTCTCTGAGTTTTCTAAGCCCCATTTGTCAGAGGGATATAGTGAACCTTGAAGCCTGGATCAACTACGTTGGCCGCACATCTATGGAAGTTGAAATCCGGGTCACCTCAGAAGACCCCATCACGGCGGAAACAAGCAAGACCTGTCGTGCGTTCATAACCTATGTTGCAATGGACGATGAGGGCAATCCTAAGGAAGTACCTCGGTTGATCCTTGAATCTGAAGAAGACAAACGGAACTTCGCCATGGCTCAAGAGAGAAGAAACGAACGACTGAACAGAAGGCACCTTGAACCAGTCGAGTGGTAACTTCATACCCCCTATTTGTCGCGCAACACTTCGTATCTGGTATAAACGTCTGTTCTACTTAAAAAGGAATGGAGATGACCTCAGTTGGGCCTCTTGAGGCATTTCTCTGTTCCCTTATAAGCGAAATCGGCAGGTTCATTAAACATCTTGGGGGAAATCTCAGACTAAGTACGACTTTCGATGGTGTTTCGTAGAAGTCATGATTTGGAGGCTCAAAGGTATTGGATGTATTCATTCTAGTCTTTGTTGGTCTCATACTTCTAGGTCTTGCAGGTAAGCTCCTTGACTCGACAGTGGGACTTGGCTATGGTACGTTCTTGGCACCAATGTTACTCATTCTGGGCTTCCCTGTCTACCGGGTCGTTCCTGCAATACTGCTCTCAGAGTTCCTCTCAGCTGGTCTGACTGCCGTCATGCATCGAGCAGCTGGAACAGTGGAATCCCACCCCGATTCACGTGATTTCAAGGTATCGGGTCTTCTCTCCCTATTGGGACTGGTAGGTGCCTTTGCGGGCGTCTTCCTTGCTGCGGGTACAACTCCATTGTTCGTAGTCGTATATGTCAGCATCACAGTGATCGTGACCGGGACACTCGTTGTGAATGGCTTTGCCTGGACATTCTCCTGGCCTCGCCTCACTATGTTGGGTTTCGTCGCATCCATGAACAAGGGGCTCTCAGGAGGAGGATACGGTCCTTTGATAGCAGGAGGGCAGATCCTGACCGGACGCGAAACAAAGAAGGCTTTGGCCACAACAGCGGTGGCGGAAAGCGTTACAACCTCTGTATCGTGGCTCCTGTACTGGCAGCTAGGAATCGTTTCTGTCAATCCGGCAACTATGCTGCAACTTGACATTCCGCTCGTGATTGGGGCTGTCATTTCAGCCCCGATTTCCGTGTATCTAGTTCGTAGAAGCAAGCCAAGACTGCTTATCCCGATTGTGGGCATCACAGGCGTTCTCCTAGGCGTTGTTACTCTGATGAAGACGCTTTTCGGCAACGAAGTGGCTATCGCCGTGACAGTGCTAACGTTCTTCTTCCTCTTAGTATCGGTGGCGTCTGCCCGATATCAGAGAGCGATGCTGAAGGAAGAACCAATCACCCTTTGAAGTTGTGAAGAGGCAAATCACCACCACCTCACTTCTTATAATTCAGAGCAATAGATCTTCTCGGGTAGCGAGATATCCTCCGTTGAAGAATCCTGGCCTTCGTCTCAAGAACAGATGCTGCTGCTTGAAGAAAACCAGATGGAGTACTTCGAAGCAATCTACTATAGCTGGCAATCTCTGTATCATCGAGAGATGATGCCAGAGGGCAAAGTGAGAGGTAGATTTCACCATCTGAGTCCTGATGAACGGGAAAAGCCCGGCAACGAAGGGGACGTACTTCATAGATTGAACAGGTGTCGTCTTGAAGATATGGACATACGCCTTCCCGACCCCAATGTGTTATGAAGACGTCAGGAGAAACCTGCTTGAAGTAGTCCTCGTACCCTGCATCAATTATCGCCTCGACTTCGTTTCTTGTTGCCACTGCCCCTCCAAGTCTGCAGCAGAGAGCTCCGCATCTTATGCAGAGTTCCTTTTTCTCTTTGGGAGTATCCATGGCTTCATCACATGCGGTTTTATCTGTGTATCCAACACAATTCAATCCGCAAATCTTGGTCAACACTATACTGAACTGGAACGGTATTTAGTTTTCACTTCTTGACAGTAGATCGAGATGAAAAGAAAAAGAAAGGAGGAGGACCTCACGTGGGGAAGTCCAACCTTTCGCATAGTGTTGTTTGTTGAAGGAATAGGAACAGTGTCGGTGTCTAGTAGCTCCGGTCTCGGCTGCCGTAACTGCCTCCGCCTCTCCGGTCTCTACCACCGCTTCTGCGATCTCTACCACCGTAACCGCCACTGCGGCCGCCTCCGCCATAGTTGCGTCGGCGAGGATCGTCGTGCTCCTCTTCAGACATGTCAACTTCTTCGTTGATCTCATCAATGGCCTCTTCGGCTTCCTGAAGCTCGCCGTATCGGCCAACGTTCAGCTGAAGGTTCCCCTTGAAGAGACCAGTGTAGCCGTTTGTCAGCGTGTAGGTCTTTCCAACTTCGAGTTCGTCAATTGTTGCATCCCAGAGGGGTACACGGACTATTCCGCTTTCGTCCCCCACGATGGCGTCAGCCACGCGGTGGGTCGACCCATCCTTGCGGGATGATACCTCTCGGGCATCTCCAACTTCCATGACTTTGAACTTGATTGTGACATTCTTCATTCTAGGTTCTAGTTGGGCTATTGTAGCCTCAACAGGCTCTCTATCGTAGCTCATTGTGTATTCACTCATTTACTAATTGCAGGTCTCCGAAGACTAGGGTGTTCTGTAACGGATTAGCCATGAGAAAAGAAGAACTCAATGAACCCTCAACTAGAAGCGCCTGTGTGTCTGTGTACCTGCAGTCTTTGCTCCCACAAGTTTGCTTATTACCTTGTCGTTTTGTCCGTTTCATCTTCCTCTGTGGAGCACTGATCCGTCCGACTCGACCCCGACTGCCCAGCCACACAGCTTCCCACGCAGAGCTATCGTTCCACGCAATACCGTTACTCGGTTCCTCCGTTTTATATCAATTCAGGAGTTGAGTGTGTCATAGGTAGCAACGACTCAACATCAAGAGGTTGCACCATGAAGAGGAAGAAAAGATGACTGTTGCAGAACACGTTGTCACAATCCACGAGGTAATCTCATCTGTCAAGCGGCGCCTCAAGCAGGCCAAGGATACGTACTTCGACTATCCAGATCTTTCTCTCGAGCAGAGAAGAATCCGAGCCAGCGAGGAAGCTATCAAAGATCTTGAACGCATCAAAGAGAGGGCGCGGACTGATAACTATAGAGCCAGTTTCTCCCGATAGAAAATGGCATGCTAACGATACGCATGTCTGCAATCTGGAGGAGAACAGCGCACAACTGGATGCATTGCATTGAGTGACAATTCCATACTCACAAATCTCAGAAAAAAAGGAGGAGCAGGGCGCTAACGAAGCCTATCGCCGGCGTCCGCTCCAGAGGATTTCACGTGAAGAGATGCCCACCACCGCCACCACCACCGCTGAACGGTGTACCGTCGACTTGGATTGCTATGGTTTCTGCATAGTCACAGCTGATTGGGAACCCCCAGCCATCGTATGACCTCCAGCTAGTCTTGATTACGAGATTCATATAGACATCCTGACCCTCCCTCACTTTAACGAGACAAGTGAATCGATATCTATTCGAGTCATCTCTAGTATCTGTTTCATCACATCTGAACTGACACCAGTTGTCTGTGCTGCCATAGATAGAACTGTGATACCCAGATACAAATACCTGGGGAACAGAAAGTGTCCCGGTTGTGGTGAAATCTGCATCACCATTTCCGACACGACATCCAATCCCGTAGGTGTTGGTGCCCGTTGTACCGCTTCGCGGCAAGATATCCTTCACAATCTGGTCACTATCCCGCAACTTGAAGTATGTTACACCACGAATGATGTAGCCAGCATCATGGTCCGAACCTGACATTGCGAGAGATGGAGTCACCGTTTCCTGAACGTAGACGCCGTAGTAGTCGTAACTTGAATCGTCATTAACAATGTACTCGACCTTGTATACTACGTCAACACGGCCAATGTGTCGATTTTGCCAAGGATCCCAGAAACTTGTGGTCGCGATCCGTTCATAGTAATCATAGGAAGCAGACCCCTGTAGTGTCGGGTCTGACCACAGATTAGACACACTTGTAGTTGCCAGCACTGGCGTTAGGTACATCGATAGCACCATTGCAGCCATGAGAAGCATTAGCACACCTTTTCTCGGTTTCATACTCAAGCTCACTCCATATAGTATTACATTATGCATAAAGTAACAAAACAATATAAGTGTATTGGGCCACCTCTTTCCGATGGGCTCGGCGTTATGTATTCTCAGATCGTACCTGGAGGCCCCTAATACTATCAACTTTTCAGGGACTGTACTATGAGTTAGCATCATCCCCCTGTGACTTGTGTTGGAGATACCTACGGTGAGCATAGAAGAAAAATTCAAACAAGAGATGAAAGAGATCTGTGAGGAGTACTACAATCTTCTCGAGGAAAGAGAGGCAATCAATGAGCAGCTTGAGAAGCTCCGCGACTACATAGAAATAACCATGAAGAAATATGACCGGGAGGAGTATGACGATCCAGAGGTTCCCGTCGAAGTTCATCGAATGACCTATACCCGAGAAGGTATGAGAAGGGGAGCAAAAGACAGACTGCGCGAGTT
>SDNO01000249.1 GCA_004524435.1 Candidatus Thorarchaeota archaeon | reverse complement strand
CGAAGACTGTCTGTTCCTCTAGCCTCTGCATTGACTTCTACTTCGACCTCTTTGCTCCGGTCATATCGGGTCGCATTATGCAGAAGATTGTAGAAGACATCCTCAAGGAATCTGTCTGCATGGACGACGTACTCTCCGGCATCAAAGCCGGTTGTGACCCTAAGGTGCTTGTTTGGAAAAGACTCACTTACCGTTTCAGTGGCACGCCTGAGCATCTCGTGGGGATCCACCGGGTGGAGGCCGATGCTGCCGTCTCTGATTTGGGCCAGCCTCTTTACATTTGTAGTCAGCAGGATTCCTCTACTCGTCAGAAGAAGTGCCGTATCGATGAGTTGCCCAAGCTCTGTAGAGGCGTCGTTGAGTTTCAGCAATTCCAGGCTTGCCATGATACCTTGTTGGATGTTGGCAAGGTCATGTGCAAGGATGTCATTGTAGAATTCCGCGGTTGCTTTGGCCTGCCGGAGTTCTGCTTGCGCTTCTTTCCTCTTCGTTATGTCTCTTGCAGCGCCAAGTATGGCCGTTGGCTCGCCCTCTTCATCTCGAATGAAGGTGCGCGTTACTTCAATCCACAAACGCGACCCATCTCGATGCACCATCTGGAGCTCAAGCGGAGGAGCATCATAACCGTGCTTTCCAACCTCCTGTTCGAGAGTCAGTGATCTCTGTATCTCATGTGCGATGCGGCTCACAGATTCAGATGTCAGGAATGTCGAGAGTGGACTGTTCAGTATTTCCTCAGGCGAATAGCCTGTCAAGCTTTCGACTGATGGACTGATATATTCCATCTTCATGTCCAAGTCGAGGACCCAGATGACGTCTTTGGCATTCTCCGCAAGTAGCCTGTACCTCTGCTCACTATCTTGAAGGGCTTCGAGGCTACGCCTGCGTTCGGTGGTATCAATGAAGGTTCCTAGTACCGCACGCCCTGCTTCATAGTCAATACCCGTTGCAGCCAGTTCCCACCACTGAATCTCCCCATCCTTTGTTATTACTCTGACTGTTGACCGACTGGGCCCAATCTCTCCTCTTAAGTGCCGTCCATACCTCGAGAAGTACCATTCTCTCTCCTCTGGATGGATGATCTCTTCGATCTCTTCAGGTTTCATGGACAGGAACTCATCTTGTGTATAGCCGAGCATCGAACAGAGCTTAGGATTGACATAGACGAACCGCAACGGATCGGCCGCTGCGATTGCGATTCCCTGGATCGAGTTCTCCACGATGGTACGACACTTCTCTTCACTCTTCTTAAGTGCTCGAATCATGCCCTGTCGTTCAATGATTGCACCAAAAGCTTGGGCAACAGACGTGAGCAGATCTCTGCTTTGTTCTGGTGGGGGGGTCACCTCCGAGCTGGCTAGATTGACCACTCCGATTGTCGTTCCGTTCGCACCCTTGATGGGCCAGAAGGTCAAGGTCCGTATATCCAGTGATTTGATTATGTCGAGCCTTGACTTCGGGAGATCTTCGGACTGGGCGTCTGTCAGAAAGATTGGCTTTCCTGTTCGGCAAACAGACGCGGCAAGATTCTCAGAATCGTCCAGGGGTACCTCCAACACCAGTTGTTCTTCCGAAACACCGGCAGCAGCAACGAGTCTGAGCACTTTGTTTTCCTCGTCAACTATCCTCAATGTGCCGATATCCAGGGTCATCACATTCAGAAGCTCAGCAAGAATCTTCGCGTACATGTCTTTGGAGAAGTCATACCGAGCAAGCGCCTCGGTGATGACTCTGAGTGTTTCGAATTCCCGGGGCGAGTTCCTTCTTTCTTCCATGTCTGGAAATCCCCTTATCTTCTCTTGTAGCCCAGAGGTCCGCATTGCTGTCTTGATGACGATGTAATTATGTCTATGCTATCCGTATTCAGAACAACGTTGAACTGCGAAATCTGGCGGCACTCTGACTGGTAAAGCAAAGCATCTTTCAATGAGAGAGATTTCTTCATGGTTCTCGGCACCTATACGGTCCGCTTTTCTGTTGGCATTGTAGCCCCACAATATGGGCACTTGACCGTCAACGGTCCCGCCCATTCAACATTCTCAACACTAAGACTTGCACCGCAGCTCCTGCAGAAACTAGGTGGCTCGTGAACGTAAGATGACTCATCAGCCTCTCTCCGATTGCCCAGAGAACCGAAGAGGCCCATAGGGCCCCCGTCCATCGACTTGATGATGAGTGGCACACCTATCACTATCCCGATGATGGGCACGACGAATATCCAGAAGAGAATCATGCCTACTCCCCTGTCTCCTGAGGTGAGTCCTATAATCATCATGATGAAACCTCCTACGAAGAATATCATGATGATTCCAATACCGGCCCAGAGCTTCGTGAAGTCTGCCATCTTTCTCATTTCCTGGATACGGAAGCCAGCAAAAAACCCTTGCCCTAATAGACTTGTTTCTGGTTGGCTGCTTTATCATGATAAGATGAGTCTCAAGGGATCAACCTTCTGTCTAAGAATCCGAAGCTCCTCTTCCCCGGGTGCAGGTTCGACCTTCGACCTAGAGGTATCTATTTCGAATCCTGTATGCTTCTGGATATCGTCGAGATTGGTCGCTTCAAAATGACGGTGAACGTACATTCTCTTGGTAGAATCCTCGAACGCCATAACACCTAGAGTTGTAATGACGAACTCGGGACCTCCTGTGGGGAGGCCTACCTCTTCTCTGGAGTCATCTCCACGAAGCCAGCCGGGGCTTGTAAGATAGTCAAGTTCTTCTACGAATCTCCGCTGCTCGTGCTTCATGAAAATCATCGTTCTACCGACAAAGCATGCAACGTCACATGCTCCACCACTGCCCGGAAGGCGGACGCTGGGCTTTCTGTAGTCACCTATCACCGTGCTGTTTAAATTACCATAGGGGTCAATCTGTGCTCCGGAAAGGATACCGACGACCTTTGGCCCAGTGAACTTGTTCTGCATATACGCAAAAGCATCTGCGAGACCTCCGTGATGTGAGGCTCGATACATGACTCTTGAGTCGGCGACCGTCATAGGTATTTCGTTGAATTGAGGGTCAATTGAGCCCGTTTCGAAGAAGACAGTGCAATACGGAGCATGGGTATACTTGGCGGTCATCGCCGCCAGCATTGGGAGTCCAGTGCCACAGAAGACCACATCGTCATTAGAAATCCGTCTCGAACATGCAATTGTCATCATCTCCAGCGAGCTATACTGCATCTCTCTAACACCTTCTAGCATACCCGAACTGTGAGATTGCCCTCAGACTATCCAGTCGTTCCTTTCCAATTAGATTCAGATACTTATTGAACGACTCAATCTCGTAGATATGTTCTCTCATGTACTCTCGATACGAGTTCTCATCTTCTGCCAAGACTCTATAGTCAAGCAGATGCTTTGCATCATAGTCATAACAACCAAAACAGGCGGTCGGGTGTGCGCCAAAAGGCTGGTGAACCACTGCATCCACTAACGTGTGAGGCAGACTGTTTCTCCAAGGGGTCTCTCTCATTTCATGAGCTGAAACTATTTCCTCCGCGGAAACAATGACGTGTTTCGATGCACGGGCTTGTTCAATGTCTGCGAATGTCAGTCCCTCGATAGAAATCGTTCCCTCCTCAGCAGCTTTCTGGACATGCAACAGTGTCACATCAGGGTTGACAGCAGGCACCAAGATGATCGGTTTCCGTTTCGCGTCGAACGGGTCATAGTACTCCACAAGTTTCTTGTCAGGCAGGCCTTCCTCAAGAGCTCTCATATCCTGGCTGAATCCCCAGCGCTTGACAATGTCGGAACCT
>SDNO01000051.1 GCA_004524435.1 Candidatus Thorarchaeota archaeon | reverse complement strand
ATGATGGGCTCCGGACGGTGCGTCTCCCTGTAGAATGTCCCGAGTGTGGGGCACCGCTCACATCGGAGGCCATTGATTGGGTAGGACCACTTGAGGCGAAGTGCAACTACTGCGGGGCAACAGTTCGAGCCAAGTTCGAGAGGATATAGCGCGCAACGGTGTGGTTGTAAGGGTGAAAAGCGGGTAGAGTGTCCTTACCGATCGTCTTCCCGTCCGACTCTACCCTGTGCTCTTGCATCTCTTCTCTCGTAGTAGTGCCATGCTCGTGAGAGTGCATGAACGGCCTCTTCCATGCTCCGAAATACGGGTAGGTTGTGCTTCACGAAGATCTCCCAAGCGTCGGTTCGAGACTCATGGTAGGCGAAGTCTGGTATTGCGACCAAGACCGGTTTCTTCTGGTTCGTCATGACATCCGCCCCCGCTTCTGCCATGGCCTCCCAGAATCCATCGATCACATCAAGCGCTCCCATGATTGTCGCAACTTGATGGATGTTGTGCACGTCGGCCTCAAGGATGAGTGAGTCAAAACGGGGATCGCTTCCTGCAATCCTGACAACTTCTGACATCGTTTGATCTTGATAGTAGTCCGCGGCCAAGTCTATCGGATTGGTGAGTCCCGTTCCTACATCTTTGATCAATGGGTCAAGCTTTTCTAACGTTTCCTTGGATGTGGGGGGAACTCCGAGACCGGCTTCTATACAGAGGTCTGTGTATATGACGCTGGTACCACCGCTGATGGCGACCAGTCCAATCCGGGGGCTTTTCGGTTTTGGACACTGTGCAAACACTGCTAGTGTCGCAACGAGTTCTTCGATAGTTCCGACTGTCGGGATGTTTGCCTGTCTGAATGCCGCTGACCAGATCTGATTGCTGCCTGCGAGTGCTCCTGTATGTGAGGAGGCTGCCCTTGAACCCTCGGACGAACGACCTCCTTTTAACGCAACCACGGGTTTCTTCGAAGACAGCTCTCGGAGGGAATAGAGCAGTTCTCGGGCCTCCTGTGAACCTTCCAGATACATCCCGACGACATTAGTTTCGTCGTCATCAATGAAGTAGTCCACTATCTCCTTTGGCTTGATGTCAATCTGGTTTCCGAAACTGAATACCTTGCTGAATCCGATGCCGCCTTCGGCTCCTACAGTGTAGGTTGCAATGGCGATACCGCCTGACTGCGATA
This sequence comes from Candidatus Thorarchaeota archaeon, assembly GCA_004524435.1. Taxonomy (GTDB): domain Archaea; phylum Asgardarchaeota; class Thorarchaeia; order Thorarchaeales; family Thorarchaeaceae; genus TEKIR-12S. Next base: position 13,791 of record SDNO01000051.1, on the reverse strand, counting down.
GGAATCCCACGTCACCGATTGAGCGTTTCACAGTGGGCATGAAGGCAAATCCCAATTTGGGGTAAGTGAGACCCATGCAATTGGGTCCTAGTACCCGGATTGGCAGCGAATAGACTAGCTCAGCCAGTTCCCGCTCTCTCTGTCTTCCTTCTTCAGTTCCAAGCTCCGAATATCCGCTGGTGAAAACTGTGAACCCTTTTGCACCCTTGGCGGCGCATTCACCAATGACGGAAGGAACGAATTGATGCGGAACTCGTACAATCGCATAGTCGATGTTCTCTGGAATCGCGTTGACGCTCGGGTAGATTTTGTGGCCCAAAGCCTCCCCCTCGCTCTTAGAAACAAGCCAGACTTTGAAGTCATGATCCCACTGAAGCATCGAATGAGCCCAGTAGTAACCCATCTTCACAGAAGCTCCAACAATGGCCACTGATTTGATGTCGAGCATCTCTTTGACTGATGGCTTTTTGACGGGACTCATCTAGTTGGCTCCTCGTGGTTTCACGGTGGCATTTCTGTGTGATTTAAGGATAACGTAGTGGAAGCTCATCCCCATTGCCATCCGATTCACCTGTAGTGCGAGTCCGAGAACACAACCTTTAACCGAAGTAGAATAGTCGAAAGAGCAGGTGCTGAGGCGGTCTATCGAAAGCGCTTAATAGAGCCCTCGTCACGACAAATCAATTGACGAGTCAGTTTCCCGACTCAGCAACGACGATTACATGGAGTAACACAATGTGCGAGTATATCTAGACGCGAACTTCTTCATTTCAGGATTCAGCGAGCGGCCAAAAGATGTGCAGTTGATCAAAGAGGCTGCCGATCAGATAGGGATGGAGCTATGGATTAGCAGACAAGTCTTTCATGAACTACGTTGGTATCTTCGACGAGAAGTCGAGAAAATCATCGAAATCGATGAAACGCTTATGAAAGACATCAAGCGGCTGATTGATGACATCAACCGCCCAGAGAGCAGTCTTCCCCAGCCTAACGACATGTCTCTTGTATTGGCGGCCATGAGATCAAAGGACGCAAAGATTGTCACCAGTGACATGAAGCTCCTCAACACCATTCAGGACCTGAAAATTGAGGTTGAAGGTATCGTCGGTTCTGCATTTGTACTCAGCCTGATTGAGTCTTTGGAAGATGATGCGCTTAAGAAGAAGCTCACTTCGATTCGCGAGCGGATATACACAGAAGAGGTAAGATACAGCATCTCTAGAAGAGAATCATATGACCCTGTTACGAGGATCAGGATCATCGAGGAGCACGCGCTCAGGGTCATCAAGACTGTGAAGCGCCCGGCAGAAGGCTTAGACCGTAAGCTTTCGAAGGGCCAGCCACTATTCGTCCTTGACTTCCTAGAGGATATCAAGGCCGGTATCCCCGACATGTTTGACGACTTCAAGCTGGGACGCTATGATACTCTTGCTGACGAGATCGAAGCCGTTCAAAATGAGATAGAGCGCCTTCTCATAGTATCGACTCTTACTCAAGACAGTGAAACCCACCAAGCATTGGTAGAACACGCCTCAAATCTAACCCTTTTCCTCTATTATCTGGAGATGGTCTGTCAGCTCTACAGAGGAACCCGCGAAGGGATAGACGAGGCTATCGAGATTAGTGATGAAGCATTCCGGCTACTCATGTTTGCGGCTGTGACCAATGAAGAGCTCAAGGCGTTGGTCTTCTTTGTACGCATCATTCTGGGACTCATCCGTGAGGAATACGAGGAAATCGACTACTACTATTCGCTTTACGATGGGATGCTCGACCGAGCAGGCCTTGAACAGATGAAGGAAACCTCTGAGGGACTCTACGTTACAATGCAGATTCTTCGGAAGTTCATGGGTGGATTCTCTCTAAGAAAGACAAAACTGGATCATCCCGAGGTGACTATTGCTATGCTGAATGACATTGCAAAGTACTTCATCCAGTTTGACCAGCACCAGAATGCGTGGCAGCTCTCTGCCAATGCCTATAAGATCGGTGTTGCCTACAACATCGAAGACGGAGCACAACAGTCCTTCTTGATGCTGTACAAGGTTTCATCCTCGGCTGACGATAAATACAGTGCTGGTCTGGAGAGGATTGCAGAGAATGCCCTGAAGATGTTCATCAAGAAGGAATGGAATACGAATCAGGTTACTCCGATTCTCAACGAGGTTCAAGGTAAGCCTAACCCAGTGGGCGATATCGCTACAGATGGACCAGTCCCAATAGGGGAGCTTCCAGAAGACCTTCAGGGATGGATGGACGTTCTCTCTCTTCAAGCCATCGAGGGCCATGAAACGCTCGTTGTGCGGAATGACAAACTACGAGCACGTGTCGGCGTAGATGTTTCTCGTCACCCAGAGCTTCGCGGGCTCAAGACTGGCCACAAGATTGCACTTGCCAAGGGTGATTTTGATTTGTCCATCGCACCCGAGTATGTTGTCACCAACTACGCCGTGATGCTGCTTGTCACGCCGGCTGAGGGATCAGAGATATCGTACGAGGGAGAATACGGTTTCAGCTATCTTGAGGTAACAGAACCAGAAGAAATGGAGAACTGATTACGGAACGCTGGTGAATGAGGATTGGACTTTCCGACTCTTGCCTTACTGGGATTCGGCGTGGCTCTTGCAGCTCTATTCAACTACTATCTGAATAGAGCACCGGGGTCAGATCCCGACGATTTCACCATAGGCCCCCCACAACTTGGCGTCCGGTGTGATTGCATTTTCAATATTCTCGTCTTGGGGGGGATTGTGGTGATTGCCCTTGCAGCCGCTTCGTCTATCTTCTCAACACGATTGGAGCTGTATGTTGTCGGTATTTCCGCCTTCGTGGCAATCACTGCTGCAGGATATCTCGGCAGAAGGAGCCGTTATAGAGAATGGCAGGAGATGGCAAAGGTCTTCAAACGAGCACTTCCAGACTCTTCCTTCAGTTACTCCTCTGACAGGCAACAGGCAGGTCTATCCTTCGATGATTACGACTACGATGAAGATGATGAGGACGAACCAGATTTCTGGTTCGATGAGTGATGTCTTACTGCATTCTGTCGTTCTTTAGGTTAGGAACCTTAATCGCAACTAGTCGTAGTGGCGCGTCTGTCTTCGCTTCAAAGGAGTGACGTTCCTGAGGTTCCACAACAACGACGTCTCCACTGTCCAGTTCAATCCTCTTATCATCGATTCTCAGCAGTGCTGGTTCTAGAGGAATGAATATCTCCTCAAGATAGCCGTGTGCGTGAGGCTTTGTGCGCTCACCTGCCTGCACATGAACAAGGATGACACCGGCGCTTCCCGTGGCCTTCTTGAAGAGCAAATCAGCAACATATTTTGCGGAATAGCCCTCCTTTCCTACAGATTCGACATCTGTTGCTTTATACACCCTTACCATCGTCAAGACTCTCAGACATTCCAGACTGTGTTAGGATTCCATCAACGAAATCTCTGAATTAGTATATGATGGTTATCATTTCAATCGCACTCATCTGGATCCTTCTCAGGAATGACTTCAGGAAAGTCGTCATATTCTCTCTCCCCGTCGATTTTGCAGCGGAATCTATGTTTGTTGAACCTGATTCTTGTCAATGATGGAATCGCTCCTATTGCGGTCTAGAACGTGCTCTGATGCACGTACATTAATTGGACATGCTATCCACAGGGTTGCGTGAATATGCATCCCTTCCCGGTAAGGGCCGGGTGATGCTGTTTCCCTTATAGTCCTTACCGCTACAAGCTATATATGGCGCCTCGAAAAATGTGAAGTAGTATCACATTATCTATCGAGCTGTCGGATTTCACTAGGAAGTGACTGAAACTGAAACGAATGATATCTGTAATCGGGGGTTCGTCTGCCGGAGAGAAGGCACTAACGTATGCAGAGCAGCTGGGAAAGGAAATTGCGTCTCATGGAGCAGTCTTGGTCTGTGGTGGCCTCGGAGGCGTCATGGAGGCTGCTTGCAGGGGTGCCAAGAGCATGGGTGGCATCACGGTGGGGATTCTGCCCACAGACTCTCATAGTCATGCGAACGAATATGTTGACATCGCGCTTCCAACAGGTCTGGGATACGGCAGGAATTTCCTTGTTGCCAAGAGTGGTCATGCGGTCATTGCCATCGATGGCTCAGCAGGGACTCTGAGCGAGATTGCCATTGCGTGGTTCTCTGATCGGCCTATCGTAGCACTTGAGCCTTCAGGCGGATGGGCGGCCAAGATGGCCGGAAAACAGATTGATGACCGACGGAACGATATGGTCTATGCGGCAGCTTCTCCGAAGGATGCCGTTGACATTGTGTTCCGACACCTCAAGTGGGACGTATGATTTGGAAGGAACCATAAGTGTCAGTCCACTGATACTCTCTGTAGATGGTGAATGCCTGGATGAAGACTGCTCGTGATTTGTTAGAGAGAGGAGTCCCTCCTGATCGGGAAGAAGCTGCTCATATGATTCGAGAGCTTTCGCACCAGTTATCTTCCCAGCCAAACGCTGTCAGGATACCAAATAGAGATCTCATTGTGATTGGCGACCTCCATGGGGAGTACACTTCCCTGGATACCATCATGGGCGACTACCTCGGGGGCGAGAGACACCTGGTTTTCCTGGGTGACTATGCTGACAGAGGCCCTGAGCAGGTTAGAACCATCAATACCGTTATTGCTCTCTCGTTACTCTATCCTGACCGTGTGACCCTGCTGCGCGGTAATCATGAATCCAGAGAGATTGCTCAGGTTTATGGTTTCTACAATGCTGTGAATCGAGAGTATGGGCGTGACCTCTTCCGAGAGTACTGCCAGTTGTTCGAGACTATCCCTCTTGCTGCCTACAGTGAATCTGGGATATTCTGTTGCCATGGAGGCGTTCCCGAAGGTCTGGAGTCGCTTGATCAGCTTCAATCTCTTGACCGATTTGACGAGAACTTCAGAAACGATATTGCCTTCCAAATGGTCTGGAACGACCCCCGCGAAGGCGACTTCTCGTTCAGACCCAATAGGCGTTCATCTCGGGCGAGGTTGTACGGAAGAAAGGCATTCGACAAGTTCAGCGAGAATATGGGTGTGACTCGTATGTTTCGTGCACATGAGGTCTTTGCTAGTGGCTATCAGGCGTTCTTTGACGGACAGCTGATTAGCGTGTTTTCGGCCTCGTACCAAGGGATGGCAGAGCCAAAGATCGTCTTAGTTGACAACCACACTCGTCTGGATCCTCGTGATATCGCCACATAGATGAGACCTGAGGAAGAGAAACGGTGGATTTGCAGCTGTACATTGCCTTACATTGAGGCAAATTATTAAGGCAAGTCGTGCCGAACAAACCCGTTACGCTAGGCCCACGCGAACTGCCTGAGAGATGATTAGAATGCCAAAAGTCGCAGTGGTGAAAACATCACCGAAAACAGTCTTCGAAGACATTGCACGATTGATGGATCTCGCCGAGTACGAGAGGCACATGTCAAAAGACGTGATGACATCTATCAAGCTGAATCTCTCTTGGAGTAAGTTCTATCCAGCCTGCTCTACAAATCCATATGTCTTGGATGGAGTCCTTCGGAAGATGATTTCTGATGGATTCGATAACCGTTCGATTCAGGCAGTCGAGAACGAAACCGTTGTGACGAACATCTACGAGGGCGTGAAGAAGAACAACTGGTACCCTGTCATGCGCAAGCATCAAATCAAGTTTCTGCCCCTTATCAATGCCACCTACGTTGATGTTGAACTGCCTCAGGAGACCCTTGTGCTTGAAGATATTTTCGGAGAGATCATTGCTCCTAAGGAGATCTTCAACACTAACATCATGCATCTGCCAACAATCAAGACTCATGGGCACACCGAGATGACTGGCGCCATGAAGGATTCATTCGGGCTGTATCTGACAAAGAACCGTCATCTTGCTCACTTGAGGATTCATGAAGTTCTCGTGGATCTGCTTCTCCTTCAGAAGACAATCTCGAACTCCGAGTTTGTAGTGACCGATGGAAGCGTTGTCGGTGACGGTGCGGGACCAAGAACGATGGAACCTAAGATCGGAAACGTTCTGCTAGCAACCAGTGATATGGTTGCAGCAGACACGGTTCAGACCCGACTCATGGGCCTCGATCAGAAACTGGTGAGGAAACTCCAGATTGCGAAGGAACTCGGTCTAGGTGAGAACGATCCGGAAGAGATTGAGATTGTCGGTGATTTCGATTCGTGGGAGGACCTGCCGAATTTTCATCTCCAGACTGGAAGAAGCCCAGTAATCCAGTGGAACCGTGGGTTCCTCCGATTTCCGGGAATGGAAACATTTCTATTCCGTTCTCCCCTTATGTGGTTGCCCACTCAGCTATCGGGGCTCTATCATGATGGCATCTGGCTACCACTCTTTGGTAAAAAGTGGGTAGACTGGTTTCTGGAGGAAACGGAGTGGGGCGAACTGTGGAAGTCCTACTCTCAGTGATTGGTGATACGAATGGCGTTCAGTGACTATCTCAGAATGATGCGGCCACATCAGTGGTACAAGAATCTTCTTGTCTTTCTGGCAATCATCTTTGGAAGAATCACAATAGATGATATCGAGTATCCTACGCTGTTTCTCATTGACAGGTATTTCCCGTTGGTCGTAGGCTTCGTCATTCTATGCATGATATCAAGTGCAGGTTACCTCATCAATGACATTCAGGATTTGGACAAGGATGCGGCCCATCCTGAGAAGAAAGACCGTCCTCTTCCCTCAGGTTCTGCATCACCTCGCATTGCAGCAGTCTTGGCCGCAGGCCTGATGCTGGGTGGCCTTGTTCTCTCGTCATTCAACACAATGTTCTTCCTTGTGGTCATTCTCTACATCATCAACTCTCAGGCCTACAATCATCTCTTGAGGAACTATGCTGTGGTTGATGTGTCCACAATAGCAATCGGGTTCATACTTAGGGCCATTGCAGGAGCTTTTCTGATTCGTGTTCCTTTCACATCTTGGCTGGTCATAGGAGTATTCTTCGTTGCATTGGTCCTTGGATTCGGGAAGAGAAAGAACGAATTGCAGCTCATGGGAGAGGATGCAGCAGAGCACAAAGAGGTCTTCACACAGTATACTGACAAAATGCTCGATCAGGGCATCCTGATGTCTGCAACTTGGGTCGTGATGTTCTATGCACTTTATTGCTACGAGAACTACAGCAGTGTCATGTTGGAGCAGCCGGTGATGCTAACCGTACCGTTTGTTGCTGGAATTGTACTTAGGTATGTATACCTGCTTGACACTGGAAGTCCTGTGGGCCGCAAGCCGCATCTGGCAATCAGAGACAAGGGCATTCTCCTTGGGGGCTTGCTTTTCGGACTGATGCTCGTTTGGACGCTCTTCTTCTGGGTTCCTGTACAGGAGTTCTTCCTTGAGCTATTCCCCCCGCTCTTCTATTGGTGAGCCCCATGAATGGACGTATGTCAGCATTTGATATGCATAGTCATAGTTTCCATTCGAAGGATGGGATGATTCATTTGAGTGATTTCTTCCCCTTGATGAAGAGTCGGGGTCTCCGGGGTATGGCCTTGACGGAGCATGAGAAACCTTCAATCTTGAAACCTATACATCGGGATGGGCGTTTCTTGCTGAATGGCTGCGAATTCAAGTCGACAGATTATGGCGAGCTTATTGGACTCTTCATCTCTGAGCCGATCAGAAACCGTTCGTTTGTTGAGATTGCAGAAGATATCCACGATCAGAACGGCATAACAATACTCCCTCACCCCCGAGATCCTCTGCGTAAGCAGACTGCCCTCCGAAAAGGACTACCCGATGAGCTGATTGTCAAGCACGTTGACCTCATTGAGGGTATCAATTCGCGATGCTTCATCAACTTCTTCAATGTTCAAGCACAGAACCTGGCCAAGCGTCTGAACAAGCCCATGACCGCCGGTAGTGACGGACACAGCTTCCTGGAGGTCGGTCACGCCAAAACCTGGCTACAGGACATTGAGGGTATCAACGATATCTACGAGGCGCTGAAGCAGGGCAAGACCCAAATCTCCGGATACTGCTCCCTACCATTCTGGCACATTCCCACTATTCTCTGGCAACGTGTAAGGAAGTTGGCTCAATGAGCGAAGAACAAGAACCAAGTCAAGACGAGGGGCGTTCTCTCATCAGCATACGAAATCTTGTTCTCTTCGTCTTCATTGGCATGATCATCTATCTGATCATTTTCTTCTATGGACAGATTGACGAGGTCATCTCTGCGATAGGTTCCATTCCTTGGTGGTGGGCCCTTCCAGCTATGATGGTTCTGTCCTTCGCAAACTATGGGATTCGGTATTTGAAATGGCATTACTATCTCAGACGGATCGACATGGATCTAGCACATGCAGACTCATTCAGTATCTTTCTTGCTGGATTCACGCTGACCGTTTCACCAGGAAAGGTCGGAGAGGCTATCAAAGGCTACTTCTGCAACGAACTGGATGGAACACCAGTTGCCAAGACTGCTCCAGTAGTGATATCTGAACGAGTGACTGATCTTTTAGCAATGGTTTTGCTTGCAGCACTGGCCTTTGTCATTGGATTTGGTGGCGAAAATCAACTGCTGCTGTTGGGCCTTGTTGGCGCAGGTCTTGTGGTGGCCGCCTTCGTACTTGGAAACAGGACATTCTATCAGAAGGTCTTGCATAGGTTGACTTCAATTGGGCCACTAAAACGGTTTCAGGACAGCTGCGACCTTATTGAGGATACTATGACCCGCACCCTATCACCACAACCCCTCGTTTTGAGCACGCTGATTAGCCTGCCCGGGTGGTTTATGGAGTGTCTGGAGCTCTGGCTTTTGCTTAGTCTCATTACTGGTGCTGGACTGCCCAGTCTGGCCCCTGCATCGCTCGCACTTCTGGCGCAAGCGACATTCATACACGCCACTGCTTCTTCAGTGGGTGCGGTTATGATATTCCTGCCAGGTGGTCTTGGTGCGTACGAGGGAGTAGCAATCTCCATAATGGAGGTACTTCTTGGGATTCCACGAAGTCTGGCGGTGGCCTCAACGACAATCATCCGTTTTGTGACATTGTGGTTTAGCGTGGCAGTCGGATTTGTCGCTTTGGCTGTCGTAAAACACAGAAAACGTGCCAGAGCGGTTGTGATGCACCAAGCTTAAAACGTTCACGAGATTTCATTCAGAATCGTGAGGCAAATGTCGGACGCATTTGATATTGCGGTCAAGAACGCTGAAGAAGTTGTAACCGAGGAAGAAGTCAAGAGCATTGTCGCAGAAGAATCTGGTTTCAACTTCTATTATGGTACCGCACCGACAGGACCCTTCCATTTCGCGTATCTTATTCCACTCAACAAACTTGTCCAGCTATCTGACATCGGCGGCAGGGGGACAATTCTGCTGGCTGATTATCACGCTCATCTGGACTCTCAGAAGACCTCCTTCGAGCTCATGGAGATTCGCTCCAAGTACTATGAGGAATGCATCCGAGGCGTACTGGGCAAACATTCGGCTAGGATGGAGTTCCGTCTGGGTTCCACGTATCAGCACACTCGTGAATACGTCGAGGACCTTTACAGAGTGGCAGCCAAGGTCACCACCACACGAGCGAAACGAGCTGCGAGTGAAGTAGTGCGGATGCGTGGCGAGGCAAAAGTCTCTGAGTTGCTATATCCCCTTCTTCAGATTCTTGATGTCAAGTATCTCGATGCTGACATAACGGTCGGTGGGATTGACCAACGCAACATCTACATGCTTGGCCGTGAGGTCCTTGAGGATGTGGGTTTCAAAAAGGGCAGTTATATCTTCATGCCTCTCCTTCCGTCTCTACGCAGTGGAGGTGCGAAGATGTCTGCTAGTGACCCACTTTCACATATCCGCGTGACCGATGACCCTGCTGCAATCCGCCGGACAATCAAGAAGGCCTACTGTCCTGCTGGAGCCCTCGATGCAAATGCAATCACCTCTACAGTCCGGTACATCATCATGCCTCGCTACGGGAAGTTCGAGATCGACAGGAAGGAGAAATTCGGCGGGGATGTCAGTTTCGAGTCGATTGATGACTTCGAAAAGGCATACGTCAGCGAAGACATCCATCCCATGGATGTGAAGAAGGCGGTATCTGAGGTTCTCATTGAGCTGTTAGCGCCTGCTCGGAAGTACTTCGAGAAGCATCAGGACTTACTCAACGAGGTAGAGAAGACCTTTGCGGCTTAGAAGGGCGAACTAGGTTCTCCCCTCACATCCTATTCTATATCAATCCCGAGACTCTCTAAGAGGGCCTTCAGATCCGCCTTTGAGAGGTTCCGAGCCTCCTCAAGTATCGTGTCGACCTCATCCGATGACATACCCTTCTGTTCTAGCTTCATCTTCAGGTCTTGGAGCTCCTCAGGGAGTTCTCCTAAGGTGGGTTCCCTCTTGATCTCAGGCTCCTCCTCTCCTGCAAGCTCGTCAGCCCTTCTTGCCTCTTCTTGGGCGATGACTTCTTTGATGAAGCCTGGGCGCTCACTGGGTTTCATCCTTGCGAGATCGGTTCTGAAGGCCTCGACTTCTTCATTGCCAAGCCCAGTGATCTCGGCAAGCCGTTCCAAGAGCTCGTTCACCTCGGGTACGATTGCTCGGATGGTTTCTCCTTCCACTTCATCAACTGATTTTGTGAGGCCGGAAGGTAGCAGCTCCTCGTTCACTATTTGCAGGACAATGCTCTGTCTTGAAGGCACATCAGCAGCCTTGGGGACTCCTCCCCTGCCCAGAGTCCGGATCATCTTGTTCATGATGCGGATGAGCTTTGGAACGCTCCAGACTCTGACATAGAGGAAGAGAAGCGCCGCGAACAGGATGATTCCAATACTGCCGTACGTCGTCAATGCCTGTGTTAAGATCTGTCCAGCTGATGGATCAGAGCGTATCTCGAACTCTAATGACTGAGTTTCATAGAGTTCCTTGGTGAAAGCGATATTCATCTCAAACGTGCCGGCTTCATTGACCTGAAGTAGCAGTACATATGTCCCGTTTCCTAGAGCCTGGAGTCTGTCTGGATAATAGGTGAGGCTTCCAGTGCCGAAACTGACATCTGGCGTGACATTGTTGATGCCAACTTTGTGATCCAAGTCCCAGTATGTTATGGTCAGCTGGACTGCTGAACCTGGGATGGTCTGGATTGTTGTATTCGATACGAAGAGTGTCGTATGAATTCTCCGTACGTCAAGATCAATCGTGTGAACTGGAACTGAATACATTGTTCCTGTGAAGCTGATCTCCACGGTATAGAGACCTATGGGTAGGTCATCAGGAACGTCCAACACAAAGCTACCGTTCGCCAGCTGTGTCAGTTCAGCTTGACCAATCCCTTCAAAGAAAGCAAGTCCGTTCACGTCGGATACCGTTTCATTTGTCTGTTCGTTGACCACAGTTAGGACTGTGCTTGTTCCCTCATTGACCGGTATCGAGAGGTCTTCGCGTCCCTCTATCCTCCCTGGAGTCCTAGCCATGGCGAGAATGAGTCTGACTGAAGCCGTATCATAGTTGTCCAGAGAGGCTTGAACTTGAATCTCGTAGTTGCGCGGTACTGTGAGGTTTATGTTGATGGTAAGCGAGTAGGTCCCGTCGAGATTGTCGACAATCTCTGCCGCACCGCCATCCCATAGCACTGACAGTTGCGCCCCAGACACAGCTTGAATGTTATGTGTGTCGTTCAGATAGACCGTATACGTCACATTATCGCCATGGTATCCCGACTGGGTTGGTGTGGCTGTTGACAGTTTCGTTGGCAGTGGCACTACGTTCGCCAGAGACCTAGTCTGTGCTGTGGAGTAGCCATCCTTGGAGGCTGTCAGCTTCAGATACAGGGTCTGTGCACCAATGTCAGTCGTGCCTATTGCTGCTCTATAGGTACCATCTGGCTGTGCTTCGAGAAGACCTGACAGCGTTCCCAACGTGTACGTAAGATTGGCATCCAGTATGTTCTGGCCGTTTTCGTCGTTCTTATACTCCACTGATATCATTATTGAGTCGCCATAGTAGACAGTCAGCTCGGTCGCGGTTTCATCAATCTCTAACCGGGTTGGGACTGGCACGATGTTGATGTCCACAGAAGTTTCCAAGAAAGCGAAGTTTGTTTCTGTAGCCCTGACTATCAGCTCATATTGTCCGAGCCCAAAGCCCGACATATTCAGACTCACGACGTAGAAGCCAGGTGTTCCGTTGTTCGGTATGATGTAATCGGTTTCATTCCACTCAATCGAAACTTCATCTGCAGTGACAGGTTCATTTCGTCCCGTATCGTTGAGATAAGTCCAGAAGGAGAGCGTCGTATCGGTGATAACATTGATTGCCGACTGCTCGAGTACAATCTGGCCTGTGCCCCTTGAGATCGACAATGTGAATGTCCGTTGCCGGGTCTGGTAGAACTGTCGTGAAACAGTGATTTGAGGCTGATATGTTCCGTAGTCGTTATCTCGAGTATTGAGATTCAGCTCGTAGGTGCCATTGCCCATATCAGTGAATCCGTATTCCGTATCATTCCATGAAAGAACTGCATCCATTCCTGGGACCAGTGTTCCATGGTAGGGCTCTTCTACCTCGATGACAATACGGACCATGTCTCCCCAGTCAGCATAGTATGTTGCCTTCTCCATGACTATCTCCACCGTGAGTGCACCCGGTTGGATTGTCACAGAGGCAATGCCAGTTGAGTAGTTCTCTAGTTGAGCTTCAACCTCGAATGGGTACTTCTGGGCTACGAGGCCAGTAGTGTTGATTGCGATTCTGTAGACGCCTGGTTCGGTTTCCGTCACGGTCGCTTCGGTACCATAGAGTGCTTCCCAGTCAGTAGTGACAGTTGCTCCGGAAAGTATGCCCCCATGATCTGCATCCGTGAAGGTCACGTTGACATTATGAATCTCGCCTAGCGCTAAGGAGCCGAGGGCTGGTGCCTCTGCAACGAGAGTGGTCTGTATCAGCCTGATGGTTGCCGGCACGTTCGTGGTTGTTCTGTTTGCATAGAACGGTATGCCTGTCTTGCTCACGGTTATGTTGAAGTATATTGTCCCCACGCCGCCGAATTGAGACGTAGGAATCAGGGCTCGGTAGGTTCCCTGACCTACCTCGTCAATGTAGTAGACTACAGATGTCAGGTTGGTGAACGAGATAGTGGCTGAGGCACCTATGACTCCCTCGCCAGAGAGATAATCGATGAACTGGAAGTCTATGGTGATGTTGTCAAGAAGCGGAGTGTCTTCCACTAGCGGAAATAGGATCTGGGTCTGTCTCTCCGTTGTGGTAGCAGTGGTCGTTCTTTGACGAGTAGCATAGAAGGGTTCGACGCCGGACTTGTTGATTAGGAGTAGAATCTCATGAGCAGTGACTAGGCTTGCAGCATCGAGCACTGTTGAGTTGAAGCTAATCCTGTATACATTGAGCAGAACTTCCAGGCTGTATTCGCTAGCTGTGATTTCTATGCTGCCGGGTCCATGTGCAAGAGAGATGTGTGTCTTGTCGATGCTGATGGTCTGTCCTGTTAGGAAATCTGTGAACCGGAAGGAGAACGTGACGTTTTCCTTGAACGCAGTTTCGCCTGGTGTCTGGGTTATCAGTATCTGGGTGGGCCTCTCGATTACTCTTGCGTTGATGAACCTCCCAGATGTGGCGTAATAGGGCGGGCCGCTCCATGATAGAGTTACATTCAGCGGATATGTTGCCGGTGCACCCAAGGCTTCGGAGTCGACGTAGACCAAGTAATTGCCATTTCCAAGGTCAGTGATCCAGTAGTTCGTATCAGGCGCGAGTGTGTCAGTTGAATTCAAACAGGAGATCAGAACGGTTGCTCCACTGATATCAGTCCCAGTCGT
>SDNO01000248.1 GCA_004524435.1 Candidatus Thorarchaeota archaeon | reverse complement strand
GTTTGTGTAATGAGGGCATGTTACAAAACTAGGCCCTGCCGTATTGATACCTGACCACGAATTGATTCTCTAGGCCTTGCCTAATAAGCTTGTCTAATACTGATGCGAATCTCGCAGTGAAAAACGGTGTCTGAGCGATGTCTGTGCAAAGCTTAAATCACTGTAGCATACACTTTGGGTCAAAAGGGAGGACTAGAATTGGAGATTCCCGTATTATCAAGTATCATAACAGGTCTGAAGGTGTTCTTCGAGACGAGACGGTATGTGGCATACCTCATCATCTTCGTTGCCTCCACCTTCTTGGCATTATTCGTTTCATGGTTGATGACCCTCTACGTGGGCACATTCATCGAAACAATCCTCGTGAACTTCTTTGTCTATGTGGGTGCCACCGGTACGATCTATTTCGGCCTGGGGTCGCTCATCACCGGTCTTAAGCTCGACAGAATCTGGATAACGCGTCGCGGCCGAGGAAGAGCCACAGAGATGAAGGGCGTGGCATGGCTCGCAGTCTCGTTCGCCATCTCAGTATTCCTGTCTATCTTCACCGATGTGGGAACTCTACTCATCTTCTCGATGCTCTGCTGGGTAGGATGGATTGCGTTCCAAGCGTTCCTTTCCTCCCGAACGAGCCTGAGACTGGCCTCAATTGCTGAACCAAAGAAGGGTGGACTAGCCATTGGCATTGGTAGCTTCATCATCGTAATCATTGGTATCGGCATCATCGCTGCCGAGATTCTTCTTGCACTAGTGATAATACCCAACAACCTCTTTGGAATTGGTGATATCTTAGGTTCAATATTCAGTCTCTATCAGACGAATATCACAACACACTGGCCCTTTTTGTTGGCAGCTATGGGATTCCTTGGCCTATTTGCACTGGTTTCATTGCTGTCATTCTTCAAATATGCTCGAAAAGGAGCTGCACTCAATGTCGCGTTGTTGACGGTCTTTATTGCCGTCTACTCCGGATACTTCCTGTTCAATGTCCTTAGGAGGTCAGGAGCCCCTTCGATGACTCCGGTTGACATTGGGATGTCTCTGTTCTTCCTTGTATACGCAATGAGCGGTATAGGTAGGACTGTGACCGAAGCAGTTGAAGACTCGAGGCGAAGGCTCCGTGACTTTGGTCCCCTCTTCACCTTCTTCCTCGCGAGCGGCTTCTTCTTTGTTGACAGCATCATTGCTGTGACATCAACCCCAGGTACTCTACTGGCGAGCTGGTTCAACTGGAGTGCAGATGTGTCATATGCAACATTCCTGTTCCGTGACATTGCAAAGCTGATGGCTTTCCCCTTGGTGGCAATTCTCACAAGCTTGTATTATCTGCGTGTTGAGCGAGTCGAACGAATCGTCAGTCGAGCTCGGGCGGAGGGTGAAACCTTCGAACCCGGAGAGGTCGATGAAGATATTGCAGAACGTGCTCCACCTGAAGGTGAGGCATGGCCATCAGAGAGAGCCGAAGGAAGAGAAGAAGGTCGTCCCGGGCATTCACTGTCTGCTCCCGATACTGATCGACTGAGCGTTGGCAAAGGCCGAAGACTTGGCAAGGCGAAGCGGTACGGAGAAGACGAAGACGAAGAAGAGGAGTAGTGTCTTACGGGGGATTCCTCCCCCTTGCTACTCCAAGCATAGCCGTTCCATCAAAGCAATAGTCAGTGAGCATGATCGGCCGTCTAGCCCTATGTGGTAGTTGAGCGCATTGCCGGAAGGCCCTGTAGACTTGCTAGGTTCCTCTCAATTGCGTTTCGGAGATCTCTCATCATCTTTGCAAGGCGCTTGTCGTCCTCGCCATACTGCTGCTCAATTGCATCTATATCCTTGAGCATCGATTTGAGCAGGTCACCAATCCTCTGGATTCCAAGGCTGAAGAAACTGTCGATATCTGTTTCCATCTTGTAGAGCAGTCTTTTCCGTCCTCGACCAGTCTGCTCGTAATCCCGCTGGCCGCTGACGACGCCGAGCGCCTCCAGCTGAGAGATAATCAGGCCTGCGTTAGCTCTCGAATACCCGGTCACCTCGCAGATATCGTCGGAACCTAATCGCTCTTCATCGCCGTATCGCTCTAGAAAGAGAGCCGCTGCTGCTGGTGCAACATTATCCGAGAGTCCGACCCATTCAGAGAGTTTTCCGAATAGTCTGACAATGGGCCCTTTCAGCACATCTGGTTTGTCTTGCATTCTGGCCATTCACCTCATCGAAGTATACACAGTCTTAAGACTGTATGCCCCGTTGCGCATTGCTCAAACTGAGCAGAACTCCCCTTAAATAATATTACTGAATATGATATACCACAATCACATCCTCTCCCCTCGGGATGGAATTCCTTTCATACCCTCATCGATGATGGAGTCGATATCATCAAGCATCTCTCGGATTTCAGTTGTCTTGTCTTCGCATACGCCTTCTGAAACAGCGGCTCTGACAAGGTTCAGTCGTTCAAGAACGGCATTGCAGACCTTGGTAAGATGCCTGCTGTCTCGCTCAGCCTGCCTTCGGGTCACTTCGTGTAGTTTCTCTTCTCTTCTGACAGCATCCGTGATATCAAGATGTGTCCCTGCCGCTTTGACGGGTCTTCCATCATCTCTCCGTATGTACACCTTCCCGCGATCGAGAATCCACCGCCATGAGCTATCCTTGGCTCTCATGCGGTACCGCGCTTCATACACTTCGCGCTTGCCATCGCAGTGTTCCTGCCACAATGCCAGAGCCTTATCTAGGTCATCGGGGTGAAGAAACTCTCTCCATGTACTATCTAGTTGTTCTATCTCGTCCAGACTGTATCCTAACATCTCTGCCCATCTATCATTGTAGACAGTTTCTCCAGATTCGACGTCTAAGTTCCATAGGCCCAAGTCCGCACCCCACAGGGCCAGTTGAAGTCTCTCTTCACTCTCGATTAATGCCTGTTCTGCTTGTTCTTTCTGGGTTATCTCTGCCTCGAGTAGGCTGTTCATACGCTGCAGATCCTCGGTCTTATCCTTCACCTTCCTCTCTAGTTCCTCCTTGGTGTCTTCACATGCTGTTTCGATTCTCTTCATCTCAACGAAGAGGTCGATGTGTCGATTGAGTTGAGCGAATAGACTCTCCAAGTTCTCGGCGTCCTTCTTCAAGTAGTAATCGGCTCTCATACTCAACGCTCTGATGGCGGTGGACTGTGTGCTGTTGTCAGTGAATAGAATGAAGGGTGTGTCAATGTTGGCATTGCGGACCCACTCGAGCAATTCAAGGGCGTCCATCGATTCCTCACATATCTGACAGTCACAGAAGATAGCGTCGATATTGGCAGTTTCGATCAGCTGTAGTGCCCTCTGTCCGGTGGATGCGGAAACCAGTTCGACTCTCTCACCTGTCTTCTTCAGATACTTCTCTACCAAGAAGAAAAGATCATCGTCGTCATCAACTACTAGAACTGTCTTTGACATTCTACCTGACTCTCCCGGTGTGGAAACCCCGCTTTCCGCTCGTGCAACTCTAGCGGTTTCAACGTCTACTAGTATTGCCGGCTAATGCTCTTAAATCCCGTGAGCTGTAGAGAGCGGCATCTTGTTATGCGGTACTAACGGTCACGACTATATCTGGCAAAGACACGAGTGCCAAGGAATACCCAGAGAGGATAGACCGCTATCTGCATCAGCGCGAGGAAGTCGATGAGACCCTGCGTGTCTACAGATTCGAAAGAGAATAGGCCCGAGTTAATCATGAGGTCGCGACCGGAGTCCACGAGTGGATAGAATGGAGTCCAAAACCAATCCATGTACCAAAGGTTGAGGTAAAGAGAACTG
>SDNO01000247.1 GCA_004524435.1 Candidatus Thorarchaeota archaeon | reverse complement strand
TGACCAGGAAACAGCCGAATGGTTGGCGAAGCAGATAACAGATCACATGACGCAAAAGGATGCGCTCTTGGCGACTGCGGCCTCTGCGGGGTTCAACATCTGTGAGAATCTGCGTTCCCTTCAGATACCCACGCTGCTCATTGTTGGAGAGAAGGATATCACAACACCCGTATGGGCCTCGGAGATGCTCCACGAATGGTTACCCAAGTCGGAGATAGTCATTATCGAAGGAGCAGGACACCTCGCCATACTGGACCATGCAGAGGAATGGAATGAAACCGTCGCAGAATTCCTATAGGAATGGTTCAATCATCTGAGAGTCTATTCCTCTTTCATCAACATGATGACTGCATCGCCCTGAAGGACTATCTCATCTTCTTGATTTGTGACCATTGTGCCCAATGTGATTCGTTCCTTCTCATCTTCCTTGCCAATCACTTCGACCGTAGCTGTGATAGTGTCACCTATAAGAACTGGTCTCCTGAATCTCATGGACTGAGACAGATAGATTGTTCCCGGACCAGGTAGCTTCATGCCAATAGCTGCACTGACATATGCTGCAGTCAAGATACCATGAGCTATTCTTCCCTTGAACATAGTCTTCTTTGCCCATTCCTCGTTGAAGTGTAACGGATTGTAATCACCGCTCAGGTTTCCAAAGGTTTCAATATCATTCTCGGTGATGGTGTGTGTTACACTCGCTGAATCACCGATTTCCAAATCTTCGTATTTTGCGATTTCGATGTCTTTCATTTCTTATTCCTCCCAATGACCCCATTTCACCGTTATGGCATTCCATGACCAACCGATTCCAGCCGCCGTTAGCACGACAAGGTCACCATCTTTGATTTTCCCATCTCTCAGTCCCTCCTCGATGGAAACAACTGCGTCATTCTGACCCATATGTCCATACGTATCGAAGTAGGTAGACTGTTCATATGGGTCAACTCCCAGTTCATTGGCCACATACTCAAAGGCACTTCGTTTCATGCGGATGAGCGCGAGGTAGTCGATGTCCTCTCTGGCAAAACCGCTCTTGCCGAGAGACTCATCGACCACTTTCAGGAAGTTCTGCATGGACAGAGCGTCGAGACCCTTCTTCAGGGCCTCTGGATCAGTTACGTCGAGGTACTGGAGACCCTTTTCGAGAGCCTCACAGGTCATCGGCATCACCGTGCCGCCAGCCGGGACGTAGACATACTCCGAGAATCGACCATCAGATATCACTGACCCCTCCAGTACAACATTGCGTGGGTGACCTGCTTTGAGTATCATGGCTACACCGCTTGCTGCAAGGTCATGCATGAAACGAGTCCGGATATTCGAGTAGTCGATGAGGTCACAGTTTCTGTAGCCGCTAGCAATCAAGACACGCTCGTACCCTTGAGTCTGCATGAGCGACTTGGCCAGCATCATGCCAACGACAACCGTTCCACATCGCTGGTTGATATCGAATGCCCATGCCTTAGCTGCCCCAACGTCATCTTGGAGCTTGATGCCATACGTCTGCATTGGGTGTTCTGCATAGACTTCTCCGGCCCATATCACGAGATCGATGTCCTCTGCTGGATCTATGCCTGCCCGCTCAATGGCGGCTCTCGATGCCTTCACACCCATTGCTACTGTGTGATCACCAGGACCAGGTACCGCCTTGCTCCTGAGACCAATCTTTGTTTCCATGATATCGAGAGGGGTCCCAGATCGTTCTGAAATGTACTCCGCGGTGTGTCGCTCCGGCGGGATGTAAGTTCCAATCGACTCTATTCCGATGATATCGTCTTTCATTCTTGTTCCTCCTCTAGTTCTCGCTTGAGGATTTTGCCTGCTCCACTCTTTGGAAGGCTGTCGCGTATCTCATAGTACTTGGGTATCTTGTATCGTGCAAGCTTACCATCCAAGAACAGCCGTAGTGCTTCCTCAGTGATGTCATGACCCTTCTTCAACGAAACGATTGCCTTGCCAACCTCGCCCCACTTCTCGTCAGGGACACCAATTACAGCAGCCTCGAGGATTGCAGGATGTTTGTATAGCAGTTCCTCGATTTCAGTTGGGAATACATTCTCTCCGCCCGAGATATACATGTCTTTCTTCCGCCCCACGATGTAGTAGAATCCTTCGTCATCTCTCTGTGCCAGGTCCCCAGTGTGGAGCCATCCGTCAGGCTCCAAGACTTCTGCGGTCTCTTCGGGGTCGTTCCAGTAGCCGTTGAAGACGTGCGGCCCTTTTAGAATAAGCTCACCAACGTCTCCCTGGGGGACATCACTCATATCGTCATCAACTATCCTCATGTCACAATGAATCACCGGAAAGCCAACTGAGGTCGGCTTTCGCTTTATGTCATGGATTGGCAAATAGAAGTTGTTCGGACCACACTCGGTAAGACCGTATCCCATCTTCAACGGTTTGCCGCGGTTCCAGTATTGTTCCATGATAGCGACCGGGCACGGAGCACCGCCACTGATGAAGACTCTCATAGAGCTGAAGTCGGTGGTCTGAAAGAGATCATCCTGAGCAATCATCTGGAGCATCGTAGGCACCCCGATCACAATGGTACTCTCCTCCTCCTCGATAACTCGCAAGGTTTCAGCCGGATTGAAATCGCCCATGAGGACAGTCTTTGCTCCAAGATGATAGAATGGGACAAGGAGCACGTTCCATCCGCCCGTGTGAAACAGCGGGAAGAGCAACGGCTGGACATCATCAGGTCGCAGTCCCCAGGACACAATCGTGTTGACGGAGTTCCAATAGATACCTCTGTGCGAGAGTACGGCACCTTTTGGAAGGCCTGTGGTCCCTCCGGTAAACACAATGAGATGAGGATCCTCGAACACCAGTTCTGGACACTCAACGGAATCTGTCGACGCCTCCATCATGAGTTGTGCCATCGATGGGTCATCGTCAATGGGGGTATCGCCCATAACCAGCAGATCGCGGTCACCAAGTCCACGGCGGATCTCATTGAACTGATTCGCTATATCCGGATCATAGATCATCATCATCGGGTCGGTTTTGCCAATCAGATAGTCGACCTCACGCTTTGCCAAGCGTACGTTGAAGGGTACCATGATGGCTCCAATCTTCCCACACGCAAAGAACAGATCAAGCATCTCCAGACGGTTCTTCGCGTATGCCGCCACGCGATCCCCCTTAGAAACCCCTCTCTCTAGGAGTACGTGTGACAGACGAACAGCTCGCTCCTCCATTTCTCCGAAGGTATATCGCTTCTTGGTAATGTTGTCAAATATAGCCTCTTTCTCGTATGTCAACTCCGCTCGGCGCCCAGAGAGATCACCAATCCAAGTCCAGTCTTCGTTCTGCAGTCGAGTCCTCTCCTGTCATTCTCAGAGAATGGAGCAAAAGAAACTGAAAAGATTGTGGGTCAGCCGGCATCAAAGCTTGAAACTCCCCACTTGAATAGAAGCATGAGAAGGGACATGACCACAAGTGAAAATAAGGGATTATCCCACCAGTTCTCCAACACAGTCCTCAGGTCCGTCGCACTCCAGACGGCATTAAGGTGAAGGAAAATTGGACAAGAGATTCAGAGAATCTGAAGGCGGAAAATCCTCAGTGAGAGTAGGAGGTCGGATAATACCCTTTCAGGATCTCGTTGATCTCATGAATGATGCCTTCGTAGTCGTGGATGAGAATGAAGAAATCACCTATGTCAACCGCAGTTTTGTCGAGCTTATTGGGCATCCAGCCGACGAGATCACCGGTCGATCGCTCAGGACCTTTCTCCCAGAAGAAGAGTGGAAGAAGGTCACAAAGATACAGGAGAAACGAAG
>SDNO01000050.1 GCA_004524435.1 Candidatus Thorarchaeota archaeon | reverse complement strand
GTATACATATGTCACAACTGCAAACATGAAGTCACTCCAGAGGACCTCAAGACCCTGCCGGGCGTCAAGTGCCCGTTCTGCGGGGGAAGAATACTCTACAAAGTCCGCCCTCCGGTTGTCAAACGAGTGAAGAGCAACTAGTGATTGCAACTCCTTCTTCTGCCGTTCATTGCTAATTGTACAGACTTGGACAGCAGAGTGATGTCCGTCGAGAAACGGTACTGGACCAACTCTGTGAGGTCGTAGTAATTGGCGATTCAGAGTCAGTCTCATATGTTGGACTGAGTCATGTAAGGTCGGATGACTGAGCTCGGCGAATTGGTCAAGCAACGCCCGCTTTTTTCCGAATTCTAGGGTACTCTTCTAGCCCCTATACATCGTGGATAGAGCTGCAATGATAGATATCAGAAAGAGAAGAACAAACAGAATTGATAGAAGCTTCCGTTTTGTTTCAACTCTCACACTTCATTCCTCCGATTCATCAACCAGTATCTTGCCGAGCCTTCTAAGCCCATCGATTCCTCGAATCTCGCCGGGAAACAGAGGGACCTCTGCAATGTCCATATCTCCATAGATATCCCGGATATCCTTGAGATTCTCCTGTTGCATCTCCCTTCGTGCTGAGCAGAAACGGCAATCTGGATTTGGCGGTATGAGCTGATTGACTATGATATTGTCGGCGGGAATATCCCAAGCATGAAGACTGGCCAGCAAACGTTGTGTTTCAAAGACAGCCATTGCCTCTGGAATCATGACCACCACAAACTGAGTCATCTCAGGATCTTGGAGCTCGATGCGGGCCAAACGTATCTTCTCCTTCGTCTGCTTCAACATCTCCCAAGAGGTGTCTTCCTCCTCTCCCCCACCGAACATACTCCTCAGCCCTGACATCATCGAGCTGAGCCTCTGTCGTAACGTCAGAATCTTCCCTAGCCAACTGTCCAATATCTCAGGGAGCTCGAGAAGCTTCAAGGTATGTCCTGTTGGAGCCGTGTCGAATATCACGCGGTCAAAGCTTGTGTCACCTATGAACTCGAGAATCTTGCCGAATGCCATGGCCTCGTCGGACCCTGGTGGTGCCATGCCCTCCATGCCACCCATAAATTGGGTGGCCATTTCCACTTCCGGTCCGGCAGCAGAGGCTCCTAGATTATCTTGAAATTCCTTCATACCCTTCTCAGTGTCCATCTCCATCCCCCAGAGGTTGTCGAATCCCTTGATAGGAATTATCTCTCCTCCAGTAAGGTCTTGATCAAAACTGTCGCTAAGACTGTGGGCGGGGTCAGTAGATAGAACCAGGGTTCGCAGACCACGATTTGCTGACAATACCGCCATAGCCCCGGCGCAACTGGTCTTTCCGACACCACCCTTCCCCCCAGAGAGGATGAACTTGATATGATCATTATAGAGTATGTCCTCGAGAGTCATTTTACTGCCTTCAGGGGAAATCCAAGCAGTCCTGTAATAATCCTTCTGTAACAGGATGGATGAACCGAGAAAGGTCTTTTAGTAGATGCTAGTTCTACAAGGAACTGCCGGATAGTGCTCTCTAGATAGAGCTATGGTTCGACGCGCGGTGATTCAATCAATGTCGTTTCCCCAAGTCAGATCATTTGCAGAGGAATTCACCTCGACCATACTGCAACTCCTAGGCATTGAGGTGCCCGATGGGCTTCCACCGGCCAACGAAGACTTGACACGACGATTCAGTCCCAAAGCTCTCGTAGTTGTCGTAATCGATAACTTCGGGTTGTTTGAGGCGGTAGTGTACAAGCCTGAGGCGATGATCAAGAAACTTGAGGCGCTAGCACTCATCGAAACAGATGATCCTTATGCGATACCACTCATGAACAGTCTGCTGCGGCAGGGACAGGGATTTCATCTTGTCGACTATGTGAAGAGTTATGGGAAGTTCACGCAGGTAATATGTCGAGAGGGGGACATGGACACATTCCAGTTTGACCCAATCTACACCGTTAATACGAGGGATGACATGGCAACCTACGTCGAGGCCACGAAGCACATCTACAAGAGCGAACTTCTACTGATGCATTTTCTCGATTTTGAGAGCCTCTATGCACAGTACGGTCATCGCACTCCACCAAAGACTCTGCTCGAGAAGATTGTGAGACGGACGGACAACTGGATCAAGGTGCTTCTCAGACAAGCTAGGATTGATACGCTCTTCGTGATTATCGGAAACCATGGACGGCATCCTGTTCCTTTAGACTATGAGGGCAAGCTGGCGGAATGGAGAAAGGCAAATGCCCCGATTGCCATCATGTTTCAGAAGCGCTCGGACTGAGTTTCTAGAACAGGGCCGGCAACCCAAAGGCAATGGCAATACCACCGATGACCACACAGAGTTTCCAGAAGCTGATTGCTCTGGCCACCCGCAAGAGTGCCTCCATGGACAGCAGTCCGGACACGAAGACGATGAGCTCCATCATTAATAGGTCAATGGTGGAAATGGCTGGGCCTGAAAGCCCTCCCGTCAGCAGTTCAACGGCGAGAATACCAAGCACAGCAGGAACACTCATCAGGAAACTGAATCGAAGAGCCTCTTCTTTGTCTACCTTCTGCAGGAGAAGAGCAGAAACTGTCACTCCAGAACGGCTCAAGCCAGGCAAGATTGAGAATCCTTGAACGAGACCAGTTGATAGGGCCTCGCGCTCTGTTGGTTCGGTGGTTTCTTCGTCTGGAACTGGGGCGCTTTTTCGGGTTGGCATGTATAAGACCACAGCAGTGACAAGCAACAGACCCCCCACAGCAATATTGAGCACCTCACCTTGGAAAGTCGTCATTATCGCTTTGAGTGAGAAATACAGGGGGATCGCGGTAATCGCGGTCCCAATTGTGGCAACAAGTAGCAATCTGAACAGACGACGATTGCGTAACGAGACTATATGTAGGATGTCCCGAGGATAGCGCGCAACTACAGCAAGAGCAGTACCCAAATGCAGCCACACCGCAAGGGAGAGCAGGTGCTCCTGGGGGACATTTCCGAAGTTGTAAGCAAACAGAACTACCTGCCCCTCACTGCTGATGGGCAACCATTCTATAAGGCCCTGAATCAGTGCCAGTATCACCTGCCAAAGCTCCATCTATATCATTTCCAGGTCTTGCACCTGGTCAAGAAGATTTAAAACTAGTACTAAACCGACAGCAGCTTGTACAGGGACGTCACGAAGATGGTATTGGATAATGGTCGCTACATGAGTGGAGAACTAGCAAATGTGACCCAGATGCTAGACGAGCACTTCAGGGTCGCCCTATCTGCACACAAGATTCTCTCCAACGCGGTCTCCATGTGGCTTGAAGAGGGCAAACAGGTGGAGGAAGAAGACCTCCAGAAGATTGCAGGCTATGAAGAGAAAGGCGATGACCTGAAACGAGCAATTCTGAATGAGCTCGCAACGGCTACCTCTCTTATGCAGAGAGAAGATCTTCTCCGTCTTGTCTACTACAATGACAAACTCATTGACGGCGCCGAGATAGCGTGCCATCATCTCGCAGCTGTCGCCTCTGACTGGAAACCGAGTGGCGAACTGAAGGACTGTATCGGAAAGCTCGTTCAACTGGCGGATGAGATTATCGCAAGCCAGAGAGAGGCTGTAAGATTCTTGTCTCTGAATATTGAAAACAGTATTGCCAAGACAGACGATATCTGTCGGATAGAGAAAGAGATCGACGTTCTTGTACGAGACATCGTGAGCAAGCTCTATCCTAGCGATATCCCCTTGGCCACGATTCTGAGAACCCGCGACTTCGTCAACACAATAGAAGAAGTTTCCAATTGGAGCGAGGACGCCGCCAATACAATCCGTGGTCTCTCACTGACCCTGAATACATAGGCGGATGCGTGAAAACAGTTGGTACCAGAATGCAAGAGTGAAGTCATAGCCGAGTTCACGGTGGACCGAGCTATAGTCTGGGAATCAGAACATGGCTCAGCACTCTATGCGGAAGGATACTACGGGCAGCCGGTAGGAATAAGAAAACCCAAGTCGCCGGAGTTCGATAAGCCGCTGGAATTGTCCTTGCTCGAGTGTGCCTATCTGCTTGGAAAAGACCGCATCTGTGTACATGACCCAATCCAAAATCGAATGCTAACAGCGAACGATGTCATTGAACTTGGTTTCGAGCAAGACACCGAATTCAAGGACAGACTGCTTGTATATTCACAGCTTCGGGAGAGAGGTTATATCATACGCCCGGGACTGAAATTTGGCACAGACTTCGCAGTCTATGAAGAGGGGCCCGGAATCGACCATGCACCTTTTCTAGTCCACGTCATTCCGCAGAAGAGAGGTGTCGCACCTCTGGATATTGTAAGAGCAGGCAGATTGGCGACCAGCGTCCGCAAGAAGTTCATAATCGCAACGGTGAAGGAATCAGGCGATATTGCATACTACTCCTTTGTCTGGCACAGGCCATAACTCAATGCGCATAACCAGCAAAACAAATAAGGCCTCGCTGTAAGGTCAGCTAGATTGCATCCAGCCCACAATGGTGAAACCTAATGGCAGACAAGGCAGAGAACGCGAAGAAGTTTGGCGCATTACTAGCAGACGCATGGGAGAACACACCGTCTTTCATCTGTAGCAACGATGACTATGCATATTGCCTGTTTCCTGCGGATGAAACCAAGGCGAAATGGATTGAAGCGTCAATCACATTCCCAGATGGTTCATTTGACAAGAAGGAAATAGAACCGAACATCGCAATTGCACTTCTGATTGAAGAACTCAAGGTATTGCCAACCTATGGTGCGGATACAATCGTCAACTCTAAGGCCAAGTTGGATCAGGTTGCCGCCAAGCTGGCGACCCTAGTATGAAACCATCAAAGATCGAATAGTAGCAGGTATATCCAGCCTGACACATATCTGAAATCGGCGGGGAGTCCTGATGCCTCAGAAAACTGTTGTATGCCCGACGTGTGGCTTAGAGGTGCCAGCAGGGGAGTTCTGCAAGTTCTGTGGGAATCCTTTGCCTCAAGCATCCCGATCACATACTACGGAGGAACTTGACAATGAAGACAACTTCTCTTCTCCTAGTGTCCCGCCAGATACTCTTCCTAGCTTCGATGTGAAGATAGAGGGAATCGACGATGAGGCATTGGCCATCCTATTGGCAAGAGCCGAACTCGCTGTCATCAATGAGGAACTTGACAGACTTATCGAGCAGATAGGAGCGACACGTCAGGCCCTCGCGCTAGAAAAGGCGGATAAGGCAGTCCTCGTAGCTCGCGCAGAGGGGCTCAAGGAGTCACTTGGAACCACAAAGGCGAGAAGGAGGGCGCTTCTAGGGGTCAAGGGCATGATTCCTCTGGAGAGGACAACTCGAGAGCTACATCTCTTCGAGGATAAGATTGGCAAGCTCGATGAGATTATAGACACACTGGACTCAGTGGTCTATGAAGAACAGCGTAGCGAGCTCGTCGACAGGGTAAAGCAACTAAAGGGTCAGCTGAAGAGTCAGCTCAAGGAGTCCAAGAAGTGGGTGAAGGAGATGGGGTCCCGTAGAAAGGAGATCAAGAAGGATGCTAGTCGCCTTGATGCGAAGTACAAGATAGGGGATATATCGGACACAGAGTATGCCTCATCGAGGTCCAAACTGGAAAGAACAATAAGTATCATTGAGAGAGCATTAGTAGGTCTGGAAGATATCATAGAGACCGCTCAAGAAGCGTAACTAGAAGACTCAAGTCTGAGGAGATTGTCAGCATGAGTGAGAACCTTCCTGATTGTACACCGGCCTGTGAGAATTTCCGGTGTGAGAGAAGACCAAGTGCATTGAAAGTAGTCCGACGCCAAGGCAAGAGGGTCTACTGGTGTACTTGGGTTGATGAAGAATGTGATGGCCCCTGGTGTCAATACAGTGTCTGCAAGGAGCGGAAAATGACTGACACAGGCAAGTGCAGAAGGGTGGAAAAACCCGTTATCCTCGACGAAGAGGATGACTGGCAAGATCCGTCCGAGATTCCAAAGGAGTACGCCAAGAAGATTCGACGGAAAATATAGCCGAAGGTTGCCATCCCGCAATGCCTATAAGCGTCATCGATGGCTGAGCGATTCGTACGGTGAATCATTGTGTTCGAAGAGGTCCGTCCAGAGATCAAGGCGCTCATCTTTTTCATGGTAGGTATGTCGCTTCTTGGGATTGGCATTCTACTGAACCAAGCAAGCTTCGCCATTGAGTTTCTCAGTCCGTAGTGAACGTGTTAGAATGAGTGATCTCGGTTGAGTCGGTTACATGAGATAGTCAATCTCCTCAAGGAGTTTGAGGGTATCTCTCGAAAATATGTACTTCCAGGAATCATCCACCGACTACGTACCGAGTCTTATGATGGGGAGTATCCCCACTCTCTGGGGGAGGACTCGGCGGCTATCTCCACAGCTTGTGATGACTACGTTTTGCTGACCACTGATGCGATTGTCGAAGACCTCTGTCTGAACCATCCTAAGGCAGCTGGGTTCAATGCCGTCTTGGCAAATGTGATGGACATCTATGCCGCGGGAGGAGTGCCAACGTCCTTCGCAATAGCATTGTCCTACTCCGACAAGAGCATAGGTGAGAAACTGCTTGAGGGGCTCATTGAAGCTTCTCATAGGTTCAAGATTCCCATCGTGAGGGGGCATACAAACCCCACATCACGCTCAACATATGTGGTTGGATCGGCTACAGGCACTGTGTCAACAAAGAATCTTCTAACAGCAGGAGGTGCAACTCCTGGTGACAAAATTGTGCTGATTTACGACCGACAAGGCAAGAGGGGAGAACACTATCGTCTTGGATGGGACAGTGTTACTGATCGCACCTCGGATGAAACCGTAAAACGGCTAACCGTCATGACAAGTATTGCAGCGGAACAGCTCGTCACCGCCTCAAAGGATGTTTCAACTGCGGGAATCATCGGAACTGCAGGTATGATGGTAGAATACTCTGGTGTGGGCTGCACGATTGATCTGAGCCCCGTAGAGTCGTCATGTCCTCAGGGAATCGCATTAGAGGACTGGCTAAGAATGTATATCTCTCTGGGATTCTTAGTGGCTGTCCGACCGGAGAATTTGAGTGAGCTACTGGAAGTCATTACGCAACACGAGATGGATGCAGCGGTCATAGGAGAAGTAGAGGACACCCGACTTCTTCGCCTCGTGTTGGAATCAGAGTCCGCGACACTGTTCGATTTCTCAAAAGGGTCGCTCCTGACACCGAAGGGAAACCAAGTCTGATGCCGTCATAGTTATAATGTACGTCCTCGGGTTGATGGTGAAGTGACCAAGTTGGCCAGATCGAAGAAAGTCTGCAGTATAGAAGGTTGTGACAAGCCGGCCAAACGCTCGTTTTCAGCTTCACGAATCGGTAAGAGTGTGAACGGTGCGGGTCTCAAAGTCAAAGACCCCCGAAAGCGGAAGACCTACCTCTGTAGAGATCATTGGAAGACCGTAAAGAAGTACTATAAGCAAGATACAAAGGCTGAACGACTTCGATGGGGTCCTTGAGTCACCGAGAGAAAAAGGCACTACGTTTATGTTGCCAATTAGGAGGACAACCTATTGAAGGGGAAAGATGTCGTTCGTCGTCTTGCGCCAAACTGGAAGCTCTGGCTTGAAAAAGACGGAGAGTATGTATTCGGGCCGGGCGCCTATGCAATTCTTCAGGCGATAAAGGAAACGGGCACTATCACAGAGGGAGCAAGAAAGCTGGGCATGTCGTATAGGTACGCTTGGGGAGTCATTAGGAAGATCGAGAATAAGCTCGATACCAAACTCCTTGAAACGTACAAAGGAGGAACTGTGGGGGGAGGAGGGGCCAACATCACTGAACCAGGACATCTGCTGATGTACCGTTTTGCCAAGTACCGCGATGAATTCGAACGAGTGTCAGAGAGTATGTGAGGACTGCTTAGGAGAATCTCAGCTCTATCGCTCCATTGGGACAGTGACTCATGCATTCCAGACACAGAATACAGTCTGGACTGTACATGTGCTGATACGGGAACTTCCGTATTCGAATATTCATGGGACAGGCTTCCTCGCAGACGTTGCATGTATCGGGGGTGCATCTAGCGGGGTTGCGTCCAATGCCTATCAATGCGTCCCGAGAGAAGACGCTGTAGAACCATCCAGCTGGACATAGCCATCTGCAGAACCATCTGGGAATCCAGTAGGATATGATGAACACAATGGCCACAAACGCGAACTGGAGCCATACGACAAAATCCCATGACAATACATACCAGAGTGTTTCCAGGCTCTGGGGCCAAGTCTGCTCGGGAGCCACAACAAATAGGATATACGCAGGGTTCAAAGGATCAAAGGCGGCATCTGCAAAGATTCCGAGTGATGCCCTCAGAACATCGGCTGTACCGGTCAGAGTACTTATGCCCACCCACACAGCAAAGAACATCACCACAACAAAGACGTAGGCCTTGATTCGACGGAGCTCTTTCTCGGTCTGAGGAGATGGCCTGAGCTTGGTCCGCTTGGGAAGGGTGATGAAATCTTGGATTGTACCAATGGGACATACCCAGCCACAACCAGCACGACCAACCACAGTCAGAATGATTATCATCGCGCCAAGGGTGAAAAAGGGAAAGGCGCCTGATGTTAGGACACGCTGCATTGTGTCAAAGGAACCAGCCAGAACAGCAAAAGGGGCCTCAAGAGGAGCAATGATTGGAAGGGTCGGTAGGAGATCCCTGAAACCGGTCCAGAATGCTGTGACTTGTTCCATTCCAAACCAGGCTGTGAAGAGGTAAGCGTTGATTCCCAAAAAGAAGAGAATCTGCACAACTCTGCGCAGCATGCGTATATTGAAGATTAAACCTAAGGGGCCTGATAGTTTCCGACGGACGGACTTGCCCGGCTTATCCTTAGCGTCTTCATTGGTCTTTACCTCCGTTGCTTCAGAGGGGGCCTCTTCATCAATGGTTTCCGACCTTTCGGCTCTGTCGCCCATGTCACTCTGTCCTCGGCTTTGGCACTGTGAAAGGCGAAAGCCTGAGAGATAATTAAAAACGTTGTGTTGAAACGTAGAGTAGCCGCTCTGCTACAATATCTATGCTGCCGATGCAAACGAAATGACTAGGACTTCATCAATCATGCGGATAGTCGTAATTTGGTAACCAACGTCAGGGGGAGATTCGATGAGGACGCTGTGTGAGTACTCTTCGGTCCATACTCCCGAACTTCCATACTCGTTCTGATAGGTGACTGTGAGTGTGTTCCCATTGGAAGTCAGTTCAGTCCCATCTGGAACGGTGAGTTGGAGGGTCAGTTGTTGAGCACTGCCATTGTCTACCCTCATGACAGCCTCATGGATTCTCTCGGAGAATAGCTTGGCAGACTCGTACTCTGTTGCGTTGTTCAGCGTGTTGATGGCGAAGAGGAGTACGGGAACACCAACCATCACTGCAGTAGTAAGACCAACAGCGACGAGTATCATCTTCTCCAGAGACCTTGATACCATGATTGTGTGTTCATCAGCCCCCCCAATAAAGGCCTCGTAATGCAGTTTTGATGAATGTCTCAGAAAATGGTGATTGACCAAAGTTAAAATCGGGAGAGTCCTGAGAAGAACTGGCGTTCCTGATGGAAGATCTCATACCTGTGCATGTGGGCCTGATGGGGCACATTGACCACGGAAAGACAGAACTTGCGAGGGTTCTTACAGAGAAGGCATCAACTGCAGGACTCGACAAACACCCTCAGTCCAGAGAGAGGGGGATTACAATCGACCTGGGTTTCACAATGTTCCAGCTTGAACGGTATCTTGTCACGCTTGTCGATGCGCCCGGGCATGCAGATCTGATTCGCAGTGTTGTGGCAGGAGCCAACATCATCGATGCAGCAATCCTCACGGTAGCGGCAGATGAGGGACCGAAGATTCAGACTGGCGAGCATCTGATCGTCCTCAAGACAATGGGCATAGACTCCGTCTTGGTAGCCATAACAAAGACTGACCTTGTTGACGAAGCTGCCGCACAGCGCGTTGAGAAACGCGTGAGGGAGATGCTAGCAGGAACCATTTTTCGAGATGTTGAATACGTCCAGTGCTCTGCCAAAACGGGTACAGGCATTGACAAGTTGAAACAGGCTCTCAGCAGAATCCTGCAACCGGGAGAGCGAAACGTATCGGGACCGCTCCTGATGCCCATCGATCATGCCTTTCCCGTTCGCGGTCATGGTACAGTAGTCACCGGCACGATAGTTCGTGGAGAACTTGAAGTGGGCAAAGTAGTCGAGATATGTCCAAAGGGGGAGCGTGCTAAGGTCAGAACGATACAGACTTTTGGAGAGAATCGTGAGAGAGCAGCTGCAGGAGACCGAATAGGCGTCAATATTCCGGATGTACCACATGAGAGTATAGAGAGAGGCGACTATCTTACTTCGCCTGACTCTGTTGAACGTACAAGTCTTGTCACTGCAAGAATCACCATCAACCCCCTGTACCTCGGAAGAGTGACAGAGAGGATGATATTGAGTGTCACAGTGGGTATGCCTAGTATAACCGGGGACATCATACCCTTCGAGTGTATTGATGGCAAGAGGATCATCCTGTCCGAAGTCCGAGAACCTCATGTCATGGCCCTTCTCAGGCTAAAGAAGAAGGTGGTTGCAGAGAGGGGGATGAAAGTGCTTCTTATGAGGACAGATCTCCCCGCTCATCAAATGAGAATCATTGGATCAGGCGAGATAGAAGATATCTCAGAAGATGAAACACTCTTCAGGAAACGTGTTAGAAAAGGCAGAATCGAGCGAGTCCGAGAGAAGGATTCGTTGCTTGTCGGACTAGCAGCAACCAAAAAGGGAGCCGAGAGGCTAAAAGGGATGGAAGTGACAACTGACTCTGGTGTCATTGGAACCATCGGTGAGCCATTTGGAACCAGAGGCTTGGTTTCGGCCGTATTCAAGGACGCCGTCGAGAGCGGAGAAGAGATACATCTCAATATTCTACAAGAGGAGACAGTTGAGTCATGAATGATGAGATTATTACCAGACTGATGGATCTTCTACCAGAGAGTATGCGTCGTCGCGCAGGAGTCACCTTTGAATCATTGATGGCACCCATCAAGGATCTTCTTAATCGAAGACAGTTCCCCGCAACCGGCCTCACAGACCTTCAGGTTGAGTGGCTACTTAGGATGCTCTCATCAATGGACTCCGATAAGGATCCTGAGGCTGCTCGAGTGGGAGAACGAGAGGGCAGGATAGCATCAGACCTGATAGGAGAACTCTCTGCTGGTTTCAATCATGGTATAGGGAGAAGCGGACACATCACAGCACCCCAACCCAAAGCTGCTGGTGCATCGCTCATGCAGAGGCTTGCCAATCAGGTGTCACTGGATGCCATCAGAAAACTCGGGCTTCCAAATGTAAGAGGCGGTATAGTCCTGCCCATGTCGACGGGCATGAGCATCGCACTCTCGCTCTCGTACTTGAGAGCAAAATATGGAACCGAGAGGGTTTTGTACCCCAGAATCGATCATAGGTCTCCAACAAGAGGAATTGCATTGTCTGGCCTGAGGGAAGTAGCCGTAGAAACGCGGATCGATGGAGATGCAGTGCAATGTGACTGCGAACACTTAGAAGAAGTCGCCTCACGGGAGACCAATTGCGCCGTCCTTGCAACGACTACATTCTTTGCACCCCGTGAACCTGATCCGGTCAAGGAGATCGCGAAGATCTGCCAAGAGAAGGACATGCCGATGGTAATCAATAATGCGTATGGTGTTCAATCCGAAGAGATAATGGAAACCATTCGTTCAGCCATCGACGCTGGAAGAGTGGATGTAGTAATCCAGAGCAATGACAAGAATTTCCTCACACCTGTCGGCGGATCGGTGGTAGTATCTCCTGATGAAGGCTCAATCGAAGGTATAGCTGAAA
Source organism: Candidatus Thorarchaeota archaeon (assembly GCA_004524435.1). Classification (GTDB taxonomy): domain Archaea; phylum Asgardarchaeota; class Thorarchaeia; order Thorarchaeales; family Thorarchaeaceae; genus TEKIR-12S. The sequence continues at coordinate 3,136 of SDNO01000050.1, read as the reverse complement.
CCTATGCGGGACGTGCCTCTGCGGCTCCAGTAGTCCAGACACTGGCAGCCCTACTGGTTCTGGGATACCAAGGCTATCTCGAGTTGAGAGAGCAGCAGAAGATGAACCGTGAGTTCTTGGAGAACACACTATCAGGCATGGCAGAGGAGTTTGGTCAGAGGGTCTTGAAGGCCAAGAATCCTGTTTCCTGTGCCATAACCCTCGATGACATCAATGCCGATGAATTGGGTGCGCGATTATATACCCGGCGTGTCACTGGTCCTAGGGCTGTGGAGAAAGGAGCATGGGGCTCGTCTGTCGATGACTATCCGCACAGCTACCTTGTGATGAATGCCGCAATCGGAGCAAGAAAGAAGGATTTAGAGGGAGCGACAGCCAAACTCTATAAGGAACTCGGCGAAGTTTCCTAGAGATATCATCGAGGGTGTTCGCTTGGAAGAGATGGATGATCGCCCCAAGATCTCGCGGACTCTAAGCTATGACCGACCCGAATCGTCAGTCATATTCAGGCTAGCTTGGTATGTTGTCGCTGGCAAGCCAGGAGTAATCCTGAGTGAATATAGCGAAGCAGAGAGTCAGATCTTCAAGGGTAAGGCAATTTTCTCAGAGAAATCGGATGATAGTGATATCAACATACGAGTCTGGGTTGAGGAGGCTCAGCGCTCCGTAGAATTCACTCTATGGGCAGAGGACGAATCCGCACTGGAAATGATGGCAGACGGAATGGCAGATCTTTTCGAAGACGTAGTTGAGAAGTATAATGGATTGTCAGAAGATGACCAAGGCAAACTGAAGCGCGCCCTGACTGCAAAAATGTGCTGGGATCGACTGATATTCGAGATACTCAATAAAGCGCCGCTCGGTTCTGTCTATTTCCAAGTGGCCCACGGAAGAGAGATGCTAATCAAAGCCACTGAGGGCGAAGAAGTCCAAACCACTTCGCTGACGACAAGCGCGTGGCTGTCGAAGATTGAAGAATACCCGGACGAGGAGCCGTTGCCAGGAGACATAGCTATGGAACTTGCCAAGAAATCAGTGGAATGGAAGAAGGCGACCCATAGTGTCATCCAAGAGTATCTCAAGTAGTCGAGAGAGGGCAAATTCCGCCAATGAAACTCGAACTTAAAGACGAACAGGAGAGACTCCGTGACAGGGTCATCTGTACGGATCACAATATCCAGAATAGAACTCATGTGACGGGCGTAGATGTCTCCTATCATGATGACATGGCCTTTGGGGCTGCAGTCACTCTGGACATCGATGATAATTCTGTCCTTGGTGAAACTCAGATCAGTGTTTCTGAAGTTAGAGAATACATACCAGAGCAGTTCTATCTTAGAGAGGGGCCGGTATTAGAACGATTGCTCGCAGAACACAAGGTAACGGGACCGGTTCTTGTCGATGCAAATGGAATCCTGCATCCAAGAAGATTCGGCCTTGCATCCCATATTGGGGTCAGATTGAATATTGTGACTATAGGAGTCGCAAAAACCCTCCTCCTTGGCCAAGCACAGGAGAGAATCAATGACACAGCGAGGATCATAGATAAGGGAGAACTTGTCGGGATGGCACTATGGCTTGGACAGAGAGAAACGCCCCTGTATGTGTCTGTGGGTCATAGAATCTCTCTACATTCTGCTGTAGCAATTGTGCGGGCAAGCTCTTTCCCGAGTTACCCCGAACCACTCCAATTGGCTGATAGGCTCTCGAGGGAGAATAGACGCCTCCATCTGGCAGACGTGAAATCAGCTGCGTTAGAAGACTAGTCTAATCTGCTGTCCACCAGTTCCTCAACAAGGTCATCCTCTGGGATGAAGGGTACTGTAATCTGACCTCTTCCTTCGAGATTCTTGTTCCATCTGATTGCAGTTTCCACAGCATGGTCATTTCTAGCCCAAGCACGTCTTGCAATGCCACAATTCACATCCCAATCGAGAGCGGATTTTATGATGGAATCAACTCTCTCACTACCATCCAGAACTAGACCGAAACCACCGTTGATGGCCTTGCCTGTTCCTACACCGCCACCGTTGGACAGGACACACATCGACATACCGCGTGCAATATTGCCAGCCCAGCACTGATGTGCCATATCACTTGTTATGTTGCTTCCATCATAGATGTTCGACGTTTCCCGATAGGGGGAGTCTGTCCCACCAGTATCATGATGATCACGCCCAAGCATGATTGGTTGGACTTTGCCATCTCGAACGAGCTGATTGAACTTAAGGGCAATCTCTACCCGCCCCTCCGCATCAGTATAGAGTATTCGGGCCTGTGAACCCACAACAAGATTGTTCTCATCAGCATCGCGAATCCAGACGTAGTTGTCCCGGTCTTGACCTCGCCGTTCTGGATCTATGCAAGACATGGCTACTCTATCGGTAGTTACTAGATCCTCATGTTTTCCACTCAGACAGACCCAGCGAAACGGGCCATATCCATAGTCAAAACAGATGGGCCCCATGATGCCCTCAACGTACGAAGGAAACACAAAACCATCCTTCGTGTCCTCGCCATTCTTGGCAATCTCCTTCACGCCAGCATCAAAGACGGCCTTCATGAAGCTGTTCCCGTAGTCCCAGAAATGGGTACCACGTTGAGTCATGGTCTTGATGAGATTGAATTGCTTCTCAAGGGACTTGTCAACGAGTTCTTTGAACTTCTCCCGGTTCTTCTTGAGCAGCTCTCGACCCTCTTCAAACCCGACTCCTTGTGGGGTATATCCACCCTCGTATGCCGCGTGGCAGGAGGTCTGATCGGAGGCCAGTTCAACTTGAATCTCGTTATCAACGACGTATTGCCAGAGATCGACAATGTTTCCATAGTATCCGATAGAAATCGCCTTCTTGTTCTTCCGATGCTCATTCACCCATTTGAAGACCTCGTCCAGTTCATCGGACCATCTAGAGAGCCATCCCTGTTCACTCCGTGTTTCAATACGGCTCTTATCGACCTCCGCGATGACCCCAATACCGCCTGCAATCTCAACCGCCTTTGCCTGAGCACCACTCATGCCGCCTAGACCTGAGGTTAGGTAGACCTTTCCAGCAAGATCCTTGTCCTCGGGTATGTCAAGATAGAGCCGTCCAGCGTTGAGCAGGGTGATGTATGTTCCATGCACAATCCCCTGCGG
>SDNO01000169.1 GCA_004524435.1 Candidatus Thorarchaeota archaeon | reverse complement strand
TCACCTCGCTCAGTCATCTTCTCACGATAGACAATGATAGGCTCAGATACGTTGATTGGGACCTGCTCGTTGATACGCTTCGTGAGAATCTCAATCTGTAACGGGTCTATACCGTCAAGACGGTACTCACCAGACTCCTTGTCATGAACGAATCGGGCTGTTGGATCCGCCATAATCCATTTTGAAACAACCTCGCCGAGCTTGGCGATGTCCTGGGGATCCTTCGGCTTGATACTCCTGCTGACAACCGGCTCGCTGACATATTCAATTGCCTCGAAGCCATGCATGTCTGAGTCCGGTCCAACGAAGGACTCACCTGAGGGACATATGAATCCAAAGATCGAGAACAGATTACCTGCAGGAACCTCTTCCATATCCAGAATGTCTGTGATTTCCTGAACGCCGAGACGGCGCACACGAGCATTCTGTCTCATATTGACAAGTCGTATCTCTTGTCCTGATCTCAGTGTCCCGGAGAACACTCGTCCGATGAGAGTCGGTCGCTTGCTCTTGGGATCCACGAAAATCTTCGTGATCATCCCGAGAAGAGGACCGTCGCGATCACAATTCCGCAGCGCCTCTCCCTCTGGGCTCTCAGGATCGCCCTTCCAAATCCTTGGAATCTTGTATTGCTGAGCAGTCTTTGGATCCGGAAGATGTTTCACAATCATCTCCAGGAGAGCATCGTCGAGAGGAAGGTTCTCTCTCAACCACTTCTCATCGCCATCGTTGTACTTCTCGAAGACCACAGTAGGCTTGATTCCCTTCTTCTGCAGGGTCTTCATGGTGAATGCCCAGCCAGTCTTGGCACTTCCAATAGCAACGCTGCCCTGTTCGAAACTGACCCGCCAGTCCTTTGCATACTCTTCTGGTGCAACCTTCCTAATGAGTTCGTTGACCTTGGCGATGATGATGTCAATTCGCTCGTAGACCTTCTCTGGCGGCAATTTGAGCTCATTGATGAGTCGATCCACTTTGTTGACGAAAAGAACTGGTTTGCATGCCTCGCCACCAACAGCAAGGCGTATGTTCGTTTCAGTCTGTGTCATGACTCCTTCCAGAGCATCGACAAGGATTACAGCCCCATCGCTAGCACGTAGTGCACGAGAGACCTCACCTGTGAATGAGAGGTGTCCGGGGGTATCTGACAGTTGCACGAGATACTCCTCGCCGTCAATCTCGAAGTTAAGCATTACGACGGAAGTGAAGATAGTGATACCTCGTTCCTGTTCTTCTTCATCGCTGTCGGTCATCAACGCCTGTCCGGCGGCTGCATCACTCATCAAACCTGCTCGGCGCATGAGATAGTCCGTGGTGGTTGTCTTACCATGGTCAATATGCGCGCTGATGGAAATGATTCGTTTGTGTGCGTAATCGTCTGACTTGATGAGCCGTTTGATTGCGTCTGGCTCCTTGATCTTTACCAATTGTTTCACCCTACTTGTGGCATTCTGTCCCCAACTCAAGAGATGAACACGAGAGAACTCGGTCAGGGACACCGATAATACTCATCGGTGATTTGAGCGAAAGCCAAATTCGATGCATAAAAGATTATCGTCACGGCATCGGAGTCCATGCTTGCTATGGGGTGGAAAGCATCTACTTCGTTGCAACTACGACCATCCGCTCACAGTTCGCCGAGTAAGGAGTACGAGGCAGTTTGGTCTGACCCCAAAACTCGACCTTAGAGAACCCTACCTCTTCTAAGATCTCTCCGATCTCCAGAGCCGTGTACATCCGGATATCGTTGTTGGCCATGGCATCCTCGTTCATCAACACCAGCCGGTCCTTCTCGGTATCAACAAACGTGGCCGGCCGGCCGCGAAGAACTCCACTGGGAGCATCTAGAACATGAGGCTCGGTGAGCAGATATCCTCCCTCCATCGTAGTCCAGTTTCTCTGGAACTTGGGAAGATTGTACGGATTCATCAGATCCAGTAGGAAACGGCCCTTACTACCCAGGGAGTTGTATGACCCCTCGAGTACTCCCTTGTTCTCCTCATGGTTGAAGAAGCCAAAACTGTGACTGAGCAGTACTGCTCCCTTGAACTTCTGATTGAAGTCCATCTCCCTCATGTCACCTCGATAGAACTGGACATCGACCTTCTCTCGCTCAGCATTTTCCTTAGCGAATTCAATCAAGGTCTCAGAGAGATCAAAGGCGGTGACCCTGAGTCCCCTCTTCGAAAACAGAATCGAATGGTCGCCTGCACCGCATGCAATGTCAAGGATCTCATCCCCCTTCTTGAGATTGAGGGTCTGAATGCAAAACTCAACAACCATCTCATCGTAATGCTGGATTCCGGGAATTGAACCTCGATGCTTGACTCTGAAAATCTCTGCCCAGAAATCATCCCAGCCCAGTTCAACCTGTTCCATCGCAGTTACATCCATGGAAAACGAGCTTGGGCAGAATATGAACATTGCCATATTCAGACGGGCTTCATTCATAGTAACAAATCAGAGAAAGAAGTGAAAGTGGAGAAGACCCGTACCCTGTCGTTTTCTTGACTTTTCTCCGCCGGGAGGGACGCAGACTCAAGCAACAGGAAAACTCCATCAAGTTATCATGATGGTACGGGCCTTACGTCTCCGACTTTTAACAGGGCAGATTTCCCTATAAATCTACGGGTTGAAGCCAAAAGACTAGAAGTGGTCTGTTTTTCGAACAATCTTTCTATAAATGAAACACAAACTGAACGGGGGGTGCATATCATCGCTTGGAAGGAATGGGGAAAGCAAAGACGCATGATGTGGACAATAAGCATAGAGTGGGAACTAGAAGACAAAATGAAGTGGTAGCCCCGCCAGGATTTGAACCTAGGTCCGGGGGGCCAGAACCCCCGATGCTGGACCACTACACCACGGGGCTATACAGAGTTCAGATGCTATGCATCCAGCCTCAACACCCGCCCATTGCCGAATGTCATATTATCTTTTCGATTCTGCCCGTGTTGGTGATGTCTGTACCTGGAACACGGGCAAGACGGTTTCCGCCATATGACTAATTAGTCAGAGTATCGCAGCCCGCGAGTGATAATACAATGCCACTGTGGAGCGAATTGACTCACCAAGAATTCTTGGTAAAGAGTAAGGAAACTGAGGTTGCCGTACTGGTCACGGGGGCTCTGGAAGCTCACGGGAAGCACCTGCCCCTTGGCACAGACTCTCTTCTACCAGCCTTTCTCGCGAAGATGGTTGCAGAGCAGACGAGAGCCCTGGTGCTTCCAGAGATTCCCTTCGGCGATAGTTGGGTCTTCAAGGACTATCGCGGTACAATCAGTGTGGATAACAATGTTCTAGTGAGGTTCTATGCGGAGATCATGAAGTCGGTATTTGACCACGGATTCCACTATCTCGTGGTAATCAACGGCCATGGAGGAAACTCCTCGGCTCTTCAGAACGCTGCCAAGACGGCGACTGAGAGAGGAGAACATGTCGTAGTCATCATCAACTGGTGGCGGGACTTGGGAAAGAAAGCAAGGGCTGAAGTCCTCGAAACCCAAGAGGGTCATGCAGCAGAGGATGAAACCTCCGAGGTCATGCACGTGCGGCCGGACTTGGTTGACATGAGCTCGGCGGAGGCAGCAAGGGCAGAAATGGAATACATGGTAATCTCTGCGTCCTACCGGCGAGAGCTATACCCCTCAGCAATCTATGGAGATCCAACATCCGCCACTCCTGAGAAGGGAGAAGCAATAATGGACGAGGCCGTCCAAGATTTGATTGACCTCATTGAGAAGCTTGAGAAGGGAGAACTACCGACCAAGAGCTAGATGCCGACCTTGAATATCAGCGCATCTCGGAGAACTCGTTGGAACAT
>SDNO01000246.1 GCA_004524435.1 Candidatus Thorarchaeota archaeon | reverse complement strand
CCCCTGAGAGGCTATTGCTCCCGTTTCACACTTTGCGGAACAGACGACTCCTGCATCCCAGACACACGAGGCAATCGCAAAGCCAACCTCATCGTTCTCCGGATCTATGGCCAAGATTGAGAAGGTCATGCTTGACTCTCAGACATTGGCGCTTTTCTTGCTTCTGATTGGCGTCGTACTCCCGGAATGACCCCTAACGCCCAGATTGGCAGGTGTCCTCCTTAGAGAGCTGAGACTGATGCCTCATGCCTTCAACGCAGTAGTTAAATATCGTTAACACTTGTTTGGCTTGACAACCTGTATTCTGACGGTACCTAATTGGTCAATGATGCAAAGGAGGATTTGGTGCTCTTGGAGATATTCAAGACAGTGGAAGAAAGCTACGACAAGATGGGAGAGACATATCACAACCACAGAAACAACGAGAAATTCAAGGATGAGTTGGAGCAGTTCTCTAATCTCCTACCCCCTGGAGGTCGGGTTCTGGATGCCGGCTGTGGCGTTGGAAGACCCACAGCAGAGTTCCTGGTGAAGAAGGGCTTCGACGTGACAGGAGTTGACATCTCCAAGAAGATGGTGAATCTAGCAAGAGCGAATGTTCCTGAGGCCACATTCAACCAGAGGAACATCGCCACCCTGGACTTCCCCGATGACTCCTTCGATGGTATCATCTGTGTCTACACATTATGGCATATTCCGCGATCCAACCATCCTGAGATCATCCAGAACTTCCATCGTATGCTCAGCGATGGAGGGATACTGGTGCTCAATACGGGGGTCTATGAGTCCGAGGGCATGAGCCAGTTCTTTGGTGAGCCCATGTTGTGGAGCACGAATGATCCGAAGAAGACACTGGCAGTTGTGAAAGACTTGGGATTTGAGATATTGTCTGAAGGAGTATTGAGTCTGGGTGGCGAGAGGCAATACTGGGTATTCGCCCGGAAGACAACCTAGAACTGCTTGAAGGCATCCATGAGGTAGAAGTAACAGATAGCAAATATCTGTCTATACCCCCTGAGAGTACGAAGGTTGTGGTGTGTCAGACCTGCGAGAACTCAGACCAAGGGACTCTCTCTTTCTGTGACACCCCACCTCGTCCTTGTTCCACACCCGCTATAAGCGACGATGGATGAGTGACTTGTAAGAGAGAGTATCGAGATGAATCGGATGAACCACGCTGAAGAGAACACCCGAGAGTTATCAGAGTTCTTTCACCAACTGCTCCAAGAGGAGCATGAGAGGGGTGTCATCGGGGTCGCGAGTTTCACTGCCGTACACGACGAACTGATGGATGCACAGAAGACCAAGCTTCGAGAGATTGTGGGAAGTGGCTTTGACTCTCTCTACGACTCGGGTTCCATAATCAGCATCGCAGTTGCATATCGGGACCCTGTCATTGACTACATCGATGAGGAAAAGAATCACAGTCCGGACTATCCGCTGTGGGACAGGTATGCCCAGGAGTATGACCGACTGAATCAACTGCTGAACAGGTTAGCTGAGCGCATTGCGTCCCGTTTCGATGGTATTGCGCTAGAGGCTACCATGGGCGGAGTGATTGAGGACATAGAGCATGTGCATGAGTACTTCCCCATGGTCATCTCTCATAGAGTAGTGGCAGAGCATGCGGGGATTGGATGGAGAGGGAAGAACCAGCTCCTCATACATGAGAGGTTCAGTTGCGCCATAAGATTCGCATCAATCATAACCGGGGTGCCACTTGTCCACGGAACGAAAATGGAGTCAAGGTGCGGAGAATGTACTGCCTGTGAGGATGTCTGTGGTTTCATCAGGCATCGTGACGCTCTACCTGACTACAGGGAGAACTGTCGTCGATACATGCTGTTTCTTCAGTCCAAGGGCATCAAGGAGGATGTCTGTGGGAAATGTATCAAGGCCTGCTATCGAAACAGCAGGTTCAGGGACGAGTTCTGCCTCTGATTTAGCCGATGTCAGTATTCTCTTGTGCTGATGAAACGGTCAGTAGTCGCAACAGAAGAGTGAGTAATCGAGTATTCCTAGACTGTACGAAGAACCCGCTTGCCGTTCACCAAACATATCCCGCCAATTCTTTGGAACACGTGTTCCAATAGTCTGTACTCGGACGGTTCCTCTCAGAGGCAGTTGTGACCCCCTCTGACGTTTCATTGTGATATCATAGCCTCTACAGGGCGTTCTCGATGAGGGTGCCGACAACGCTCCAGAAGTAGGATGGATTCTCTGTGTGGAGTCCGTGTCCGGCGTCGGGGATGTAGATAAGGGGGAGGTTTTCGTCCCGTACAAGGTCCTCGGACGACAGACGTCCCTTGTTCTTCTCACCATACACGAAGTAACACGGAAAATCTAGATGGGCTTGGAGTCTTTTCAGCAGGTCGCCCTTCACCGAGATCGGTGCCAGGTCCCTGCTGGATGCCCATATCGTGAAGGGGCCTGCTCTTCGGAATGCGTGAGCATAGTCAGTCATCGACTCATCTTCTAAGTCTGCTTGGATTCTGCGATAGATTGACTCGAACTCGCGTTCGAACTCTACGAATGGCATCTGGGCGAACTGCGATGAGAAGAAGGCATCGCCAGCATCCAGGTTTCCCTCCAGATAGAACAACAGTCTCGGTTTGGCACCAGTCCCCGTCTGAGAGGTCAAACGCTCGATGAGCGAGACCGCAATAGCACCGCCCATGGAGTGGGCCAGGATTGATACTTCCTCGACGCGTTCTCTCTCAAGGATACCGGCCAGATACTTGGCCTGCTGCTCCATGGTGTAAGCCTCGATATCGTTGCTCTTGGAGGAGTCCCCATGACCCAGGAGGTCTGGCACTATCCATGAAAACCTGTCTAGAGCATACTCAGCAAAGTGTTTGGGAAACCAGGTTCGGTCATCCCCCAGCCCAGGGATATAGAGATTCACTAGGGATTGATTAGAGTTCCTGTAAGAGTAGTATGCTATGGTTCCGGACTCGGTTTCAGTGTTCTTTGTCAGGAGATCTGTCATGCTGTATCAGGGGTAGATCACTGGTCAATTGGCTCTTTCTGTCCGTACGGATGATGTCGCCCTGACAGGAACTGTCCTCCCCGCAGCCCGGTGGAAAATGCTTGACGACCGAGAGACTCAGTCCAAAGCATCAGTGGGATGCACGATCCGTCCTAGTGTTACCTGAGAATCGCGGGATTTAAGTCAGGGAAGGGGAGGCTGGAGGGTATGATTAAGACATCCGACTTTCTCCATCTACTCCAAGAGAAGGGATTTGCCTTTGGAAGCGGAGTTCCCTGTTCATATTTCTGCCGGCTCATAGATGAACTTGAGAGTCCCGGACCAATCAGATACGTCCCCGCAACCCGGGAAGACGAGGCGATAGGGATTGCCTCTGGTGTTGCCTTTGGTGGCGAGCATGCCTTTGTGATCATGCAGAACTCCGGCTTTGCCACCATAGGTGATGCCTTGACGTCCCTTGCGCAACTCTACAGATTGCCCATGCTGCTCATCGTTAGCTGGCGTGGTCTCGAACCCGACCGCGACTTCCCAGAACATTCCCTGATGGGGGATGTGACAGAGGATGTCTTGAAGAGCTATCTCGTTCCCTACTGGGTACTACAGGAGGAGAACTGGAAACAGATCATGGACTTGGCCCTTGCGAAGATGGAGGAAACATCCCGGCCGGTGGCTCTTCTCGTGAAACAGGGGGTGCTGTGACCGTGTACGGGCACGAGATTATCCAAGAACTTGCTTCATTCCTGACTGGAGATGAACTGATCGTGGGCAGCAACGGAAACATCAGTCGACAGGTCTATCACTATCTACGGCAGCCTCAGGTCTATCTCCGTGGGAGCATGGGCCTACCTGT
>SDNO01000049.1 GCA_004524435.1 Candidatus Thorarchaeota archaeon | reverse complement strand
CGTTGATAACGTCTACAAGATATACAAGACCAACGACCTGGAGGTTGTTGCGCTCAGTGGTGTGTCCCTGCAGATCATCGAAGGGAAGATCATGTGTGTTGTCGGGCCCAGCGGTTCGGGAAAGACAACCCTGACCAACATCATCGGTGGAATCACGAAGGCGACCGTCGGTCAGGTGTACTGGGCCAATCTGCGCACGGACATCACCAAACTCGGTGAGCGGACCCTGACGGAGGCCCGTCGCAATTTCATTGGCTTCGTGTTCCAAGTCGCAAACCTGCTACCCCATCTCAATGCGTGGCAGAATGTGGAACTTGCAGCTCGGATTGCAGGTGTTCCAAGAAAGGTGCGTCAGGAACGCGTAGACCGACTCATCAAGCTGGTCGGGCTTGAGGAGCGGAAACGAAACAAAGCCACTACTCTCAGTGGTGGTGAGCGCTCACGAGTCGCTATTGCCAGTGCTTTGGTGAACCTGATTGACACCGAGGGGAAGGGACTGGTCTTGTGTGACGAGCCGACCGGTGATCTTGACCCCGAGACAGCCGAACGTATTCTGGAGCTCTTCCAAGAACTCAACGAGACCTTGGGTACCTCCTTCTTCATCGTGACCCACAGCCAGCAGGTTGCATCCAAGGCGGACATCACCGTGGAGATTCGTGATGGCATTATCTCAGGATTCCATCAGACAGGTATCGACCTGGACATGCTTGATAACACACGAATTGTTCGACTGGACAACAACGATCGTCTGCCAATGCCGACTGACCTACTTGAGAGGGCAGGGAATCCAAAGGAGTTCAGGATATCCTTCGAGGATGACAGATTCATTCTCGTGCCTCAGACTGGCGAGGTTGTTGACACCGTCCGCCTCAGAAAAGAACGCGTGTGCAGGGTGTGTGGTAGTACGATACCGGGTGGCAGTTTCATCTGCCCCAATTGTGGTTCTACCATCCAATAATCCTCACGAGACGCCCCTTGTTCAGCTTTATAGGGAAGCCTTGAGAGGTTGTTATCGGGCACAATGCTTCAGAAGAGCCAGATTCTTACCTTCATGACCGTTTTGTTATTGACAGGCAGTCTCATCTCCATTCTCTTCTCGAGCATGTTCACGTTTCCTCAGACCCACGTTGCGGCTGGTGGTCAAGATGCCTATGACATCTCCTTCTGGAATCTGGACGAGGTGGATGAGGCGCCATATGACATAATCAACACATCATCTTCCGTCCACGATATCTCATATGATGATGACCAGATTCCCATCATGGACTGGCGTTTCACGTTCTTCAGTGAGAATTACTCCGGCCGCCCTCTGCGTATCGGATCCATCCTCATGTTTCCCATGAATTATTCGGAGCCTATGCCCTCAGTGTTGTTTCTCCACGGCTATGGGAGTCAGGCCAGTGACTTTCTCCCAATGATGTACCCTTTCGTGGCAAACGGATTTGTCGCACTGGCAATTGATGCTCCAGGATGTGGGCAGTCGTCTATGACACTACCCTTGAATCCCCGAACGTTCTTCAACGTGACGTCAGGTCCTCAAGGCGCCCATATCTATCACTCCGTCTGGGCCGCATCGCGGGCGTTGGGTCTCTTAGAGAGTCTCGACCATGTTGATGCTACCGAGTCGGTTGTGCTTGGTGTATCCATGGGTGGCCTAGAGACCTTCATCCTGGCAGCGATTGATGACCGGGTGGAGGCTGCTGTCCCCATCGATGCATGTGGCAATTTCATGAACAGTATCGCTGCAGGCTCCTTTCTGAACTCAGTGATTGACCCTTCCTATGCTGCAGACTCAGTGATGATGGATAGACTTGTTCGTTGGTTTGACCCAATCGGATACGCTCGCCAGATAGACTGCCCGGTCTTCATGTTGTTCGGTACGAGTGACGAGTTCTTTCCAATCAGCAGTTTCATCAGCACCTATCGCGAGTTGTCCTCCGATACGACTCTGAACATTGTACCAAACTCGGGTCATGATCTGATACCCGAGCGGAACGTCTTGATTCGAGAGTGGATCCACGCAAAGATGGAAGGGACGACTGAGGTCCCCGAGTTAGAACTAGAGCACAAACAAGTCCTCTCCCCTGTAGGTTACGCTCTCAGTGTTGAATCCAGCACAGATTATGACGGAGCTCTCTATGTTGTCTGGAGAACGAACGAACCTGGTGCATCCTGGGTTGCGACGAGAATGCTGTCTACCGAGGATGGCTATCGTGCTATCCTCTATCCAACCAACCTTGGGAATGTGCGGTTCTTTATCTGCACTTCTCCTGACCTCTCTCCTGGTTGGGCTAGCCCTATTGAGGAAAGCTGGGCTGGCAGCTTCATATTTCCAGCCGTCTTTGTCGCCTGTGCTCTATCTCTCATCTTCCAGTTCATGCAGAAGACTTGGCAGCCATCACTCCGAACGTTGGCAGGAGAGTTGCCGATCTTTGTTGGCATTGCCATGGTAGGCATGGGTCTGACAACTCCATTCTTTGCAATCTCCGGCAGAGCAGTTATGACGTTTCTGGACTTCGTTGAGATCTATGGCGAGGTCTTTCGCATCAGCGGCTGGTTGATTCCAACCATTATGATGATGATTAGCGTGATCATCTCTCTCTCCTTGTTTCGTCATGATGTTCCCTTGAAACTCACCGTCGCAGCCTGGATTCCCCTGATGGGTGTCTTGGTCGTTCTCTATCTTCTCTTTGTGGGATTCTTTGCATTGGCCGGTGCGCTTGCCATGATACACGACGGAATCGGCGTCTATCTGCTTCTCACAGCAATTCCCGCCCTCATTATCTTGGAGACTTGGCTCCGGAAACGTCCTCCGGATATCCTCATAGATACGGACGACCTGGAAAATCTCGTCTTTTCAGAAGACTGACAAGCTCCTCGATACAGCGTAGATTGGACATCAGGTCTCGAATTCGTCTCCGAACACGACGGAGTGTCTGTATCTTCCGAATCTCAAGCTCTAACTCAATAAATCTGGCCATCTCCCGTCCCTCACGATCGAAATCTGTAAGGATAAGAATAGGGCGCTCGGATTGTGCCTCGTCTGCTATATGGTCTATCAGTTCTGGGCGTGGTCTTCCCGCTTGGGTCTTGATTATCTCAGACTGAACTCCGAGGTCTCGGAGAATATCCTCGTCGCGATTACCCTCGACCACAATCAAGAGTCCCGGATAGTCGCTCTCAATACGCTGAAGGAATTCAAGCAGCTCTCGTTCATTCTCCTCCATGTTCTTGACTGCTTTCTCTCTTCCATTCTGGGTGTGCTCGTTCAGTCATACCACCAACATGCTATGGCTTGATTGCAATCTTCATACTCTCGCCCCTGCCCATCATCTCCAGTGCCTCTTTCACTTCACTGAGAGGCATCTCGTGGGAGATGAGAATGTCGGGATCAATGTCACCCGCTATGAGGAGGTTCAGTGCCTGCTCCACGTGTCTTGGCGTGAGATGAAAGACTCCCTTTATCGTGAGCTGGCCGTAATGGAAGCGTCCTGTATCAACTTCAAAGGTTGTGCCCGATGCTGCCCCCCCGAACAGGACTGTTGTGCCAGCATTCCTTGTCATCTCAACGGCCTGTTCCCAAGTCTTCGGAAGGCCTACTGCCTCGATCACCACATCAGCTCCATACCCATCCGTGAGTTCCTTCACGGCAGCCACCGGGTCCTCATTACTGGGGTCGATGACGCGGTCTGCACCAGACTTGAGAGCCATCTCTCTTCGCAGCTCGGCGAGGTCTGATGCCACTATCGTGGAAGCACCGCTCTTCTTTGCCAGCATGATCATCATCTGGCCTATCGGGCCCGCCCCAATCACCACAACAGTGTCACCGAGTCTGATCTCGGCCTCCTCGATGCCATGTACAACACAGGCCAAGGGTTCTGTGAGTGCTGCGTCTCGGAAAGAGAGCGAATCAGGAATCCTATGGGTGTTCCATCGAACAACTGCCTCTGGTACTCTGATATACTCGGCAAATGCACCGTTCACCAGAGTGCTCTTGAGTTGCGGGCAGAGATTCGGTCTGCCGCGCTTGCAGAAGAAGCATGTCCCACAGGGAGCAGAGTTTGTCGCTACAACCCGCAGGCCCTCTTCGAAACCCTCAACTCCCTTTCCCACTTCCGCTATCGTTCCAGCGTATTCATGACCGAAGAGCGAAGGAGCATTCTGGAGCAGGAGCGGATGTCCCCGCTTGTACGTCTTGACATCCGTACCGCAGGTCAGAGCGGTATCTATCTTGATGAGCAGCTCTCCCGGTCCTATTTCAGGCACGTCAGTCTCAATGTATCGGACATCTCCTACGTCATAGAACATTGCGGCATTCATCTTTGGACTCACGGTGGATCCCTGCATTCGACTCTGGGCTGCATTGTATAAATTGATTGCTCAGGGCCGGTCCCGACCAAAATGCTTAATGTCAGGCAAGAGGCCTCCCGCTAGAGGAACAAGCCTTGAAGGTGAAGACACAGTACCCCGAGAAGATGGAGTACATCGCCCACACCGAGTGGGACGGAAAGACCGGTGGCACTGCGAGACTGCGAGATGCAGAGCTGATCTTCGATACACCGGAGACATACGGTGGTCGGGGACAGGGACTGTGTCCCTATAGACTATTCATTGCCGGTATTCTTGGCTGTCTCAACAATACCTTCTTGGATGTCCAGCGCAGGTCGGGATTGAGACTGCTCTCTTTCTCTCTGAAGGGGCACCTCATTGTCCAGTTTGATGGAGAGGGATACACAATCTCCAAGTTCATCGTCACCGGCGCCGTGGAGGTGGCTGAGGACGAGCTCTACCTTGGTGAACGATGCGTCGAACTGGCTAAGAAGTACTGTCCGCTCACACGGTCCACCAAGGACTGCATTCCCATAGAGTACGCCATCACGGTGACGGAGAGATAAGCTCAGCCCATCATTCTTTTTTCTTCGTTCATGAGCTGGTCGATCCGTTCCATGTATTTCACGACATTTTTCCAGTAGCCGCCTTGGAAGTACACACTTCCACAGTCTTCACACAACCAGAAGACATCATAGTGGTCGTAGGTCTGGGCGTACACCTTGTCCTTGATCTCTCTCTTCTCCTCACCCTGTAGCACTCGTAGACTGCCGTTGCACTTGGAGCATCTTGCCGTCGAAGTGTCCACTCGGGGTTTGATATCGTAGGTCTCGAAGACCTCAGCAACCTTGTCGTCCACTTCTCCCCTGAGAAGACGACTCTCCAGCTCCTGCTTCAGAGCCCGCTGGTGGAGGTCACCATCTGAAGTGAGCAGGACACGGTTCTCTTCCTGTGCCAGAGTGAGCAGCTTCTCATCCTCGGCATCTGGCGAGTAGTATGTGTCATTTCCAGTCAATCTAAGCCAGAGTGCCACCCTGCCAAGCATGGCATCCACTACGAACTTGGTCATATCTCATCGCCCCATCTCAAGTCCAGCTCCACCTAACTCTACTGAGGCATCAGATAGGCGGTTTACAATCTCCATATCAACGGTGACGCTTCCAATCAGCTGCCTCTCTTGATCACCATGATGGTCACTGCCGCCTGTCGGGATGAGGTCCAGTTTCTCCGCTATACGTGCCAGTCTCTCATTGTCTGGATTGAGGTGAAGGTGACCGTATTCGTAGTGGACCTCGATGCCTAGCATGCCCATATCTTTCAGGTCCTTCAGGTCATCATCAAGGGCGTCCAGTTTCACCGTGAAGGGGTGGGCCAATACGGGTACGCTTCCAGTCTCTCTCAGGAGGTCTATGCCCTCCTCAATATCCATCAGGTCTTTCTTCACGTAGCCGGGTCGTCCCTTTCCCAGATAGATGTCGAAGGCCTCGACAGTGTCCTCGACCACTCCACTCTCCACTAGAAGTCTGGCCAGATGAGGTCTTCCTGGCGTCTGTACCCCCTCTAGGACGTCTTCAATGTCT
Organism: Candidatus Thorarchaeota archaeon; assembly: GCA_004524435.1. Classification (GTDB taxonomy): domain Archaea; phylum Asgardarchaeota; class Thorarchaeia; order Thorarchaeales; family Thorarchaeaceae; genus TEKIR-12S. The sequence continues at coordinate 9,348 of SDNO01000049.1, read as the reverse complement.
TCATCTGAGAACTCGATGTCTAGCTCTTCAAGCCGGTCCACCATCTTGGGAAAGCGCCGTTTTCTGACATCTTCCAGCCACCTCAATCTCTTCTGCAGTCGGATTGCATCAGGCGGGACGAAATAACCAAGCAGATGCGCCTCTTTCTCCCGATAGGTTGTACTTATCTCAACCCCGGGCACAAGTCTCACACAGTCGCTATGACCCGTGCTCAGGAAATCCTTTAGGCCGTCGAGTGTGTCATGGTCCGTCAGCGCAACAGCTCCCAGCTCCAACTCCTCTGCCATCTCAACCAAGTGTGCAGGTGGATCTATCCCATCAGAGACATTGGAGTGAGTGTGTAGGTCTGCCCTATCTCTCACGTTCAGCGGCCTCCTTCATCAGTGTCTTCACGAGGGCTCTGACCTTTGGGCAGAGCTTCCGTATTGTGGTCGCATCCATGGTTTCCCAAGAGGGGCAATCCCGATCAACAACACACCTGTCCCTGCTGACATCATATACCACGGGGTAGTACTTGCAGCCCTCCGGACGGTCTTCGTAGATACGGCATTCTTGCCTGTCTTTGTCATAGAAGAAGCATAGGCCATTGACATTCCTCAGTTCTGAGAATCCGTCTTCTGCCGCGACCATGAAATCATCGCGGGAATACCCCAATGCCTCTATCCGTTCGAGGTCTTCGTGGGTGAGTGTCATCTCGGTCTGGGTACAGCAGACCCTTACGTCATCACACTTGCCATTGTGATTACAGACGAAGTCGGTCAAGGGAATACTGCCTCGTTGAAGGAGTCCTTCATACCCACATTAGTTTCACGATGTACACACAAAAGGAAAAGAGCCTGACTATTTTCTGACTAGCCTTCTCAAATGGGAGAGGTTTGTACTCTCCTCTTGCCTCTGTTTCGGCCTTGGAACATAGAATGAAGGAATGTTCTTCCCCGTGATTCTCTGATATGTCTGGTTTCTGACCTGATAGACAAGATCCAGTAGGTCGCTTGGATGTGAGATGGCACCAAGAAGGGTTCCTGATCCTCGGCCAAATAGATTCAGTAGTCTGTCGAGTAGGCTCATTGTGAAACTCATCACCAAGGCAGTCCTCTACTCACAAAAGGTTTTCCGAGTCAGCACTTCCCGCTAGAGCCAAAGCGCTATATACGATTCAGAGTCAACAGAGTCCGGATTGACCCAGGAGCAGTGAAGACCATGCGAATTGCTGTCATCGATCAAGAACGATGCAGACCGAAGGACTGCACTCACGAGTGTAGGAGATTCTGCCCAAGAGTCCGCACTGGCGACGAGACAGTCATCTTTCCGGACGGTCCCGACAAGCCTCCTGTCATCGTGGAAGAACTCTGTTCTGGCGAGGGCATTTGTGTTAAGAAGTGTCCCTACCATGTCATCAGCATTGTCAATCTTCCCGAGAAACTCGAAACTGATACGAGCTATCGATATGGCAAGAACGCCTTCCAGCTCTTCCGACTACCTATCCCCAAAGAGGGTCAGGTCCTAGGACTCATAGGACCCAACGGTGTCGGAAAGACCACAGCCATCCGCATTCTTGCAGGAGAGATACGCCCGAATTTTGGCAGAATCGAAGAACCTCCTGACTGGGAGGAGATTATCAGGGAGTATCGGGGGTCTGAGCTGCAGCCCTTCTTTGAGAAGATGCAGAAAGGGGATATTACGGCCGTTCACAAACCACAGACCATCACTGAGCTCCCGAGAATGAAGTCGATTGCTGAGCGACCTATCAGTGACCTGCTGGAATCGACAGATGAGAGCGGTCGGCTGGACGAACTGAAGGACGATATGAGTCTCGGTGATATTTGGGACCGAGAAGTCAGACATCTCAGTGGCGGTGAGCTCCAGCGTGTGGCCATTACGGCTGCGATTGTGCGTGATGGTGACATCTACTTCTTTGACGAACCAACCGCCTACTTGGACGTTCGGGAACGCCTCCGAGTGGCCCGTGCAATACGCGATCTCTCTGAACGCGGAAAGACGGTGGTTGTGGTGGAACACGACCTTTCAATTCTAGACTATGTCTCTGATCTTGTCTGCATGTTCTATGGCGAACCTGGAGTCTACGGTATTGTATCGCATCCCCATACCACTAGGGTGGGCGTGAATATCTTCCTTGATGGCTATATCCCTGACGAGAACATGCGTTTCCGTGATACCTCAATCTCCTTCAAGGGCATGACCGGAGAAGATCAGGAGTTCGCCGGGGCAGAAACCTTGGTGGAGTATGGCGATATTGTCAAGCGCTTTGAGAACTTCGAACTCAAAGTGAGAGGCGGCAAGATCTCCAAGGGGCAGCTGGTTGGCATATTGGGTCCCAATGGAATTGGCAAGACAACTTTTGTCAAGATGCTGGCTGGAGAACTGGAACCTGACGAGGGCGAGATCCCCACAACGACAAGAAGCGGCTTCGAGCTGAAGGTGAGTTACAAGCCGCAGTATATCAGCCAAGACTATCCCAGCACTGTTCGCTTGTACCTACGCGAGGCAGGAGGCTCCACAGCAGACACCCCTGATTTCAAGACCTCCGTGGTGAACAAGCTTGGACTGGACCATCTTCTGGACCATGCTGTGGCCGATCTCAGCGGAGGAGAACTGCAGCGTGCTGCTATTGCAGCCTGTCTTGCCAAGGACGCTGACATCTACCTGCTTGACGAGCCCTCTGCGTTTCTGGATATCGAGCAGCGTCTTGCAACCTCAGCTGCTATCAGGCGCACGATTCAGGCCAAATTGAGCACTGCGTTTGTGGTCGAGCACTCTATCCTCATGGCGGACTACATGAGCGACAGCATGGTCGTCTTTGATGGCACACCGGGCAAGCGAGGCGTTGCCTCCTCTGTACTGACTCTCAAGACCGGAATGAACATGTTTCTGAAGCGAATGGAAGTCACCTTCAGAAGAGACCCACAGACCGGTCGACCCCGTGTGAACAAGAGGGATTCCCGCTTGGACCAAGAGCAGAAGGCTGCTGGGAACTACTACTATGTAGGCAGATAGCCACTACCTACGTTCTACACCACGATGCCAATAACGTCTCCCTGAGGCTTCCTTCTCTTCGTCTATCTCAGCGAGTATTCGGACGGCCTCATTACCGCACTTGATCACAGCCTCCTCCCCTTTCACGGCAAACTCGTCCTTGACCCGGTTAGCGTAGACTGCACACACTGCTCCCGTTCTAAAACCGTAGATGCTCCCAAGGGTGAAGATGGTCGCTGCCTCCATCTCGAAGTTCGCAACATTCGCCTTGGTGAGATATTCAATCAATTCACGGCTCTCTCTCTGGGTGTAGTCGCCGAACCCCGGTCGGGACTGTCCCAGATAGAATGAGTCTGTGGATGCTGAGATACCAAGATGATAGTCATAGCCAAGACTGTCTGCGGCCTCCATCAACGCAAGGACAACCTCGTGGGATGGGGCTGCTGGGTATTCCGGTCGAACATATTGTCGACTTGTTCCCTCCAGCCTCACCGCCCCCGTTGAAATGATCAGGTCTCCTATCTCGATATCTTCTTTCAGCGTAGCAGTCGACCCGACCCTGATGAAGTCCCTGACTCCAACATTGGCAAGCTCCTCTACGACTATGGCCGCACCAGGTCCTCCAATACCTGTGGAGCATGCCGAGATTGGGACCCCTTGGTAGGTACCTGTATGGGTGACAAACTGCCTGTGATGTGCCACCTCCTCACGCTTGTCCCAGAAGGAGCTAATTCTCTCAACGCGTTGAGGGTCTCCTGGGAGCAGAACCACTTGGGCAACATCATCCTCTCCGACCTCGAGATGGTATTGAAGTCGCTCCGGGGTCTCTGGTCTGGTTGCCGATACCTTCTCATCATTCATTGTGCATCACGAACATCAATGGTATTGGTGTCATTTGTGGCTTTCTGATGATCTGAAAATGACTGCATAGGACATAAGTAGTCACGTAGTCATGGCTTGGTGGACAACCATGAAGAAACTTGATGAGTTCGAGCACCTGAGCCTTGGAAAGAGAGTTCGTCTTCAGCGGCTACTATATGAATATGGCCCAGGCAACGGCCACATGCTGATACTTCCTATAGACCAAGGCCTTGAACACGGCCCCGTGGACTTCTTTCCCCACCCTGAGTCAGCAGATCCAGATTTTCAGTTCAAGCTGGCGAAAGAAGGAGGCTACTCTGGCATCGCCCTGCATATCGGACTGGCAGAGAAGTATGCCCGAAAATACGCTGGCGAAGTCCCCATAGTTCTCAAGGTCAACGGAAAGACACGGATTCCATCTGACAGTCATGCTCTGTCGCCCCTGACTTCAAGCGTTGAGGATGCGGTGAGAATCGGGGCTGATGCTGTGGGATATACCCTCTATGTGGGCAGTCCAAATCAGCATGCAGATATCATGCAGTTCAACAGCGTTAGAGCGGAGGCAGAGCGGTTTGGGATGCCTGTCATTATGTGGTCGTACCCTCGTGGGCAGGCAGTAGCCAAGAAGGGTGGACGCAACTCGCTCTATGCAGTCGACTATGCTGCACGGGTCGCCTGTGAGCTTGGTGCTGATGTGGTGAAACTTAATGTTCCGGAGGACAACCCTGAGCTCCGTGCCGAGCAACCGTCGCCCTACAATGAATTGGAACTGACATATGAGGAGCGTGTCAAGAAGGTCGTTGAGTCTGCCGGAAAGACAATGGTCCTGTTCTCTGGAGGCAGTAAGCTCGGCGACGAGGACCTTCTTCATCGTGCGAAGGCCTGCCTGGATGGAGGCGCTACGGGCCTCATCTTTGGGCGCAACCTCTGGCAGCGCAAGTGGGAGGATGCTCTTCGAATCACCGGCGAACTCAAGAAGCTGATGCGGGAATAGTTAGCTCGGTTTAACAATAGTTTCTCCAAACTATTATATGGATGTATAACAGTTCCACAGATGAGGGCGAAGAGAAGTCGACGAGCTTCCAACACGCCTATTAGGCGGGACTCTCGGGTCCGACGCCCCCGTGAGAGCGATGCTCAGCTCTCAGATCAAGAATATAGAATCAGGAGCAACTTCAGAATGGTTGAAACCACTATTAGCGTAATCAAAGCAGACATTGGTTCTCTTGCTGGGCATGTGATTGTTCCAGACTTCCTCTTGGAACTGGCGAGGAAGCGATTAAGAGAAGCAGTCGACAAGAAGATCATCAAAGACTTCTATGTGACTCACGCAGGTGATGACCTGGAGCTGATCATGACTCATGACAAGGGCGAGGACAATGAGGATGTTCATCAGTTGGCCTGGGATACATTCATCGAAGGCGCGGAGCTAGGTCGGAAGAAGAAGATCTATGCAGCAGGACAGGACATCCTTGCTGACACATTCAGTGGAAACGTAAAGGGACAGGGCCCCGGTTCCGCAGAGATGACCATTGAAGAACGCAAGTCAGAGCCCTTTGCGATATTCATGGCAGACAAGACAGAGCCTGGGGCATTTAACCTCCCGCTCTTCCGGATGTTTGCAGATCCCTTCTGTACAGCAGGCTTGGTCATCGATCCGAACTTCCACGATGGGTTCCGATTCATTGTTCAGGACATCAAGAAAGAGGTGCCCTGCTACGTTGATATGGCCTGTCCCGAAGAGATGTATGACCTTCTCGCACTAATTGGTAGCACAGGCCGTTACACAATCAAGAAGATCTATCGTCGTGATGGAATGGTTGCGGCAGCAGTCAGCACTGACAAGCTTCACCAAATCGCTGGCAAGTACATCGGCAAGGATGATCCAGTGGCCATTATACGGGCACACTCTGGTCTTCCGGCCATGGGCGAAGTCCTTGAGGCCTTCACTCTTCCACATCTGGTCTCAGGCTGGATGCGGGGCTCGCATATCGGTCCACTGATGCCTGTTGCGCTCAAAGACTCACGCTGTACCCGCTTCGATGGTCCACCGCGGGTCATTGGATTGGGCTTCCAGATCAGTAATGGGGAACTCCTCGGTCCAATTGACTTCTTCGAAGATGTTGCCTTCGACAGCACGCGACAGCGCGCCATGGAGGCTGTCGACTATCTACGTCGTCATGGTCCGTTCATGCCTCACAGACTACACGACCTCGACATGGAGTACACTACACTTCCAAGTGTTCTTAGCAAGTGCGAAACTCGCTTCACAGAGGAAGAGATAGTCCCTGAGAAGAAATAGAAGAAGAAGGAAGAGTCATCGGTAGAACAGAGAAATCTCGTGAAGCAAGGATTGGAGTCCTTGCTTCCGCTTTCATTCTATGTTCCAATACATCAAGAGCAGCTGATGCAAACCTGCTGCACGAGAACTGAGGCTGTTCTAGCCCGTCCGTCGAATGACATGATAGCCGAACTTTGTCTTGACGGGGTCGTGTGTGGTCTGACCTACGTTCATGTCATAGACAGCTCTCTCAAACTCTTTGACCATCTGTCCCCGTGCGAACCACCCCAGGTCGCCACCCTTCTTTCGGGAGGGACACTCGCTGAATTCTTTGGCTAGCTTGTCGAAAGATTCCCCCTCGTTCAGTCGACTGATGATCCTCAGTGCATCGCTGTGTTTCTGAACCAAGATATGACTGGCTCGGACTTTCCCTTTGTTTCCCATCGTCATCAACTCAATATCGTTTCTTCTGATATTGGCGGAAGACGTATCTCCCGTGTTAAGTGTGTCCAATCCCGAATGAATGAGCACTCTTAGTGAGTATTATCTGGATACGCACTCCAATTCTACACCCCTATATTAGACTCATCAGCTCTTGATAGGCTGGAGAAGAATATGAAAGTCGTCACAATCTGCATGCCCGAGTCCTATGTTGATGGGGTGGACAAACTCATCAAGAGGGGTATGTACCCCAATCGAAGCGAAGTGATTCGCATAGCGATTCGAGACCTTCTTGTGGACGAACTATGGGGCGAGAAACGGCAGACAAGTACTCTCCCTCTCATTGCTCAACTGGAGCAACTCGTTGATCTGGACGCCGGCTCGGAGACTCAGCCCTCCCCCCGCTAGTGTATAACTGAGCTAAGTTTTTCAGTGCTGAGAAGTATCCATCCGTCAGGCGAATGCGTATTCACCGACGCGTGAGTAACGTTGACCTGCAGATATGGCATTTGACAAAGGAGTAGTTATTGTAATGGTCTTGCGTAGAATCTTTGGACGGAAAAAGGACGATGAAGACGAAGAGGCCGAAGAAGCAGTCGAGAAAGAGACTGAGGCTGAAGAGGCCGTTGAGGGACCAGAAGCGGCGTCAGAGGTCGAAGAAGAGACGGAAGAAGCGACTGAGGAAACGGCCCAAGAGGAGGCCATTGTCAAGGTTGGCGGAACAATCCCCTATCATTCAGCCTTCCTTGAGCGTCTTGAATACATGTTCAATGACGATGAGATTGCCGCAGATATGGAGAATACTGACTCTTTTGCTCTCGAGTTCATGGTTCTAGGGGAGCGTATCTGGGTACGGAAGCCTGAGATGGGTGATGTTGAAGTCGGTACCGGAGCTGTATCCGATGAAGATGCTCACATTCGGATATCCAACGAGACTGCCCAAGAACTGCTTGGCGCGGCGAATTTCGAGGAGTTTTCAGACATATACCTAGAGCACTACAAGAATCCCCAACCCGGCAAGTTCGTCAAGATCACCCTACGAAAGGACATTAGCAATCTTAATAGGAGGGGCTATGCGCGAGTTCCTTTGCTGAAGCTGCTTATTGGTGCAGTTCGGTAGAGGAGAGAAGCATGGACAAGATCGTTCTACCCGTAATCGCAATCAACTTCAAGACATATCCACAGGCTACTGGCGAGAAAGCAGTCTTGTTGGCTCAAGACTGTGAGAAAGTAGCGAAGGAGTATGATGTTTCAATAGTAGTTGCTCCCCAAACGCCCGATCTCTATCGCGTCAGTCGTGCTGTGGATATTCCAGTCTTTGCACAGCACATGGATCCCGGCGAACCGGGTCGATACACGGGTCACGTGATTGGAGAAACACTGGTAGAGAGCGGGTGCTCTGGTACATTGCTCAATCACTCTGAGAACAGGATGCAACTGGCAGACATAGAGGCTTCAATCCGGAAGGCTGAGGATCTCCAGCTCTACACTATTGTGTGTACAAACAATCCTATGGTCAGCGTTGCTGCTGCGTCGCTGGAGCCATCCGCAGTGGCTGTTGAGCCTCCTGAGTTGATTGGAACCGGAATCTCAGTCTCTGATGCACAGCCTGAGATCATCACTGGAACCGTGGAGAAGATTCGCAAAGTCAATGAGGATGTTGTGATTCTCTGTGGTGCTGGAATCTCAACTGGAAAGGACGTTGAGTCTGCCATCGAGCTTGGGTCTCAAGGTGTCTTGCTTGCATCGGCAGTCGCAAAGTCTGACGATCCCGTGAAGGTCCTGAAGGGACTCATCGAGCCCATCAAATAGTCCTCTTCCGTGCCATTTTTCACTCAGTGGTTCATGGGCCGCGTGTTGATGCAGATGAAAGTGTCTCTCCAGTGTGTACATTGTCTCTTGGAACGGGCCGTCAAACAGGTGAAGCTGGCCACCGATGACCCAGAGCTCCAGATGCGTGTCATCACCGCCATGACCGAGTTTCTCGGTGAGAACCTGAATGAGGACTGCGTGCCCAGCCATATTGGTACGGACCGTGATCTGCTTGTTCAGCGAATGACGGGCAAAGACCCCTATGCCGAGCTTAAGGTGATGTCGAACGAGATGGCGCTCTCCATTCTTCCTGACCTGCAGAAGCTCGTAGACGAGGAGAGCACTCCTGAGGCCCGCTTTCGCCGTGCCGCCCTAATAGCTGCGGCCGCAAACGCAATCGAGTTTGATGTATCGGGTCGGGACTTCAGCCTAGATGAGCTTAGACATATTCTCGACAATGTTGAACATGACCTGGCTGTGGACCAAGTCAAGGAGTTCCGCAATCTATGCGCAGAATCAGAAGAGGCGCTCTATCTCATGGACAATGCTGGTGAGGTTGTCCTTGACATGATTCTCATCTCGGAGATGAGAAAGATGGGCACCCGGGTCATCGCCTTTGTCAAGGGCGGGCCCATTCTGAATGATGCAACGATGGATGATGCAAAGGCTGTCGGACTCGATAAATACGCAGATGAAGTCCACGGCACTGGCGCCCCTGCCATAGGCGTGAATCTTGAACGGGCCTCAGAAGAATTCAAGGAGGCGCTCTACTCAACAGACTTGATTGTGGCGAAAGGCATGGGGAACTATGAATCGATCACCGAGCTCGAGCTTCCTGCTCCCATTGTCCATGTTATGCGTACGAAGTGCGAGACTGTGGCCAACCATGTTGGCGTCCCCACCAACAAGAACATCGTACTGATTCGAATGCCCAAAGAATGACTACTTGGCCACGTCTT
>SDNO01000168.1 GCA_004524435.1 Candidatus Thorarchaeota archaeon | reverse complement strand
TAGGCCTTGGCACATTAAATCTCTATAGGGCTGATGTGACAGCATCCAGCTTCTCCCAGAGGATGAGTAAATCTATTAGGGGTGCGAGGCTGGAGTTTCAAACATGCCTTCCTCACGCAGAAACTCTGAGAAATACCTCGCCATAGAAACTGCAGGAGGCCCCCTCTGGCACCCTAAGGAGAACATGATTGTCTTTGCCTATGATGCACCGGGTATGTATCAGGTCTATTCGGTGCCTATCAAAAAAGGACTGACATTCTGGCCGACTAGAATGACATTCGAGGAGGATCGTTGTACGGCACCACGCTACCTTCCAGACGGGGGTGTTGTGTTCTCTCGAGATCGAGGAGGCAATGAGAACTTCCAGATTGGACATATTGGTAATGATTATGACTTGAAATGGCTAACCTCAGATTTGGAAGCAAAGCACAGAATCAATGCGGTTGGGGAGAAGCGACTTTACTACATGGCAAACATAGACGATAAATCGCGGCTGGACATCTACTACCATGAACATCCGGTTCTTGAAAATGAGGGTGTCAAGATTTTCGAGCCTGAAGAGGGAATCGTGTCGGTGGATACGCTTTCGGACGACGAGAACAAGATTGTCTTGCATAGATTCAGAGGGAATGTCGACCACGAGTTATTGCTTTGGGAGGATGGAGATGTATCGAGCATTACTGGAGAACTTCAGAGTGACATAACAGAACGCTGGAATGCAATCAGGTTTGTCGACTCCGAAACTCTCCTAGTTGCCACAGACTATGGCTCTGATCTCAATCGGCTGGCACTGTTAGGTCTCAACGGAGACTTCCAGCAAATCGTTCAGATTGAAGAGAAACTCGAACACCCAATGGAAGAGGCCGTATACGTCAAGCAGAGTGCTACTACGTTCTTCTTCAACAATCAGGAAGGTTACAGTTCTCTCTATGCAGGCGAGTTCAAGAGAGACGGAGTTGAGGGTCTACGAGAGATTGAACTGCCTATTGACGGGACTATCGTTTCGGGTGATGCCCGTTCTTTCAGTTTCTCGGCGAGCCTTTCTCCAGAGGGTGCTCGTCTAGCGGTGACACTCTCTTCCCCGACTGAAGCAACCAATATCTGGGTCTGTGACACAGAGGTTGGTGGTTGGTGGAAGGCTACAGACGTCAGCCTAGCTGGATTGAACCCGAAGAACTTCGTTGACGCGACCCATCATCGCTTTGAGAGCTTCGATGGACTCAGCGTTCCGTACTTCAAGTATGTGCCCAGAGGCCATCGACCAGATGAAGGCTGGCCCGCCTTGTTCATAATCCACGGCGGTCCGGAATCACAGATTCGCCCCTCTTTCCAACCTGTTATTCAATTCTATCTGTCAGCAGGATATGCTGTTGTCACACCAAACATCCGCGGCTCAACAGGATATGGTCGAATGTATATGGACCTTGACAACGTTGAGAAGCGCCTCGATTCAATCGAAGACATCAAATCCTTGGCCACCAGAATAGAGGCCTCTGATGGGGATATCGATGGAACTCGGTTGGTGGTCTATGGCGGCAGCTATGGTGGATTTGCAGTGCTCTCATCTATTACCGAGCACCCGGATATCTGGAAGGCAGGTGTTGACATCGTCGGCATATCCAACTTTGTGACGTTCTTGAAGAACACGGCAGACTGGCGTCGTCCCCTGAGAGAGGCGGAGTATGGAAGTCTAAGCGAAGACAGAGCGACACTAGAGCGGATCAGCCCGATCAACCAGGTGGACAGAATCTCTTGCCCCCTCTTCATCATCCAAGGCGATAATGATGAGCGGGTCCCCTTGAGCGAGTCAATTCAGATCTATGAGCAGGTCAAATCGAAGGGGATTCCCGTGAAGATGCTTCGCTTCTCTGACGAAGGCCACGGACTGGCGAAGCTCGCGAACAGAATACAAGCATATTGCCAAGTTCTCGAATGGCTAGACGAAGTGGCTTGAGTAGTCAGACATAAGAGCCCTGGCCTCGCAATCTGGGTGGAGATGCTCATCCGATGAATCGCTATCTGCTTGTCGTGTATGCCCTTGTACTACTGATCCTTCCCGGCACTGCATTGGCAGCGACATATGGTCCTACCTCATATACCGCGGATGGAGTTCAGGTGTTCGTGCAGATAGAGGGGCCTGAAACCTGGACCTCTCCTTTTGGCGAAGATGTGGAAGTGGAACTCGGCGTCACGCCTTTTGACTCGACATACGTAAACGTTTCAGTGACTCAAGTTGTGATTGCTCTCCAAAGCAGAGAAACCGGTGGTTCCTATTCCCTCTTGGCAGCGGATACCTTTTTGCCCTCCAGTCCAGCTACAGGTGCCATCCATGTCAACCTGACTCGTGAATTCTTCCTATCAGGGTCCGGTAACGGTCTTGAATGCTATTTCTCGTTGACTGTTGTAGGATACTACCATAACGGCACCGGGAGTACAGCCTTTTCAGCTTCTTCACCTGACAATCTGGTTGGGCCTTTCATCGTTCTGCCTAGCATCTCTTCACCTCAATCGCTAGTGGGGATTTTAGCCATAGCTGCATTCGTCTTGGTTGTGGTTCTCGGTGCTTATGGTGTGAAAAGGTCGAGATCAACATCCGGCAGACGGAAGTCCCTGGGATGATAGTGCTGATTAACGGCATTCTGGGTGAGCTGTTTTAAAGAACGTCATGTTCGTAGAACTCATAAGGAGTTAGCTAGGCCACCAACTCGTTGATTGTCATGACTGTTGAAGAAATGAGATGGGATCTAACCCAACTCGTGAAAGACTCCGAGCCAGATTCAATCGTCGAGGAGATGAATAGGGCTGTTGATGAGGCACGGAAGCTCCGTGATGAGTATAGAGGCAAGATTGACCAGACCGATGCAGACGGGTTGCTCAGAGTGCTGGAAAGGAAAGATGAGATGGAGCTCGAGTTCGAAGGTCCATTCATGTTCAGCTCTCTCATGTATTCTGCAGATTCGACAACGGATACTGCGAAGCGTCTTTTCGACACTGCCAGGAATGCGGGTATGAAGATCGGACAGGCCATGGCGTTCCTAGACCTAGAGATTGGCGAGCTGCTCTCTGAGAAACCTGAGATTGTGGATGATCCGAAACTCAGTGAATACAACCACTACCTTAAGCGAATCAAACGACGCATCCCTCACATGCTCTCCGAAAAAGAGGAGCAGCTCATCATCACCAAGGACAAGAACGGGATCAATGCGTGGCAGCAGCTGCAAGGCGACTGGTTGTCTACTCGTACATTCGATATAGAAATCGATGGTGAGAAGAAGACGATGCCCTACGGTGAGATCATCGGTCTCTATCAGCACACCGACCGTGATGTCCGCAAGCGGGCAAACAAGACTGTCTATGAGGGGCTTGGAGAGGATGACATCTTGTGGGCCAGCGCCATACGCTCTGTCTGCTCTGACCATCTTCAAATGTGCCAGTTGAGAAACTATGAGTCCTCCATGACCCAGAGTCTAATTGCCAATGATGTCCACAAGGAGGCTATCGATGCTCTGATGGAGACCATAGAGGCCAACGTTGACCTGTATCGTGACTACCTCCGTATGAAAGCCAAGATGATGAACCTGAAGAGACTGGGCAACTGGGACATTGTCGCACCTCTACCCAATGCACCCGAGAAGAAGTATGGGCGGCACGAAACTCGTGACGAAGTCGTTGGTGCCTACACTAGCTTTGACGCGCAAGTTGGTCAATGGGTTGATGAGATGTTCGAGAAGCATCACATCGACAGCGAGGTGCGAAAGGGCAAACGCTCAGGCGCCTTCTGTGCCAGCTGGCTTGCCGGCAAGAGCGCCTACATACTCTCATCGTTCAACGGTCAGCTTGGGGACGTCTTCACCCTGGCC
>SDNO01000048.1 GCA_004524435.1 Candidatus Thorarchaeota archaeon | reverse complement strand
CCCCTGATGTTCGTCCGCCAGACAGGATTCCTATCATCTCTGCAGTTCCACACCCATAGAAGCTGGAACAACACCATCGTGGCAAAGGTTGCGGTCCGAGACAGTGTGAGAGCATCCGCATACAATGGCAACATCCAGTCTACCGCGGGACCTGTGATACCGGGAATGTAACCGATGACAGCCCACAGGGTGTATATGTAAATCGAACTTGCAGCAAAGGTGGCAAGAATTCCCCCCAAGAGAATCATCCGAATCATCGCCTTGTCAAGCATCTTACTTCCCGGTCGTCGAGGAGAACGTTCCATGATGCCCTTTGGAGGAGGATCAAAGCCCAGAGCGAGAGCAGGAGGTCCATCTGTGACGAGGTTAATCCACAGAATCTCTACGGGTGTCAGGGGTATGGGCAATCCGAGCATGGCCATGAGAAAAACGAGAAGCACCTCACCGGCATTGGCTGAGAGGAGGAACCTAACGAACTTCTGGATGTTGGCATATATCTCACGCCCAACCTCGATAGCCGCAACTATTGTACTGAAGTTGTCATCAGTCAACACCAAGTCTGCAGACTCTTTGGTAACTCCTGCCCCACGGATTCCCATAGCGATTCCGACATCGGCCTTCTTGATGGCAGGAGCATCGTTCACTCCGTCGCCAGTCATCGCAACCACTTGATTCTGGCGTTTCAAGGCTTGAACAATGCGCAGTTTGTGTTCAGGTGCGACTCGCGCGAAGACATCACGTTCCCGTACGACACGGTCGAGCTCTTCGTCACTCATCTCACTGATTTCCGACCCTGTGACTGCTCCAAGATCAGATTCTGTCAGACCGACGCTCTTAGCAATTGCTATCGCCGTCAGGGCATGATCTCCGGTGATCATCATGGGCCGTACTCCCGCCGAGCGTGACTTGGCAATAGCCTCAACCACTCCTTCTCGCGGAGGGTCAATCATACCGACAAGCCCTACAAACACGAGCTCGGACTCCACCTCATCCTCGTTCCACGCCGGTGGGACCCCATCCAGTTTCCTGTAGGCCAGAGCGAGGACCCTCATCGCACAGCCGGCCATTGTTGCGTTGGCTTTGAGAATCCTGGCACGGCGTGTCGTGTCTAGTATTTCTTTACTGCCACCCACGAGAATCTTGCTGGACCGCTCTAGGATTACTTCTGGCGCTCCCTTCGAAAACGCCCAGGTCTTCCCCGAATCATCACGGTATACCGTGGTCATTCTCTTCCGTTTCGAATCAAAGGAGAACTCCGTCAGTTCCTCATATCCGGATCTGGTCGCCTTCATGCTCAGACCTGCCTTCTCAGCTGCAACAAGAAGAGCCCCTTCGGTGGGGTCACCTATGACACTCCAGCTGGAGGCATCATCAGGATTTGAAGACAGGGTTGCCGTGGAACAGAGTTGTCCGGTCTTCAGTAGCATCTGTAACTCGGGACTCTGTGTCACATCGAATGTCTGTTCCATCTCGGAGAGGTCTATACAGTCACCAGGACGAGGGGCATCGTGGAATTGGCCGTCTTTGGAGTATCCTGTTCCTGAAATCGTCACTCTATCTGATGGAAGGTAGACATAACGAACCGTCATCTCGTTTTTGGTGATGGTTCCCGTCTTATCCGAGGCAATCAGTGTAGTAGAGCCAAGGGTTTCAACACTGGGCAATCGTCGCACAATTGCATTCTTCTCTACCATCCGACTGACGCCGATAGCGAGGGTTACTGTGACTACAGCGGGCAGGCCCTCAGGTATGGCTGCAACCGCCACGGCAATGGCAACGAAGAGGGCCTCATTCCAGTCATAGGATGCGTTGACAAACACTAGAGCGATGAAGACAACAATGGAGAGGAGAAGAACAATGACACCCAGTCTTCGTCCGAGATCTTCAAGATCGTGCTGGAGCGGGGTGAGTTCCTGTTCGCTCTCCTGAACCAGACGGGCAATCTTGCCGAATTCGGTCCTCATTCCCGTGGCAGTGACAACTGCGGTTCCCCGCCCCGATGTCACGACCGAACCCTGAAAGACAAGATTGACCATGTCACCCAGAGGAGGATTCTTGGCGGGAATCGCCTCAACGGTCTTCTGAACCGAAACTGATTCGCCAGTCAGAGGGGCTTCATCGATAGCTAGTCCTGACGCAGAGAGAAGACGGGCATCTGCTGGCACGATATTCCCCGTTTCAAGGGAGATTATGTCACCGGGCACGAGGCTTCGCGCCTCTAGCTCCATCCATTCACCACCACGCTTGACAACAGCCATGGGAGCCGAGAGGTCCTTCAGAGCCTCCAATGCTTGCTCAGATTTGTATTCCTGCACGAATCCAAATACGGCATTGATGATTACAATGGCGGATATCACGATTGCATCGATGAAACCCTCTTCCTCGTGACTCCCGTGGAGCAGCACAGTGACAACCGATATTACAATGGCAAAGAGCAGGATGATGACCATCGGATTGGCAAACTGCTCCAGAAACATCTGAAGAGGACTGACTCGCCTAACCTCTTCGAGCTCATTTGGGCCATATTCCTCGAGTCTTTCAGCAGCCTCAGTCTCGGTCAGCCCTGATTCCGATGTGTCAAGATGCTTCAGCGTTTCTGCCGGTGTTTTTCTGAACCAATCCTGCTCCGTTGCCAAATTCAGCACCCCGTTAGAGGCGCTAGCGTTGAAATCAGAGTATATTACTCATTCTATCAGTCAACCTCCGGAGAGCTAGATGAAATCCCCAGGTTCGGTTACTTCTGTTCATTAGCCTCAGACATCTTGACGAGCCCAACACCAATGACAGCAATCAACCCTGCGGCAAGAGTAACGAATGCAGGCGGTTCGCCCAGCACAAAATCGCCGGCCACACTCACAAACGGGACAAGAAAAAGGAAGGAAGATGCCCTCGGAGCGCCAAGAGACTCAATGGCGGAGAAGTACAGCAGATAGGCAAGCCCCGAGGCGAGGACACCGGCAAATAGCAGCCCCATAACAGTCCAGATATCCCATATGAGAATGAGGCTAGACCCATCAGCGAGCACAAGCCAGATGATGGGCAGAATCATGAAAGTAGATGCAACATGCTTCACGGTCATCACTATGTAGGGGTCAGCACCCTTCAGGTAGTGCAGAGTAATCGTGTAGCCGGCCCAAGAGAGCATACCTCCTAGAGCCAGTAGAATACCATATGTGACTCCCGCTGATAGACCAATCGAATTCCAAAGAAATATGAGACCCCCCACCAGACCAAGAACGAAGCCAGCAGCCTTCCTCTGAGTAAGATGCTCGCCCAAGATGACGATCCCAAACAGAAGGACAATGATAGGACTAAGATTGATGATGATTGAAGTTGTCCCGGAGGAAATGAACTCGGCACTCACGTGTGTTGTGATGACGAAGAACGCGGATAGCAGGGCACTCAACACCAATGGGCGCGAGTATCGGTGTATCTCAGAGGATACTGCACTCAGGCCCTTGCGCTGAGCACCAAGAACCAGAATCATCGTGAGTGTTCCAAAGAGGTAGCGAAACAAGGCATAGTAGAGACCCGAAACTCTAACCGGGGCAATCCCTGACAGGGTGCGCGATACTATGTAGTTGGTCCCCCAGAGGAGTATGATTGCCGTCAGCATGAGATAGGGTCTGTCGGGTTTCATGGGAGCATCAGGCCTATAGTAGCTCATAGCAGTAGTGGTACCTTCTCTACTCCGTCGTGAGAATCACTTGTGAAAGGTCAACACGATATTGTCGGATAGTGGCACGATTCTGATGTGGGGAGACACCTCGTCTTCGAAACGACCAGCAATGCCACCCCCGTAGACCTTTACCATGGGCATAGCCCTGGTAGCTGGTACATGGACCTCGATCTCCTGTGGGAGGTACTCTGTCCGCACATCAATCTGGTGCTGGTTTGCAGAGATGCCGACCTCAATCTGGACAACCCCTGATTCTAGATGCAAATCTTTGATTGTGAGCGGCGTGGAAATGGTATACCACTCGTCGGGAATTCCAGGGAGAATAATCAGATCCTGGCCATCTTCATATCCCACCATATCCAGCAGTAGGTGTAGTAGCAGAGCGGATGCGACTGCGCTACATCGCTGCCCAGCCACTTCGAGTGGACGAGTTGAGATAACAAAGTCCGGTAGCATTTGGTATTCAGAGAAGATACCGGAGATCGCCTCAAGAGTTCTCTCCACACTATCGCCATCATGCATTCGAGCGTAGTAGTGCCCTAGTTCTAGAGTAGCAGAGACACACCCATGGTGGCTCCGGTTTATTCCTGAGGTCTGGATGAAGTCGCCCACTATCTTCAGGGACTCAACCGCCAGTTTCATGACTTCCTGATCAATGTCGTCAACCCCGAACAGAGACGCAGTCTCGAGAAGAGTAAGTGATTCAAGCTCATCTGGTCGAGTTCCATCACCCCGGAGTTGAGCAGCGATTTCGTTTGTCCTCGTTCGACATCCAGTGAGTAGATCGGCCACATCACGGTCGTCGATTGCATCTATTTTCTCTGAAACGGTGAGAAGATGCGCAAGAACTGAGGTTAGACGAACAAAGCGCGAGTACTCTGCGAAGGTGACAGCGAAGCTTTCGTCATGTTTCTCATCAGGTCCTGGCTTGAGTGAGCCAGTTTCCGAATCAGCAGCCTCCCGAATCTCGTCCATCTCGGTCTTCAGTCGCTCCACCCAGTCATCCGCCTCTTCTTCATCAGACTCAAAATCGGAGGGGGATTCAGTTTCGGATTCAGGAATGTCTTCTGAAAAGGCCGTTTCTCTGGGCGTGCGAGACCTTAACGCCTCACTAGCAAGATGCTGCAGACGCGCCAAAAGTGGTCTGATATTCAAGAGATATGTTTGATCATGATAGTAAGCATAGACTAGAAGAGCTGCCTGAGATATCTCAAGAATATCATCGGTGTTTAGCCGCCCCAGTAATGAGGGTTTCTCCGAAACGGACACCAAGTACTTGGATGCTTGCTCAGCCGCACCAATCCTGCACATTGCAGCCACGCTTTGGGCGAAATCCCCTATGTATCCGTGCTCAATCTCTTTGAAAAGAGACTCTATATTCATTGCCACAGCCACTTGGGCCTGCGCAAAGGCAGCATCTAGTTCAGGACTGGGAAAACAAGCTGATGTGGTCGTTTCAGAGTATTCGAACCACTTTTCGACGGTGTCATCACGTAGAGAGGAATTGGCAGGATAGGACGGGGTCTTCTCATCCACTTGAATTCTCTCCAACGGCGATACGAAAAGGAAGCTCTTGGTTCCAGCTGGAGCAATCTCCTCTTCATACACAAATACCGCTGTACCAAGCCCTCGCACAGTAGAATAGGACAAATCGTTTCTCTCTGTGAGCGTGGCTATCTCATCTCTCAGATTGGGATTGTCAGCAGTTGTCATTAGAGATCTCGTGGGCGGCTCACTCATCTCGAGCGCCAGGATATCATTGACAAATGCGCGCTTCTTATCGGGTTTGTACTCGATTCTTTGTATCGGCTCAAATCCAGAGGGAGACATGGGCCGTAGAACAACATAGAACCTCAGTGTGGTCCTCTCCAGCGAGATGTTCCGTGCTTGCACCTCGTTAATCAGAATCTCACGTCCCTGCCCATCAACTGAATGATAGATGAGCCTGGTGAACTCCATTGGTGCACTGATTCTCGACCACGAGAATATCTGATCATGAGGAGAGAGAAGTTGGAGCCGCGTGTCATCATCATCAAGCATGGCAGGGAAGAGTATCTCTTCTTTGTCTTCAAGCCAGATATCGATGGATCCACATTCGGGATGGGCAGTGGTCAGTCCCGAGCTGTCAGCAAGAGCATAGTGTTTGCAGTATCTGCCCCCTAGGCAAGCCCAATCCCCGTCTAGTGTTTCAAGACAAGAGGCATCGCTGTCTTCAAGCGAACGGGACTTCCCTTTGTAGACCCACCTTGGAACCATCCAGTCTTCCGCTTGAGTATAAATAGCGTGGTTCAGACGGTTGCGGAGGACCTCTACAGCATGCTCATCTGAGAGTGACGCAGTACTGTTTAGAGAGATTCTGTGCAGAGAAGCCATGCGTTTGAAGGTATCAAGCCTTTGTGGGTCTTCCATGATTCGCTATGTCTCCTCTCCTCCCTTCGCCAAGCGTATTTTATTTATCTGTCGGGTAGGTGTGGCTGGCATGTGATTTTTGGCTCATACTGCTAAATCCTTAATAGCACAGTTCGGATGATTCTCGGCAGGAATTGCCAGCTACCCTATTTCGGAACAGGGTCTGAAGATTTCTCCAGACATTGAGGAGGATATACTTGGCAGAGACTCTCACAAAGCCCTCGAGAAGGGTCACAAACATGGTAGGGAAAGAGCTACGCCTTATTGTGAAGGATAAGGTAGCACTCTTCCTCATCTTCCTGCTCCCGGCGGCCCTAATAGGGATGTTGTACTGGGTCACTAATGAGAGCTCCATGGGAGGAATGGCCATTGGCGGTGGGGGCACTGGTGGCTCGACAGGTGATATTGGCAACGAAACCGATACAGGCGACTCGTTTGGAGGAACCAATATCAGCTTGGGCCTAATCGACAGAGACACCACAACAACCTATGAAGGGGCAGACTTATCCGAAAACTTCACCGCATACTTGGATCTCATTGCTTCGGACCTGCGGATATACAATAGCACGGAAGAGGCCTTCAACGATCTGTATGAAGAGGAGATACTGGGATACGTTGTGATTCCCGATGGATTTGAGGCCAATCTCACCGTGAACGAACCAACATATGTTCTAGTCCATATGGATGCAACCAAGATCATAGAACAGAGTACGGTTATGGGTGTCGTTCAGGCTGCAACAATCACTTTCCGAGCCTCGAAGCTCTGGATACGCTCCGAAGTCTTTCCGTCCATTGAGATCGAATTTGCCCCTGAGGGGGGCTATCTGGAGAGTACGTTTGGAGGTTTCATCGTCATTTTCTCAAGCTATCTTGGAATAGCAATGACCTCGGCCCAGTCAATAGTGGGTGATGAGCCGCTGAGAAGAATGCTCTTGACCCCTACAAATAGACTTGAGGTAATCGTCGCGAAGGTCCTAGCCTATGTTGTGATTGGGTTCTTCCAGTCGCTGCTCTTGGTGTCACTTTGGGTCTTTGTATTCAATCTGAATCTGAATACAGGATTTGAGAGTCTTATCATCATTATGAGTCTGAGCTCCCTTACCGGCTCGACTACGGGGATACTAATCTCCGCCATTTCCTCCACTCGGCTACAGGCCAACCAGATGTTCCTATTCGTTCTTTTTGGAACACTGATTCTATCGGGCTTCTTCATTGATGTCGGCGTGATAGATGAAATCATGCCACTTAATCAGGGACTGAAAGTCTTGATAGATACGGCCTTCAAAGGACTGACCTTGGCGGATGTTCTCGACCCTATTTTGCGGCTCCTTGGGTTCTCTGTCGGAACAATACTGCTTGCCACGTTCATATTCTCAAAGAAGCCCACACTGGGATAGACAGGTGATAGATATGGTACAGCGAAATGCTACGGAAGAAACAGACACCACAGAGATTCCGTCCTTTGTGGAAGAGTCATACTTCTCCGGGGCGCGAATCGGAGAGGCGATTGACTGGGTTCTGAGCAGACATGATAGGGAGGTGCATTGCGATGTGCAGGGTGTTCTCACTGGGTCGGGCGAGGAGGTCAGATTCTCCGGGAGAGTACTCAAGGTCAAGAAGGGAGTCCTGTCCCGGATGATTGCGGTCCGTGTAGAAGAGGACCTCCGCAAGAGAAAGAAGACACCTCTTGACCAAGTGCTGACTGTAGGTAGCAATACGACATCTACCCAAGATGTTGCAGCCGCACAGATTACAATGCAGAACTATCTCAAGAGGGATTTGACAGATGATATGTTCTTCAGCGGTCCCGAACTTCAGCAGGCAGTAAAAGACCTCCAAAAACTGATGAAGGCCCACGACATATCTTGTACCGTTTGGGGTAAGAGAGCCTCAGACAAACTCCCCATCATGATTAAGGGCAATCTTGTCGGTGCTTCTGTGGGACCAGCTCCCATTCTCCCAGAAGGAAATCTGGAAGTAAGAGTGGAGCCAGAAGAGGGTGTCGGAGACCCGAAGATCTACCAGGTTTCACAACCACAATTTCTGTTCGGGCCTAGGTCCAATCCTAATCTCACCATCCTCGCGAATAAGATCTACATTGAACCGTATGCTTGGAAGGAGTCTCCAGCCTATCGGAATGTTCTGGAGGCTCGGAACCTCACGGTGACTCTAAAGAGCGGAAAGACAATCATCGAG
Source organism: Candidatus Thorarchaeota archaeon (assembly GCA_004524435.1). Taxonomy (GTDB): domain Archaea; phylum Asgardarchaeota; class Thorarchaeia; order Thorarchaeales; family Thorarchaeaceae; genus TEKIR-12S. The sequence continues at coordinate 7,114 of SDNO01000048.1, read as the reverse complement.
AACGTAACATTCTCGCTCAAAGAGGGAGAGATGCTAGCAGTCATTGGAGAATCAGGCGCGGGTAAGTCAACAACAGTTAAGGCTCTAATTGGGGACATCCCCTCAACTGGTGTGGCAAGGATAGCAGGCATAGACTCACGGAACGCTCAGAGGGTTCGCTACTTCTTTGGTTATTGTCCGCAGGACCTTAGCTACCTCTACTCAACATTCTCGCCCTTGGAGAATATTGTAGCTTTTGGCAAACAGTATGATATTCCCGAATGGCAGCTCATCAAGGAAGGCAAGACACTATTGCGTGACTTCGGCATCCTGGAGAAAGGCAATAGCAAGGTCAGTGAGCTGAGCGGCGGTCAACAGCGACGTACCTCGATTGCTGTTGCGCTTGTACATCGCCCAAAAGTGCTACTCATGGATGAACCCACCAGCGGTCTAGACCCCGACAACCGTAACGAATTGTGGCACTTCCTAGACTATATCAATCAAGAGTACGGGACATCAATGGTTGTGATCACCCACTATCCCGTTGAGGCCGAGTTCTGCGACAAGGTTGCAGTCTTCATGCGAGGAAAGAGCCTAGTTTCATACGGTTCGCCCAGTACTCTCAAGGAGTCAATGCCAAACCGAGGATTTGCAGTTGGTATTGTACTTGAGGAGGTGGACCCACGGGCCAGAAGGATACTTGAGAATGTGAAAGGGGCACAGTTTGTGCTACAGCGCGGTGAACTATTGAAAGTCTTCACGGAGGACCCCCTTGAGGTGATTGCCGAGCGATGTTTGACCGCTCTGGAGGAGAACGAGATTGGTGTGAAGATTATCAAGACCAAGTCCGTAGCTGATATGGTCGACTATTATATTGCCGTCACTCGGGGCCTGATAACTGGTTTCATAGAGAAGTGATGAAATGGTCAGAATGTGTCATGGAGCTGGTTCCGTCTGCCGCAGATTCTTCATCCTGCTGCTGGTTGTATCATTGTCCATCGGAACAACTGCTGCCACCTTGCCTGTTGTTTCCCGTGTATCCGAAGACACACCAAAAGACCCGATGACAAAGGTGGATCAGAGGCTTTTGGACAGGATTGACTCTGAGGAACGAGTAGATGCTCTCGTCAGTTACGAAGAGGGCGTAGACAAACTGAAGGCAAAGAATGCCATAAGCTTGGTAGACAGAACAGCAGATTTCGTTGATATCTTTGACTCACTCAACATGATCAGGGTCCGCCTTCTTGGACAGAGCATCCCCGCACTTGCAAAAGAGAATCTCATCACGAAAATCTGGTCAAACGAAGTCAGTGAAATCAAGTCTGTCAGCGAGAGCGGGGCTCTGCCAGCAGCAGAAGAGTATACCTCTCCAGTAGACATGATTGGAGCGAGAAACCTATGGGAGGAAGGTTACAACGGCAGCGGAATTGTCGTGGCAATTCTAGACACAGGTGTTGACTTCACCCATCCTGACCTAGATGACTTCGATGACAACTCCAGTACCGGCGACTCCAAGGTCACAGCATACGCGTCCTTTGTCGAGGGAGACACCCTGCCAATTGATATCATTGGGCACGGAACATATGCGGCCTCAATCCTGGCAGGAACTGGAAACGAGTCGGACGGGCTCTATCAGGGAATCGCACCAGGGGCCACGATTCTGGCAGGCAAGGTGACCCTCGGCGGGTTGTTTGCAGCTCCCAGCTGGATAGTCTCAGGAATAGAGTGGGCCTCCTCGAGAGGCGCAGACATAATCCTGCTTCCCTTCAATACGTTCGGAGCACCCGGGGATGCCGTTTCCAAGGCCATTGAAGTAGCGTCACAAAAGGGGATTCTCGTCATCGCAGCTGCAGGAGATGATGGTCCGGACTATCTCACAATCCTCTCACCGGGAGGCACGGCTGCAGCCCTCACCATTGGTGCGTACGACTGGGATGAGGAAGAAGTGCCGAGTTTCTCGGGCAGAGGACCCAGTCTTGGCATGAATGCCAAACCCGATCTTGTGGCACCAGGGGTCGGCATAGTTGGTGCGAAAGCGTTCGCCGGTCTGGAATCATTCGGACTGGGGGACTTCAGCTTGAGTGACCTTGGGCAGATCTCTTCTCTGCTGGGTGGAAGCCTCGGCGAGTCGGTAGATGATTACTATATCAAAGCGGACACAACTACCGCATCGGCGTCCATTGTGGCAGGCGCAGCTGCGATCCTGATGCAAGCCTTCGATAGAGCCACACCGATTGTCATATCCAACGTCCTAAGGGACACTGCGACACCACTCAACTATGGAGCCAATGATGCAGGAGCCGGTCTGCTGAATCTGCCAGACGCGTTCGCATACCTGACAACAAGGCAGGATCCGATTGAGCCCATCAATCGGACCACAGGCATTCCCCTTCTTGCATTTGGGATTGTATCGGCTCAAGGTCAGGGGGCAAGTACGACCGTACTGATGAGCAGTTTCGGCACCATGGTCGTTGCTCTAGATCAGCGTGGGGAGGAAGACTCGGGAATCCACCTCTTGATGGGTATGTTCTCACTGAGATGGAACAACAACGACCCCATGAATCTCATGATGTTTGATGTTAAGAGAGAACTACACCAAGTGCATCTGGCTGGTCAGACGGACAATTACAACCGTCACCTGGGGGTACTCTCTCACGAAGATGAGATATACGTGATCTTGTTAGTCGAGTCATATAATTTGACGCAGACGACTAGTGAACCACTGACAGGATTCAAGGTGACCCCCTTCATATTGAATATCGGACCAAACCCGATAACCAATGTTAGCCTCTTCCTATCATACTCCCTTGACATCTATCTGGACGATAGAGATGATCATGGGAAGTACGCGCTCAACAACCAGCAGCTCTTCGCCTATTCGCAATCAGCCGATTTGGGTGATTTCTATTTCGGACTCAACTCCAGCAGGCCACTTGATGCATTTGAGGTGGGCAACTCATCTGAGATAAGCTCACACATCTCAAATGACAACCTGACAGGGAGCACCACATTTGATGGCAGCGTGGGACTCGGGATGAAATGGCACTTCGGAACGGTACAGCCCAATAGTCCGGTGAATGTCACCCTTGCGCTGGGATTCGGAGAGAACCGGGCATACCTTGATAGATCCATCCGAACTATGTGGGAACTAGAGCCATCCAACCAGATGGCCTCTCAGGGCGATCTGATTGTAATCGAGGCGGACCTGCCAAGAACTGCCAGAGTAGACCAGAACTACAAGTCGAAGGCAATCATCATGAATGTCGGTGTTGAACCGAGCTCTGCAGTTGCAGCCCTCATAGTCGGACGCGGAGAGGAGAATCAGGGGAACATCTTCTCAACGTTCTACAGTTTTGACGAGATAGACCCATTCCATGCAGAGGTCTTGGAGACCGAGTGGAGCCCAGAACGAAAAGGGGTCTTTACTGCAGCTTGGGTAGTTGCGTCAGGGATTGGACAAGCCATCACCCTGTTCGATAACCCTGTAGAGCAGCTCACATCATTTGGCGTTAGTCTTCTGGACGACTTCTTGATCAGGGATGTCTTTGTCGTCACCCCTATCGAGTCTACATCGGTTTTTCCGCGAATTTTGCCGTACGCACCATTCGATATACGGTTTCCAGCAGATTTTGGAATCTATGGCCTGACGCTCTATTCGACAATACCCCTAGGCAATCTCACCGTACAGAAGTATGGGAATGCAACAGATTGGGGCAATATGACTCTCACACCCATGGATAGCGTGGAGGGCTACTACAACTTCTCATTGTTTCTTTTTGCGCCGGCTATCACCGTTGACGGTTATCACTATTGTAACTACACACTCGTCACAGAACAGGGGTGGACAATGAACGTGACTCTGGAGGTCACACTCAGATATCCGCGGGCCATGATTCTCATTGATAGTTCACATGGAGGCGGACTTGGCGCCCTCGGAGGGTTCGATATCGGCGGAGGGGCGGGAATGGACCTTGGAGGGGGTTTCGGAGGAGGAGGGTTCACGCTCGGCCAAGACTCGGGAGATATAGCCGACATGGAGTTCAGCCTCACCGAACTTGACAGCCTTGGGTCCATAACTGGCCTCCTTGATGCCTTTCGGCTGACAACCTTCTCTGGGCTGTCAGAGATGAAAAGACAGATGGCCGACGAGGGGCTCGACCTCATAGAAACCCCTGGGGTTGAACCGACGGAGGAGCTGTTATCTCAGTTCTCGGGGGTTGTCATCTTCAGTCCCACGGAGCTCTTCAACTCAACAGACATCAGTACTCTGCGAGACTTCACCGCGAACGGCGGAAAGCTCCTCGTGTTCGGAGACTACGAAGACAGGACAAACCTGACAGCTCTGAATCCCCTACTGGAATCCTATGGTTACTACATGGCTGGACAGCATGACCAGGAAAACACCACTGAAATCGTTGAGGGAAAGATCCTCTCACAGGGAGTTGAGAGTATGTGGTTGGGCGGCGGAACGTACATCTACAACAATCAGTCGCAAGCCGCTGTCACACTTGACGGAAAAGCCGTAGCACTGCTCGATTCATCTAAGCCCGAGATCTGTTTGTTTGGTTCCTCACGCATATTCATGAACAAGAATCTACCGAAGTGCAACAACTCAAGACTCTTGGATAATCTGAACCTGTTCTTCCTAGAGAACACTCTGACAACGCAGACAAGCCTGGCCGAGAATAGAACTCTCTATCCGGTTGGCAGAAGTGTGTATCTGAATCTCAATGTTACAGACTTTTACGGTGAACCGGTCAATGATCTCTTTGTTGCCATCGCTTTCGAGTTGCCTGATGGTAATCTCTCATTCTTCATTGCTGGGTTTGTTGAGAGTGGCCTCTACACATCGCAGTTCACGCCCAGTTCCTGGAACAGAGAGGGTCGTGTCAATGGGATATTCATAATTCTACGCGAGAAAGAATACGCTGGAACCTATGCCAGTATCAGTTTCGAGTTCTATAAGCCGCCACCGACCAATGGTACTACCACCGAACCGGGAATCCTATCGCTGGCTCAGGTGGCGTTCATCAGTGCCATTGGTGGCTTCGGGGCCCTGATGGTGGGTCTGGCCTGGAATCGCCGGAAGAGAAGCAAGACGTATCGAATACCCGAACTTGACGCACAGCTTGTTCAGAATATTGACAATGCTCTCAACACTCTCTTGGCCGCCTTTGTCCAGATTGAGGAGCTCATCAAGAGAGAGGACATGGATCGTATCGAGAAGGTAGAGAGTATCAGAGGAATGATGAAAGGACTCCAACGCGCACGAAAGGAGTTCGAGAAGGTGAGCAAGAAAGTGGGAGGTGTCTAGATGAGCAAGAATCCAAGAAGAGAGATTGATATCAAAGACCTGAAGGTTGCCTTTGGTGACTTCTACGCGCTCAAGGGCGTTTCATTCTATGCGAATAAGAAAGAGTTCCTCGGGATTATCGGGGCCTCTGGTGCTGGTAAGACCACGGTCCTGCGAGTACTCACAGGGCAAATCAATCCCACTGACGGTCAGGCATGGGTAGGTGGATATGATGTGACCAAGAAACGAGATCTCATCAGCCTGCTTGTTGGGTACGTGCCACAACTCGAGCATCTCTCACTCTACTATGATTTCACTCCAATCCAGAATGCGAAGTTCTTCGGGCGGTGCTTCGGTATGCGACCTAAGGAGATTGAAGAGCGGGCCCGAGAGGTCCTGGGCATCCTAGGTTTTGATGAGGATCTCATAACAAAACGCGTCAACAGACTCTCAGGAGGGGAGAGAAAGCGGGTTTCAATCTGTCTCGGGATGATTCATCGACCTCCGGTTCTACTATTGGATGAACCTACGACAGGGCTCGATGCTCACCTCAGACATGAAACTCTCAACTATCTGAAGGAGCTCAACTTCGAACTTGGCACAACCATGGTGATCATCAGTCACGATCTTGAGATTGTTGATTACTGTAGCAGGGTCGTTCTTCTCGAAGAGGGACTTGTCAGCCAGTTCGGGTCCCCGGAGGAACTCATCTCTACACTGCCCGGTGAGGGAGAGGCGGTCAGGTTGGTGCTTCCAAGCATGTCGGCCGAGATTGTAGAACGGATTGAGTCGATTCCAGGCGTGAAGTATACTGCAATGGCAGGGAGAAATACCTTGAAGTTGTTCATGAAGAATCCAGACAAGCAGATGCTTCCGGTCATCAAGTATCTAAACAATATCAATATGCCATTCAGTGAATTAAGCGCCGTCGAGGCGGATTTCTTTGACTTCTTCCAGGTGAAGCCGTGGAAGCAGAAGGCAGAGGCCACAGGAGGAGGAGAATCATGAAGCGATACCACGTTGTTCTAGCCCTAGCAGTTGCATGTGTGATATTCTGTCTCAGCAGTCCAGCGAGTGACCCCGTCCTCAGAGATGGATTGGGACCAAAACCAATGAGAGGAATGGAAACGGCTGCCATATCACCATTCGATACTGCACTTGTGTGGTCGAACAACACCGGCGCACAGGTGAACGACATTGCTGTTGCAGAGTTCGATACTGACGGCTATGATGAGACAGCAGTGATTACCCAGAACGGGACCCTCTACATGTTTGAGCAGGACGGGGTCAAGGCATGGCAGATGGACCTCGGAGCCACGGCTTACTCTTTGGCTGCTGTTTCAGTCGATCTCACCACACCTCAGGAGATTCTCATAGGCACATCCAATGGAATACTGCTTGTAGCTGCGAACCAATCGATGCTGTTGAACCAGACCATACCCGACGACGTTCGGATTGTTAGAGGTGCGGACCTAGACGGTGATTCACTACATGAGATTGTTGCAGGTTCAGAAGACTCTCACATCTATGCCTACGACATCACCGGAGGCCAGTTGTGGAACTACACAAGCAACTCCGGCGTACGACAGCTCGACGTTGCAGACTACGACCAGGATTCACAGGATGAGATTCTTGCAGCGTCACAACTCAGAAGATTATCCCTCCTAGATGATAATGGAAGCATGATTCTGGAGAAGAATCTGCCGAACGCAATTACAGCCATTGACAGCGGAGACCTGATTGATAGCGCAGACCTCGAGGCAGTCTGTGTAGACAGTGAGGGCCTGATACGAGCGTATCTCACCAATGGCTCTCTCGCGTTCTCTCAGGATATCGGCGATG
>SDNO01000245.1 GCA_004524435.1 Candidatus Thorarchaeota archaeon | reverse complement strand
TCAACAGCTATCGAACATGGTGTGAACTTCATCGACTCTGCAGAGGCCTATGCAAGAGGTGGAGCAGAAAGGGTGATAGGAGAGTGGTTGAGGGAAGAAGAAATCGAGAGGGATAATCTTGTCATCTCGAGCAAAGTCTTCTGGCCAATGAGTGAGGGAATAAACGATTGGGGGCTCTCGAGAAAGAACATCATGCATGCAATTGATGGAACATTGGAACGGCTGGGGACAGACTATGTTGATATCTATTTCATGCACCGCTTCGACCACACCACACCTTTGAGAGAGACCGTCATGACTCTTGACGATTTGATTCGATCAGGCAAGGTTCGGTATTGGGGCACATCGGTCTGGACCGCAGCTCAGCTGGAGCGAGTCCACGCTATTGCCAAGGAGATGGGCGCGCACGGACCTATTGTCGAACAGCCCATGTACAACATGCTCTTTCGCCAGATAGAGCTCGAAATCATGCCTGTTGCTAGACGCAACGGCATGGGTTTCACCGTCTGGAGTCCACTGTATCAGGGGATCTTGACGGGAAAATACAATGAGGGAATCCCTGAAGGGAGCCGCGCGGCTGAAAGAGATGAGGGATTCCTCAAGTATCTGACAGACGAAGTGAGGGGCAAACTGAAGAAGCTCGATGATATTGCCTCCTCGCTAGATAGCTCTCTGCCACAATTGGCACTGGCGTGGATTCTCAGAAGACCAGAGATCTCTGCAGCTCTGGTTGGTGCATCGAAGCCAGAACATGTCAAGGAGAACGTACAGGCATCAGAACTGGAACTCTCTGACACGACTATCGAGGAGATTGAAGATATTCTGGATAACGCCCCGAAATGGCCCAGAACCTATGCTCCCAACATATACTACGAAGACAGAATTCGATACTGAAGAAAAGTCGTCATTTGAGGCAATGTGACAGGGAATCATTGCCTGTCACTGTCTCTGGAGGCAGCTACTCTATCTCGAGCATCTTCCGGGTGGCTTCTGTGTCATCAAACACGCGCCATTCAGATACGCGATTTCCCCGTACCCGCGCACTCCATATGGCAGGACCGTCTAGTTCCTCGTGAGAACATATCGAATAGCCAAGCATGATTACCAGTCCGTTTCGAACCTCAAAAGACCCGAAAATATTGACATAACCGGGATATCTACAGAAGAAGTCACGCCATGATTCGGTCATCTTCTCTTTGCCCTCGACCACATCTCCAGATGCATCGATGAACCGATGGTCTTCTGTCATCAGAGACCTCAGAGTATCAAGATCATTTTCGGTGATGCAATGATTGAACCGGGAAACCACCTCTATCGAGTGTTCTCTGTTCATCATGATTTCACCGCAGATGTGTGAGAGGGAAGCTTGTTTGGAGCACGACCACCATCATCATACGCAAGAGGACGGGGAGAACTGTCTGACCCACAACAGGCAGAATCACATAGTGTCATAAACGCACCATAGATGAGGAAGCCAACTGCTATTGCGAGGAACTCCAGGGGATGTTCCAGTGGAGAGCCGACGAATATCAAGGTGAAGACGACTAGGAAGAGGGCTATTAGGACCCCAGCCACAAGGTATCTGATTACACGAGATCTGTTCTCTTCATCTGAATCCATACAGACCAGCCATATCCCGCAGGCCGAACTTCGCCATTGTTGAGGCCTTTCGGGGATATATGCGGCTCTGCTTATGACTTATTCGCGAGTCAATGGCGGCCACAATGGTCGGCTCAGAAAGTGAAGGTATTTCAGCAACATGACACCTCATCAGGCTGTACTTCATCAGCATCGGGTGCAAAGAATGGAACAGGTTCAGAATCCTTCATATCGAGAGTTCGGAGATCCAGCCTTGGTGATTGTGGCCGCAAGCGCAGTTTCAACTCTTGTGGTGCTCGTCTATTTCATTGTCGCGTTGTTCGTACCATTCCTCTCGTACCAAGGGGTAGTAGCCAACCTATACAGCAACTTCCTCGCACAAATCGTCACGGCGCTAGTTCTCTTCGCTCTGCTATCACGCCTGCAGGCCAAGAGAGTCGATGACTCTGAGCCACTCCTGAAGGGCCTGTGGCAGACAGTTCTAACAATCGCTGGTATCGTGGGAGTGATGGTGATAGGTAACCTCATACTGAACACGTTGTTCCAGACGCTTGGCCTCGTCCCTGAGACGGGTTACACAGATGTGTTACTGATCGGGGAGGAACACCTTGCCAATCCTTTGAACGTAGTCATATTCTATGCGGTGGCCAGTGTTGGGGCGCCAATATCCGAGGAGTTGCTGTATCGACGCATTGTCATCCCTATGTGCGAGTCAAGGGGTATGGGGACTCTAAGTGCGATTCTCTCCTCCACTCTGGCATTCGCACTGGCGCATGTGCCACTGGATATTCTGAATGGTAATTTTGCAGGAGCAGTCCTGCACTTCTGGACCACATTCATCACAGGATTTGCCCTGGGGGTACTCTATGTCCTGACACGCAATCTAATCTACCCAATCCTTGTCCATGCAGCAATCAATGCCTTCTCATTCACAGCCTACATAGGGTCGTTGACAGAGAGTCTGGCCTATCTGACAGTACTCGTTGGCCTCCTCTACTTCATCTTGATACCCGTAGGTCTGATAGTCGTTATCTACTATGGCTTCTGGAAACCCCAGAAGTCCGAAAAGTGGCGGGACCTGAAGAATCAGCCCATGGTGGGAGAAGCAGGAAGTGCTATGGTATTCTTCGTTGGAGTTTTCCTCATCATATTCACTCTTCTCGAGGTGGCCGATATCGCCCTATACGCAGCTGTAGGATCTCAGAACATATTCTACTACATCCTATCTCTGACAGTCATCAACATACTGGTGGCGACTTTGGGATTCACATTCGTTTCCAGAAGACGGACCCTCTAGTGCTGAGACAGACTGACCGAGAATTGAACCGTTGTAGGATATGTTATCCCACGTTTCGGGGTTTTCTCATAGTAAGAGCGAGGGCACTGACCAGGGACAAACACCATAAGCACACATCTCAATGACAAATTCCAAATGTTTCTATGGTTCTGGCTAGCACTACTGGGATTCATTCTCATACAGCCGATTCTCTACAAGTCGTATGAACATCAAGCACTTCAGGCACGCTATGGAACGGAAAAGGGCCTGAGAATCGCGAAAATGCTAGGGTTGGCGAGTGGATATGGATTCTTCTTTTTCTGGATTGGAATCTGGATAGCACCCCAGCCGTCATTTGAGATTCCGTTTCTGCAGCACATTCTCTTTGTGATACCCTTGTTCACTCCATATCTTTCTTGGAAAATCCCCCTCCTTCACTTTCTTCTGGGCCTTGCCTTCCTCGTGCCTGGCGGATGGCTTGGTCTCAAGGGAATGACCGAACTCACACTTGAAGTCTCGGAGACCCATTATCCCAGAAAGATCATCACATCCGGAATCTACTCCCGTATCAGACATCCACAATACCTTGGAGGGTTTCTGTCGCATATAGGGATGACACTTCTCCTGTCATCGTGGTTCTCACTGCTCTGTACACCGGTTGTTGCCCTTGTCATCTACCTTCTATGCCGGAGGGAGGAACGGGAACTTGTCAGGGAGTTTGGAGACGTATACAGAGAATACCGGGAAAAAGTCCCGATGTTCTTCCCCAGACTGCACTAGAGTTGAAGAATACAAGAGCCCGGTGGGAGTACCACCGGGTACTTGTCCCTGCCTTTCAGACGGGGGTTACTTGATTCCGGCTCTGTCAGCAATTTTCACAATCACGAACACAACAAATGCCACGATTATGAATGTGAGGAGGGCCCCTGCAAAGTGGCCGACGCGGAATATGTAGAAGGTGATATCTTCCCAGTTGATGTCCCCCAAGGGTATCTGGACGATGGGCATAATCAAGTCGTTAAC
>SDNO01000244.1 GCA_004524435.1 Candidatus Thorarchaeota archaeon | reverse complement strand
GTCCAATTCCATTTCGATAGTGGAGCACCTTCAATGGCGTTCGATACTGCACGGCTCAGCGCAGGAGCTATCCAGAACATCCGCTGGTGGAATGGAACTGATTGGGGATTCCCAACCTGGGTTCCATCAGAACAGTATGCTGACTGGATTGACAACTACGTATCCATCGACCTGACAGGCGACACCATCTGGAGTCCTGGAAAGCTCCTGCTGGGAGATGTTGACACTTGGAGGCCACCCCTCTGGTCGGTGACCGCCGACGGAGCGATTGACCTAGATGCTAACGAGTATACAACTGATGACCAGTACTTCGTCAAACGCACAGGATTCTGGCATGACAACGGCACTATATCCACCGAAGGCATGTGGGTCGGAGTCGGCTTCGATCCTACTCCCGGGCAGGATGGTGACGAGTTCAGAGCGCAGAACTGGATGGGTATTCAGAAGATGGCTCTGGACTTCGAGGCCAATGAGACCTTCTACTGGTATCATGCATCTGACTTCTCACCCGTTGGCCCGGCCGAGTTGATGGACATCCAAGACACGATGTGGGTTGACATGGCCGAAGAGATTCCTATTCCCGGTTACGAGTGGGTGGCATGGCTGTCGAAGAATCGTACTCTGGACTTATCTGGGCTAACGGGCCTTGAGAGCAACCACTGGGAGAGCACTTGGTTTGCATGGGGCACTCAGCAGACCTTCCGCGTAGGTGTGTCCGAAACAAGCCGCACATACGCAAGATTCCGTGCTGAGTATGCAGGGCTTCTGCTGTTCAAGGATTCCCCGGAAGGGGCATCTCAGAGTGCTCCGGACTTCGCCATAAGAGATGGCAAGATCATCACAGATGAGGTGAGTCATGTTGTCTTGATTGACGATGTGGGCTCGGTCGAGCTCGAACGTCCGTTCGGAGCAACTAACAACTCCGGAACAGTGGATGTCGATCCCGACACGCCCATCGAGTTTGGCATCTCGATCTACGATGTTGACGTAACCATCTATCCTCTCCGAGTCGAACACGGGGACGGCCTGAGAGGTCCCTGGGCATTCCGTGAATCCTACGAGGGTGCTCTTGGGCTCAACCGTACTGAGTTCGACTACTGGATTACCGAAGCTCATGTGGATGAGATGTCCTTCGACATATCATTCAATGTTGACATGGTCGAGTACGATGCTGCGGATGAGGAGCGGTGGAACCACGCGGTCAGCTTCAAGGTGGACCAGACATTCGGCAACTGGACCCTGGATGACTTCGGAAACCAGGTTCTCGAAGATTACGGTCTAGCTGTGAACTTCTTTGGCGTTCTGAGCACGGGTACACGAACCCAGTACAGTGCTGGCTCTCGTCCCGTCACTGATACCAATGATGAAAGCCTGAATGCCTCGTACTATCAGTTCGGAGCTGAGGAGTCTCCCTTCGCCAATGTGTCAATGGGCGGCCTCCCATACACTTGGGGTGGAGATGGTCACTCAACCACCTACATTTCTGGGTCTTCTACTGCCCCCGTCGGTGTCTTCAGTTTGATGTATGAATCAGCATCAGGTGATACTGTCACGGGCTGGAATGTCGATGCGTCAATGCTCTTCATGACAGCGGGTTACGACCACTGGGGTGGTCATGAGATCATCTGCGATCCGGTATTCGTGTCCTACACAAGTGCTCATCAGACTCCTATGGGTCCGACGACAAGCACTACTAGCACGACATCAACTACGACAACCACCACGACAACCACCACGACTCCTCACACAGGAATACCGACAGACCTCTACATCATGATTGGAGGTATCGTCGTCGTTCTTGTTGTGTTGGTCGCATTGGTCCGACGAAGATAGTATAATCGGGATGCTCCGGCATCCCCTTCCCCTCTTTTTCTTGTCAACCTCTAGTCAAGAAGATCGTCCACTAGCCCCTCTGAGAGATAATCTCTAACACTTGACGGTTCTCTCTGAAACGTATTGTCGGGAGGCATGATGAGTGACCAACCTTTCTTGGAGTACTCATAGGTTCCACATGATGCGTATCCGGTATCAAGCCAATCCTCAACATATTCCTCACCGCCGGCCACTAGCCAGTAGAAGACTGCACTGACAATAGAGTCTACAACAAACACGATGCTATCGTTCACATGCCCGGCAGCGGTCTTGTCAGTACACGTTGATATCCTGTCAGCTACCTCTTGGAGGTTCTCTTCGAGTCCATCGTCCTTTTCTTGCAGCCAGAATGCCTTGAGCTTTGATTCATATTCTTGATTCGGAGTGTCAGGCAGGTTGATGGTTTTTAGGCAGTCCTTAACCTCGACAGGAGCATCGAAGTGCTTCCGAAGTAGCCCAGCAGTTTCAAGTGCTGGTTCCTCAGGAGCAGAGTAGATTCTGCTTGTTGTGGAGATCATTCTGGAATGGGTCAAGTCCTCAACTTGCTCCTTGCCAACTTCCGACAATGATTGACTATCATCCGGGTTGGCCTCACCATGAACGACCACATAGACCATCGTTCTCGGGGCAAGAGAAGTGCCTGTCTCTCTTTCTTGAATCAAGTCGAACATCTAACCACCGTTGACCTTCAAAGCGATAAGAGAGTCATATAATCTCTCTGTTTGCATCGCTCTTTGCCTTGGTGACTTCTATGGACGAGCAGCGGCACCAACCTAGCAGCTCTTGCCGGTAACCTATCCAACCAGTGGAGCTGCTTGGCTATTCGAATAGTGAATCTATCTTCGCCGCCAAGATGAAGTCGTTCTCATGTAGGCCCTTGATGGCATGTGTATACAGAGTCAGGGTCACCTTGTTCCAGCGAATCAAGATATCTGGGTGGTGTCCCTCGTCCTCGGCCAACTCGGCCACCTCGTTGACGAACTCGATTGCATGTTCAAAGTCTTTGAACTCGAATGTCTTCTGGATACTCTTCGGTTCCTTCTCCAGCAGTTCCCAGCTAGGAACCGCAGGAAGGTATCCCTTGATCTGTGACTCATCAAGTGGTGGTATTCCCCCTTCGCAAGGGACGCACTTCTGAACAACCAGGTCTTCACGCGATTTGTTCAAGACTAACACCTGACAATCCAAAGTGCATGGATGCGGATAAGGGCTAGCATTTTCCCCGGGAGCCTCTTCGTTCGGTCACCGATTCCCCATCCTAGTATTAGTAGATGTGAAAAAGCATTTAGGCGGAAATGTCCGCGTCAGGATGAGGCTAGACGATGAGAATCACCCCGGATAAGATGTACAAGCTAGATGGCAAGATTTGCTTCATCTGTGGGAAGTACCTGCTCAACAATACGCATGCTGACTTGGCATATGTTCCTGTTCATACGGGTGAGTCCATTCGAGCCAAACCCGACAAGTACTACATCTTCGAGTGCCCCAACTGCAATATGATGGCTCACAAGAGGTGCTGGTATGATGTTGGCGAGAAGCGGGTGAGGGGTGGATTCCTGAACCTTTTCACCAAGGGCTGGAAGCTATCATGTCCGAACTGCGGCCATGTCATCGCTCCTCTTCGGGAGAATCGAACTGATTGGGCGAAGGGATATCAGATCCCAGGACACCCTGACGAAGATCTGTACGAGCTTCAGACGGGTGACGTCGTCGCCTACAAGGCTGGTTCATTGTTTGGAAAGGTGGGTGCTGCCATCAATGGGTTCTTCAAGGCCGTGGGACTTGGTAGTCTTTCAAGCTCCGAAACCAGTGCAGTCACCCGAGCGGCAAACCGCATCGGTAAGACAATCAAGGACGTTGCCGAGAGAGTCTTCCGGCTGGAAATACCTACTGAGAAGCGTTCGGAGATTAAGCAACTGAGATGCCAGAATTGCGGTGCTTCGTTGCCTATGCCCGGACGTTTCGAAGAGGCTGTGGTCTGTGAGCACTGCGGAACTGCACATCTGCTCCCTACATAGCTGCTAGGAACACCCTAGAAT
>SDNO01000243.1 GCA_004524435.1 Candidatus Thorarchaeota archaeon | reverse complement strand
CGATGGAGCTGATTGTCGAGTACATACGACAGATGTTGTGTGAGGATGGGTCATTTTACTCAGCCGGAACACGTGCAAGATTCAGCGTTACTCGTGCACGAGCACTTGCAGACCCATCGAAAAGGGGTTATGACTTCACTGCTCTTGTAACTGGGAGCCAGATGGAGCTGATAAAGGAATATGGAACGAAGAAAAATGATGAACGATTCGGCTTGAGGTGGGAACTCACGGGAGGGATGCTTGAGGAGATTGCTCACAAATCCAAAGATGCGGGGGATTTGCACCGGGCAGTAATGGTCAATCCTCCTGCCCTCTTTCAGGACGAGATTGAATGCATATCTTCTTTGGATGTTTCCGTTAGTCCATACCTGGTGAAAATTACATTCTTCGCTGATTCTGAACGTGTTTCTGCCGAATGGATGTATAGCACGTCTTCATTGCCCGAAACGATGCGTTTTGCATTGATGTGTCCTCCAAATGACGTTGCCAAGCTGGAGAAGGTCCGGACGTGGGTCAGAAGCAGACCTGACCTCAGCAGACCCATAGCAGAGGAGCTAAAAAGGAAAGGATATCCATGCTACTATGATGAACTAATGGGTGAGGAGCGATGAATTGCGACAGTGAATTCATAGAGGCAACTCTGATAGAGCTCATAGAATCGCATCCTGAGGAATATGGGATTCCCCTAGAGAAAGCCGTCATCTTGCTCCTCAGATTTTCAAGGGATGAAGGGAAGGGCTGTACAGAGGATGACATTCGGAACATCATTGAGCAACTGCTGGATGATTGGATCATTAACAAGACACTAGATCATGTTTCCCAAGACGATGCAAAGGAATTCAGTATTACTCCCATGAGGCCGGTGTGGCACCTCAAACTTCTGTCTGACCAGGAATCGAAGCGCTACCGGAATCTCGATGAACGAGAAAAGGCGCTCATCAAAATCCTAAGAGAAAAGACTGACCCAGAAGACCTTGGTCGGATGAGGGTAGACGAGGCAGTTGAACTGCTGAGGCAGGAGGGCTTGACCGAGGACACAGAACACATCTACGTCGAAGATGTCATTAGAACCTCGTTCGATGTCGTTCAGGGTGAGTTGATTCCCTGCTATGAGATTGTGGACGAGTTTTCAAAGACCCCTGAGTGGAAGGCTGAGATGGAGCGGCAGTCTCAACGAGTCATGCAAAAAATGATGTGGGATGCCGAGATAGAAGCTGAGGACCGAGCTCGCGCTGAGCGGAAGGAAAAGAAGAAAGGAAAGAAGGGCGCATAACGCCCCAAAGTTACTAAAAGCCCGATTTTTCCCTCTATTTCAGCGGCACGTACGCAGAACTCTTTGTAGCGCCAATTCCAGGGCTCCCATGCCTTACTTCGCGATTCGTGATTGAAAATTCCCCTAATACATGTCCAATCATTTGAGGAATAATCTTAACGCGATGAAAGTCGTGCCCGTCGTGAATGGCGACGGTCAGGTCCACCATCTCAGGCAGGATGACCATGTCACGGCAGTGTGTCCGAACCACGACGTCCTTGCCCTTGCGAGCGGCCTTGCGCGCATCACGCAGGCTCTTGAGGAGTTTCTTCTGACGAGGTGGCAGCCCGCGTTTGAGAGTGCGACGCCTGCGAGCGGGGAGCAGCTCGATGAGTTCATCCATACTCATCTTGACTAGTTCGTCGAGCTTGTGCCCGCGATACATTGGTTCACGTTTGGTGGACATTAGATTCACCTAAATGGTAGACGGAGTCGATGGTAGGACTCCAGACAGGGCAGAAGCGATGGAGGAGTGAATAAAAGGTTAACTATCTGGTGACGCCTCCTTTTCTCGGTGACATCCTTTTCCGCAATCAGCCCCCTCGATGCTCTCTCCACATGACTCAAATCGATGAACGACATATGGACAGGAGTGGCATGTGATGGTTGACGGAACCCGCGTTATGTTATTGCTCATAGTTCTGGCACTCGTATCACTACCGAGCATTGAAGGCGACGAGCAAGGTCTTCAATGGGGCGTTGACGACGGATTCTCCGGGGAGTATGACGTTATCGAGAGGCACTGGGGAGAAGAGACAGGAAGAGAGATCATCTCTATCACGGTCGAGGTTCTTCCCGAGCTTCCGAGCCAACTCACAGACTGGAGCCAACTCCCCATTCCAGAGGTCACCATCGCCTTAGAGAACGGCACAACACTCACAGACTGGTCGGAGTGGTTTCCTGTGCTGCCATCCTTCCTGCTACCGATTGGCAACTGGAGTCTGCTCACTGAGCTAGCAACGAACTCGTCGTCAGACTGGGAGGCAGATTATGACCCCGGTGATGAGTGGGAACTGTCTGTCAGACCAAATGATACAGATGGCGACTGGGTTGCGAGTTGTGACTACTCTCAGGACGATGGCACGCTATGGAACTACCATCGGACCCGTCTGACCCCGGTGGAGAGGGAGAATATCGAAGAGATCATAGTCCAGTTGCACTATGAGCGTGACTATGCCTCGCTGACCTTCATCTATGGTGGCTATCTCTCCATCCTAGTTCTTTCGGTCCTGACCTTCATAGTTGGGGTGCAACGGATGCCTTCCCGGAGAATTAGTCTGGCACGTGTGGAGGAGGTGGACGTTCACGAGCGCGTCGCATTTGTCATCTTTCTAGCACTGTTTGCCCCATATTTGATTGCAGTTGGCTCATACGTCGGCATCTCTGCATTCCTCTGGGTTGCAAATATTGGTCTACATGGTATCGGATTCCAAATCACTGATATCTACAGGTCGGTACTGACTCCGCTCTTCACCTTTCCTCGCTTCATCTTCGCATATCAGGTCTACAGATTCTACAAAAGGAACACAACTCTCAGGCGAGTCATGGCATGGGGAGGATTCAGTCTGTTCTATACAGCAGCATGGTTCTACTTCCAGATGACCAGTTATGCGGTCATGATGGGAGTGTATCAAGGGCTTTGGATACCTGTTCCATTGTTGGTTCCTCTTGCATTCTTGTTGATGAAGACAGATCTTGGACCTGTAACAATTGATTGGCTAGAACAGCAACACTCCCAAGAAGAGGAAGATGAATGGGACAGGGAAGACATCTTTCCGGGCTAGCGGGGTAGTATCCCTCAAATCAGTTAGCCAATACAGGTTCCAGCGATTCAGCGCTGACGCGGATCCGACATCCAAGGTATTGATTCTGGTCGCTCGAGGAAGCGTCGAGTTGACTGCTCAAGCCCATGTGCGTATAGCGAAGGGCATGATACATTGAACGAGCTGTCACCATGTGCATTCAGTTCGAGAAATCAGCATGAATGGTAATGTCAGCCTATCCATCCGGTGACGCCTCTTTCTCGATGACATTTTTGCCGGCGTCCAGTCTTCCCGCCTGCCGCAGGGCATCCCGCACCCATCCCATGGAGGCCTCGAAGCCGGGGTCCATGACCAGGGCGCGCCGTGCCAGCTCGATGGCCTCATCCCACCGTTCCAGTTCGTAGTTGATCTCCGCCATGTGCAGCACGGCTAGGGGCTGTTGCTCATCGATGTCCAGAGCCGCCTGAAAACTATCAAGAGCCGCCTCAGGCTTGTCCAGTTTGCGAAGGCAGACCCCCCGGTTGAAATGGGATACCGGGTCTGCCGGTGCCATCTCTGCCGCCTCGTCCAGAAGCATGAAGACCCTCTTGGTGTCTGGGCTCTCCATCGTGGCCTCATCCTGCCTCTCCAGAAGCGCCACTGCCAGAGTCACCCGGGCATTGGTGTTCTCGGGCTCCACCTCTAGCAGCTCCTCAAGCATCGTGATGGCCTGGTCCACCTCGCCCTCCGTGAGGAGCTCGGCAGCCTGCTCGTACTTGCTCTTCTTGCGTCCAAACAGCGGCATGTGACAAACCTCGGTTGACTCCACGGACCTGCCTCTTAAGTCATGATATCCAGACATGG
>SDNO01000242.1 GCA_004524435.1 Candidatus Thorarchaeota archaeon | reverse complement strand
TCTGCACTCGGTCGACTATGATTCGGTATATGAGGCCGCCATCAGGATGCAGGAGATCCTTGTCTATGAGAGTCCCGTGATCGTCTGCTACGAGAAGACGTATTTCTCGGCCTATCGAACGGACCGATTGGAGGGTTATGTCAACGACAGGTTCAGGGGGGCGACTGGTTGGTGGACGAATTATAGGGCTCATCTTCGCGCCTCGGAGGACGGCCCCTCTGGCGGGACCCTGCGCCGAAGCCTCTCTGAACCTATCGACACGTTCAACATCCTGGCAACAGGGTCGCAAGAGACCCATGATCTTCTGAGCATGCTCTACGACAGTCTTCTGAGACAGGATGCCAATGGGGGTCTCTTACCGTGGCTGGCCGAGTCATGTGCCCTTGCCACCCATGAGGACGATCCCTCCGTTTCTCAGAACCACACACGGGTCACATTTGACCTTGTTCAGAATGCAACTTGGAGCGATGGGGAACCTCTCACGGCCTCTGATGTTGTCTTCACTCTGGACTTCTATCGCGACGCAGCGGGGCACTCTTACAGTCAGGAGCTTAATGGGATGAGCGCGCTCTACACACAGACACCCTATCGTGTGATCATCGAGTTCGATACGCAGTCATACTGGCATCTCTACACTCTGACGGACATGCCAATACTACCCGCACACGCCTTGTCTGATATCTCTCCCGACGAATGGGAATCATGGAATCCAGATCCAGCAGAGAGCATGGTGACTTCAGGTCCATTCAACGTGTCCGAGCATGTACCTGGTTCCTATACAAGACTGACCGCCAATGAGCAGTACTTCAGAAACCCCAGGAGTGACTTCCACAGTCCGGTGGTTCACTCAGCATCAGGTGATCTCGTCTACGAAGCTGGCACTGAGGGTCATACCATCTCTTGGAATGTGACTGATGAGTCCCCCTCTGCCTATGTGATAACGATGAACGGAACTGTCGTAGAGTCTGGCCCTTGGAATGGAAGTGTGATCCTCTTCAATGTTGATGGCCTAGACCCAGGTACCTATCGATTCGCTCTCACGGTGAATGATACTGCGGGGAACTCCGTATCGGACATAGTAGTGATTACTGTGGACCCCGCGCCACTGGCACCCACCACTCTGCACCCCCTCACCATTGCTGCAATTGCTATCACGTCTGGTTCGTCCGTTGTGATAGCCCTTGGTTCGGCCCTCATAGTTCGACACCGCTTACGAAGGGCATCCTCTGACAACACGCCCGAAAATACAGATAGGAGTTCTCCAGACGACACTGAGAGTCCCGTCTGAGAATCTTCCTCTCTTGGTTTTGAGATCTCGGTACCATCTCAGCGTCTACGTTTTCTCACCGAAAGAATCACCGCTATGACCATCACAACCGCGAAGCCGATTGCCAGATAGAGCGAGATGTCCGGGAGCGTCCCGGTTGGCGTTGTCGTACCCGTGGTCGTTGAAGTCCCTGTTGTGGTGGTAGACGTCGTGGTCGTTGTTGTAGTACTGGTTGTCGTCGTGGTCGTGGTTGTTGTCGAACTCTGAACCACGAAGGAATCGGACGTCGAGTAGACCGAGTTGCCGGCCGCGTCCAAGGTCCAGACCCGGTAGCTCATGTTGATGCCTGCAACATGCGCGTATAGCAAGGCTGTGTACAGCCCCGAGTCTAGGCTCATCGTGGCCTGGTTATAGGTCGTCCAGTTGTCTGTCGAGTATTCCAGGAGGACTGAGCTGATACCACTCGCCATCGCAGGTTCTGTGACGTTCACGGTGATTTCGACCATATCTCCACTATATACAGTCGTTGCGTTCCTCTGCATGTTGTGCACCGCCGGTGGCAGGTTATCCCCCACCATATACTGTCCTGACACGGTCAGGGGTGCGATGCCCGAGGAGTTCGTCGCGATGATTATCCAGTCCACCTGTGTCAGGTAGGGATGCATGGGGATACTCCCATTATACCACTCTCCAGCATGCGTGGTCGTCACGGAGGCGTTGCTGGACCAAGAGTCGTTTGAATACACGATACCCACAGAGTCAGCGTAGACCACCCTTGCAGAGACGTTCGCAGTCTCATAATACATCGGACCTTCTGGGAGCATACTTACGCTCTTAACGACAGGGAGGTTCTGTGCCTCCTCGACCGCAGCGCAGACGTTGAGCTTACCATAGCCCCACCTCGAGTTGGGTACGGAGCCCACGTTTGTGTCATTGTAGGCCGTGGCCTCGACTATCTGCTTGACCAGACTCCCGCATCTATCATTCACCTGAAGCATGAGTGCCGCGGCCGCAGCCACATGGGGTCCTGCAGCAGATGTGCCTGAGAACAGCAGGTTTCCTCCATGTATCGAGTATACGGGTAGACCGTTGTAGCCCTGTGTCAGCCAGCTGGGCCAGGTAGAGTCATTCGAGTAGGACGAAACAACGTCCCAATCCCCGGGGGCGGCAACGGACATCTTCATTGATCCGTCAACCCGAGGCCCCTCGGATGAGTACGGCGCAATCAGACCGAGGCCTGTCCAGATGCTTCTAGAGCTGTAGGCGCCGACACTGATAGCAGAGTCCGCAGTAGAGGGCCATGATATGGTATGAGAATCGGACAAGCCGCTCTGCCATTCCGCTCCTCCTCCCCATCCTGTCTGATCGTCGGCTATATAGAATTGGTAGTTCGTTGCGACGTTGTTGTTGATGTTGAGGAGCCACGCCATGTCATGCATGATGGTGCCTGATAGATAGAATGCCAACATGTGCGTACCCCGTGCAGAGGCCGACCTGAAGGAATCTAGGGTGAAATTGCTTGTCACCAATGTGGCCCAGTTCTTGTAACCGCTTCCGATAGTTGTCAGGATTATATGATTGGTGCCGGTCGCTGTCGGTTCGAAGAGATCCACAAGAGCATAGTTCAGGGAGACGTTTGCGAGCACTGTGATGTATAGCTTCGTGATAGTCCCTGCTGTGCTTGGAGCGACGAAATGCGCAATCGCGTTCGTGTTCTGCTGAACATGCAGCTCTGCGTGTCGTTTCTGCCCGTACAGGTTTCCGGCAGGCACAATGACCGGGATGCCCTCTGCCACCAACTGGTCGATCATGACCTCAACATTGCTCGTTCCATCGAGATATTCATAGGTCCATGCCCCGATCTCAATGAGAATGACATCGGCTCCATGGTCTTTTGCCCAGATCAGCCCTTCTTCCACCGTGAGGCCGTCGGATCCGAAGATGTTGATGGCCATGAGTTCTGCCATTGGTGCGAGACCCAGGTACTTGTGATAGCCAAGCTGGCCACCGTTCAGAATCCCCGCTACGCTGGTTCCATGGCCGTCTGTGTCCTTGAAAGTGGTTGATGTGAGGTTTACCCCTCTCTCCCAGCATCGAACATTCGATGGCTTGTGCACGAGATATTTCGTCTTCGGGGTCAGCATTGGGACCAACTGCTCGGTGAGATCGAGTACGGTGTCCCCATCTGCATCCTCAGCAACGAATTTGGTATCACTCTTGTCCAAGGTACCAGAGGCCGTTCCGTTGTCTATCCAGAGCCAGTCGATGTCGGTCTGGAAGGAGCCATCGTTGTTCACGTCGATTATCCGAAGTAGTTCGTCTGACTGGATGCCGGCAACCCCATTGTACTCGACACCGTCAACTGCTGGCGTGAATACGCCGTTCGTGTTGACATCTGTCCAGGAGACTGGGGTGCCATCAGCGAAATAGAAGTCAGGATGGTTCCACTGGATACCGGTGTCAAGGTCAGCGATGAGGACACCCTCGCCTGTGGTATTGACGCCGTAATGATCCTGAAGATTCCATGCGAGATCTGCATAGGTCTGTTGTGCCGACACATCACGGGGGAGGACCAGCTTCTGACGGGTCTGGGGCTCTGCACTCTCGAACAGGGTGTGCCTGCGTACCAGGTCTATGGCACGCTTGGAGCCCTCTGC
>SDNO01000241.1 GCA_004524435.1 Candidatus Thorarchaeota archaeon | reverse complement strand
GTGACCGTGGTGTGATTGGAGTAGCGAACTACTGCAGTGTACCAACTCGGGCTGTCACCTGCAAGGGTATTGTGGGAGAGTGTCAGGTCTGTGCAGTACTCGCAAGTCAGCGCTCGACGGGCAGTAGAGTTCAATCGGTTCCAGCTGACCGTGGACTCTGACGATGCATTGAAATAGACTGCGTTCTGCGTTGCAAGCACGTCGCAGTGCATGATTTCCGTGTTGGTCGTATCAAATGCCTCAACTCCGCCAGCTTCTGAAATGATGCTGCAGTATTCGACTATTCCATTTGATACATTGTGAAGTCCAACCGCCAATTCATTCGACATCTGATTGACATAGCAGTCTCTGATGACAAAGTGTGCATCGGTATTGATGATGTGAATTCCCACTTCTCCGATGTTGTACGTGATATTGAGGGCCTCGATGATGAAAGGATCAGGCTCGCTGCCGCTTCCCGGCCACCCCTGTATCACAAAATCATCTGTTCCGTTGATGAAAATCGGAACGTGGTCGGTAAGGTCTTCAGGCTCCAGACGGATTCCGGGTTCTTGTGCCAACCTGACATCTCTGCTCGGCCCGGTATCAACTGTGGCGGGTCTAATCGAAAAATATCCAGTCAACACAAGAGGCTGTACTAACAGTATGAAAGCAAGTATTCCAGTAATAGCGCGCTTTTGCAATCTCCACTCCTCCAGGAGTCTCTTTCTTCAAGCGTCGGCATCGCGTTCGGAAAGGCAGGACAGATGTGTTCATCGGAATGACTCACACCGTAGCTGTGGGCGTAGCCCATGGACTGCCTGCTCTGCCCGACATGCAAGTCGACGTGCTGTTCAATGCTAGGTAAACTTGCTAATAAACCTCACATGTGCGTGTTGCCTTCTCTTTTTCCATGAATAGATCGAATTGTATGTAGAGCAACTAAGGGACCTTTGAAGTCACGCAGGAAGGAAAAGGCCCTAATTCAGCCAGTGCATTCGTTGCATGCCTTCCGACCATCTCATCTCTTTCTGCGTAGGTACCAGACTAGCGCCAGTGCTATGGCAACCGCCCCGACTGTCCCAAAGGCAAGAAAAATCAAATCGGAGTCTAATCCGGGAGTTGTCGTTTCTGGAGCGGTTGTGACGACGGTAACAGTCACCACATCGGTTGCAGTGTTTCCGCTCCTGTCGATCAGAGTTAGCCGGAATTGGTATATTCCCGGAACCAAACCATCAACATTGACCACGATCCTCCCGCCGCCCCAGCTTCCCGACACATAGATGGTATCGTTCTCGGTCACCTCGAACGAGGCTGGGTAGGCGTCTGAGGCTATCCATGTGATGGTGTTGCCGACGCTGTCTTCCACATAGACGACATCGGGCGGCGAGTTCACTATGGGACTGGTGTCATCGTCGATCACTAAGACTCTCACGAGATCTTCGGCCATGTTGCTATCAACGTCGTAGATGACCATACGAAGCACGTGCATACCCTCTGATAGGTCATCGATACTAACAGAGAGAATCCCCGTAGTCCAAGAGCCAGTTTCGGACTCAACATCATCGACGTACAGAACGTAGTCGTCAGGATTCAAGTCATCCACGTTCCATGTGACTGTCTGACCTGCGACATCCACGAAGGCCTCCCGGTCGGGAGCACTGCTGATAGTAGGGGGAGTCGCATCATAGACATGGATGATCACTTCGTCAGTAACGCTGTTGTCGTGGATATCCCAGACTGTGATATCAAGCGTGTGAGTCCCGTACGAGAGACCATCAATGTTCACGATTATGCTGGTGAAGTTCCAGGCGTTTCCGTTCCAGTACTCACCATCGATTTCGACTTCCCAGTGACTGAGCTCATCATCGATTGGGTACCACGTGACGGTGTTTCCCGTTGAGCCTTCGGCGTATGAAATATCCTGAGGCTGGTTGATCACGGGTGTTGTCGGAAGATACTCCTGCGGATACCTGTCCTGTGCGTTGCCTACGACCACTGGAGAACCTGAGAATGGGTACCACCAGTTCCCGACACTCACATCGTCGTCCCAGTTACGCACTTCAGTGTCGTAGCCGTTTCCACCAAGATTCTTCGCGAAGACATTGTAATATACCGAGGCATTAACAGTGGAATCGATGTAGAGGCCGTAGTCCTCGTTCCATCTGATCGAGTTGTTCAGGATGAAGATGTCTTGTCCACCATTAAGGTCGAACCCGTAGCCGTTGTTTTCGATGATGTTGTTTGTAATATTGGCTTGATTGACACCGGACGTGAAGATGGCCGCGTCATCGTTGTACATAAAGGTCGAGTTCCTCACAGCCATACCCTCCACACCAGAGGCCCAGATACCGCTGGAGCAGTTCAATACGACAGTGTCTTCGATGAGGACGTTATCGTATTGGAGAGGGTAGATTCCAAGCTGGGATATATCCTCGAATCGACAGGACGTGACAGTCAGGTTCTCTGCACTTCTGATCTCAATCCCTCGGAAGGAGTTAGTAACAATGCAGTGATCGAGCCGGACATTGGAGCTCCAAAGAATCCAGAGTCCGGGATTGCCTATTCTGGTACAGTCTGATATCCTGACATCGGTGAAGTTCAGATTGTTGGAGTAGTATGCCATAACCCCCATGCCATCAGAGTCTCCGCTGATGTCACAGTTCCGAATCGTCACGTTCTCAGACGACCAGCCGAAGTAGGCGGCGAGCTTGCTTGAGAGCTCGGCATCCTGAATGACCAGATTGTGGGTAGAGCATCCCTGAATTGGGGGTGGTGTCAAGTCCATAGTCCCGCCTGTTATCGTGCAGTCTGTGCAGTTCATTAGCAGAATCTGACCCCAGTCATCTGCATCGAGATCGATATCGGATCCATTCCATGAGTAGTACACCGGCTTGCCATTCGCGATGTTACCGGAGAACTCGTGCCGGCAGTCGAGAAGACTCATCGGTCCGATGAAGAAACCACATTCTTCCAATATGTTGTCAGTAAAGATGGAGTCCTGTATGCCATAGAGTTCTACGCCTCCGTAGGCCGGTGCGTTGATCAGATTCTCAGTGAAAGCCAGATTTTGTGATGTTTCGAGCACCGTCGTACTCCTGTCTGTTCCACTCATATTGTTCTGCGATATCACTGCATTGTCACAGGATTCGATGTATAGCTGTGCAACAGCATTCATCACTGTGTTCCCAGACACAGTGGAGTTCTCCGACCCAAGCAGCTGGAGGCTCCAACCAATACTGCCATTTACCCAGTTCTCCGTGATCACGGTTCTCGGGCTATCGAGAATGCTGATTCCGTCCTCAGCGATTATGGAAACATCGTTTTGGGCAACATAGCCGTCTATAGAGTAGATCAGGTAGATGCCGTTCATCTCGCAACGTTCCACCACGTTGGTGTCTATTGTGTAGTTGGGTGCGCTTGAAGCGAATACTCCGTGGCCCAGGCAATCGGAGATCTCGTTTGATACAATCACTGAGTCATTGCAGAAGACCAGTCCAATGCCATGTGAACCCGTGTTTGCGACGACGTTGTCTGAAACGGATACAGGGTACGAGTAGTTGGCGAAAATACCCCACCCACCCATCAGGTCAAGCTCGTTATTGGTGAGGACGGTCATGTTCGATCGAACAATCTGGATGCCTTCGGATGTCGTGTTGAACACTGAACTCCCCGTAATCTCGGTTGAGACCGAATCAACGACTTGTATCCCTTCCATGAGTGAGTCAGTCAATATTAGCCCCGAAATCGTCGTGTCGATGCAGCCAGCAATGGTCACGCCTTGTTTCCCGCTCGATAGGATATTACATGATGCCATAGCGGTGTGATTTGAGAGAGTGATCAGGACGCCGATGCTTTCCTGGGAACTAAAAGCGGATCCAGTTATGATAGTAGAGTCACTGTTAGAGATGCCAAGTCCGGGCTCTTCATTCCCATGTGCTTCACAGGACTCGATGCTCACAT
>SDNO01000240.1 GCA_004524435.1 Candidatus Thorarchaeota archaeon | reverse complement strand
TACCCACCCTCCACCAGTTTTGGTAGGTGATGATAGACCTGATTCTTCGTGAGAGGGGCATATTCGTTCTTTTCCTTGGAAAGCCGAAGAAGCTCGTAGACTGAGAGTTCATTTCTCTCTACAATGCGTTCCCGGATTATTCGTTCCCCCGTCGTCTCATCAAACGACTCATGGATCACCTTGTCTTCAATTCCATCTCGAAGCATTTGCAGAATCTGGAGTCGAACAGGATCGTGGAGAATAGCTGCTCTCTCCGAATCACTCACGAAATCAATGCGGCGTATCTTCTTCTCTCCCTCTTCAGTGAGTTCTATCCCCTTGATGCCATCAGGAACTGCAACCAATGTGCTTACCCGTCAGCGGCATGGGACCATACCAACTTATTAACGTTTCCAGTCACAAACTTAAGTTCAGTCATATGGTTTTTTCAGGACAACTATAATACCTACTGATGGTGTCTAAGCACAAACCTTTTATCCGGTTCTAGGTGGGCTTGCATCAGAGTCAGGGCGTGGTACGGGAGGGACGTAGAACAAGCCGGATGTTAACGTACATGAGCTGCCAACTGAGACCAGATGAAGCCTCACCGCCACGATTCATTGAAACACTGCCTAACCCCGTGTGCATCGTTGACAGAGAGAACCGTGTCCGTTTTGTGAATAGAGGAGCTCTCAGATTGCTTGGTGATGCCTCCAATGATGATCTCCTAGGCCACTCGCTACTTGAGTTTCTTGTACCCGAAGACCGAAAGCGAGCAAAGAAAGATCTTGAGAGATGTAAGGATTGTATTCCTGGAAGTGCACATGAATATCATATAGTCGGTACCAAGGGCAATAGAATTCCGATTATCGTTACATCTGCTGTTCTACCATGTGATGGCTATAAAGACTGCATCATCTGTGTTGGAGCGTCAGTTGATGTAGCCAAGCAGACTCGTCAGAAGCGAGATCTTACGGACTCGAAGGCTATGATTTGCTTGGAGATTCTTAGAAACGATGTCAAGAATCAACTCCAGATTATACTCTCGTCCATAGAATTGCTCAGGGAGAATGGCTCTGACAAACGCAGACAATCCGACCTCCTGAGAAATGTGCTGCAGGCCGTTGAGTGTTGCAAGAAGATAATCGGTTACACTGAAGAGATGGAGCATCTGATGGTAGAACCACTCCGTCTAAGACGACTGGATCTGGCAGTCCGAAATACCATACTCCAAATCTACGAGGAAAGAACGGATCTCAACCTTCGCGCCAGTTTCGGAGTACTGGAAGGACTAGTCATGGCTGACAGTCTCCTAGAGAAACTAATCAGAGGACTGATTGATGATCTCTGTCGATGCAACCCCAGAGAAGACAAATGGATTTCCATCAACATCGACGAAACAGATCGAGAGTATATCATCGAAATCTGTGATAACGGATGTGGGCTATGCTTTGGTTCAGAGGAAAATTCCTTCAATGGAAAGAGGCAGGATTCCGCTCTACGAATCCACGTGTATAATACGATAGCTGAGAAGTACGGCGGCAGTCTCACAATTCTGAACTCGTTGGTCAATGGACCACACGAGGGGATTAGAGTAAGACTTGCCCTTCCGCGTTACTAGGATCATCGGGGCAGTTGGCCGTTGCTGCGTAAATCCCGCGATAAGTCATAATCATGCCGAATAGCCGTACTCGAATCGCAGAATGAGCAGACTGAAGAGAAGAAGACCACTTTCAGGACGGAATGATTACTCGGTCTGATATCTGTCCATCTTGCATATCTCGTTTAGAGCCTGTGGGAACGGTTCAAAGAAGGTCTGTTTCTTGATGTATTCATCACCAAATCGGATTGCCCAGAGTCTCACCATCTCCGTGAGGGAAACAATCGAGCCCACACCGTTCCGATAAGATTCAATCCGTTCGTGGAAGTGTGACTTCTCATCATCAGAGAGGGCCTCTTTGAAGTAGCCATATATTGTGTACAGAACGTTTACCACGGAAGAACTCTCAAGGCTCTTCGATGTTGCCTCGAGGAGGTTCTTTCGATACTTGTTGAGAATTGTGGCTAAATCGCCGTTTCCTCTGTTTGCCACTATATTCCCCAGAATATTGAGGTGTTTTTGGCTAAACGCTTTCAGGAGATACTTGTTGGTAGAATGGAAATCAGCAAGATATCTCATCTCTCTCTTCTCCTCAACTTCCCGCAAAGACGCAAGCAAGAATACACGAATCAGGAAATCTTCCCGAATCTGTTGATTCCTGAGTCGCCCATCGCTTTCCACTGGATACCCCCCATATTTGTGGAGTATTCGGTCACCAAATAAGCCGGGACCCTCTCCGACCACTCGAGCCTTAGGGTCGACTCCCTGATAGTATTTGATGCCTTTCATACTGCATGAGGGAGATCCCATCCGTAGGATGAATCCGTCGAGGGGGGGCAGTGCCGGAACAGTCAGTCCGATATAGTCAGTCATTTCGTCAGTGTAGTCAGAACCGGTCGAAGGCTGAACAAATCGCTTCTCACCGTCAACCACAACTATCCGGAGCCACTTCCGAGGTGAACCTAGGCCAATCTCAACCTCCGGGCAGTGTGTCACAAAATCAACAAACGGCTTCACTTTCTCCACAAAATCGGAAAAGATCTTCTGCCCGTTCCACCAGCAGTTGCAAAAGCCAAGGCACTTACTCGCATACAGCTTGGGTCTTGGATGAGGCATTTGATACCTATCGAGGGGTTTCACTTTAGTCATTCGGCTGAGATAACATACATGTGCATCTCAAAAGGACTATAAGACAGACTATGGACGTCACAGGTGGAGAAAGTTGCAAGTGTCTGAGGTACCAAAGGGCGCACAGATTGCCGTATTCTGGGACATCGAAAACGTCCACGATGATTTCAGAACCCATGAAAACATGATGAAGGAATTCAGAGAAGCGGGTCGGGTAGTGCGTTCGTACGCATTTGCAGACTGGGATAGTAGAAGGAGAATGGGAGAACACCTGCTGAAGGTGGGCTTTGACCTCATCCATGTGCCTAGCGACATGCAGAATGCTAGTGACATCAAGATGGGGGATTACATCATCGAGCACATGAACCGGTATCCCGAGACCAATTGCTATGTACTTGTCACGGGAGACGGAGACTTTCTGGTCCTGACGGGGATTCTGAAGATGCGCGGCCACTACATCTGGCTCGTCAG
This sequence comes from Candidatus Thorarchaeota archaeon, assembly GCA_004524435.1. Lineage (GTDB taxonomy): Archaea > Asgardarchaeota > Thorarchaeia > Thorarchaeales > Thorarchaeaceae > TEKIR-12S. The sequence continues at coordinate 764 of SDNO01000240.1, read as the reverse complement.
CAATCCTCTCTATACTTCGGCCGAACTCTCATCCCTGGCAGACAAGTACAATGATATGAAATCATTCCGCAGGCTTGCCTTCGAAGAGCCTGAAACCGTGGAGAAACGAGCCAAGCCCATGCAGAGTCGTTCTGATAGACGGGCAAGAGCGGCTGTGAGGCTCCAAGAAACCGTGAGCAAGATTCTGGAGGCTGAAAATAAGCCGGGAATCGGCTGGGCGAAGCATGTTATGGTTTCTCTGAATCCCGACTTCGACGAAAGGGACTTAGGATTCGAGAGTTGGAAGGACTTCGTGGACTGGGCTGAGAAGAAGGGCTATGTGATTCAAGAGGGAGACATGCCGGGTACGATATTGCGACTACCTCCCACGCGCTCGGTTGAGTCCTCACGCTATTCTGACGAGAACAGTAGGGCATTCCAGAAGCTTATTGATATTTTGGAGAAGTGTCTAGAGAAGAACAAAGACACCAATCTGGTCACGCTGGGGCAGGAAGTGAAATCAGAAGGCATTGACTACCACGACTTAGGGTATAGCAGACTGACGGATTTCGTGTCATCGGCTGAGAAACGGGAGTTCGTCAGGATTATCCCGACGGACGAGGAGAGTGGGCCTATAGTCCTGCCGAACTATAGAGTGGAGGATCTCAAACCTTGGTTCAGAAACAATGTGACCAAGTACTTTGGCAAGAAGGCCAAGGTTCCCAAAGACATCTTCATAGAGAAGATAGGGCAACTGCTACTGGATAACAGAATCACGCTGAACC
>SDNO01000047.1 GCA_004524435.1 Candidatus Thorarchaeota archaeon | reverse complement strand
CTTATGATGCTATCGACAATCAGTGATGCTTATGAAAGGGAACTCCTACATTCGTCATATGGATAGAGAGTCGTTAGAGGCACAGATCTTAGAGATAAGAGCAGAACAGGGACTAGAAAGAGGGGTCCCGCCAAGAATCTTGGACATCAGAACAGAGGAGGGCGGATCCTTGAAGATAATTGTTGCAGACAGAGCGGAAAAGAGTATGTGTCTGGGACCTGGGGGCCGCATCATTGCTCAGCTTGCTCAGAATACTCAGAAGCACATTACGGTTGTTGCCGTTGAGGAAGAACTTGTCCAAGAACACAGGATGCGAACGACTATCTCAAGAATTGATGAGATCCAGGAAGAGCTTAACCCCAACCAGAGCGTGTTCGTTGGACGACTGAGGAAAGCAACCGAGAGGAGACTTAGCGGGCAGCTGATTGAAGGTTTTGATCAACTTGAAGGACCGATTCCTGCAGTTGCGCTGTCTGGGGGAGCTGACAGCTGCGCAACGATGATCATACTGGGCGAAATGGGACTAAATCCAGTGGGGTTGACAGTTAAGTTACCGAAAGAACATGAAACCCACCGAGCGCAAGATTACGCCGGAGAGATCTGCCAGACTCTCAACTGTAGACACCTAGTCGTGCAACAGGCCCAGGAGTTCGACGCGATTCTAGGCAGAACAAAACAAGGTCGAATTCATCCTTGTGGAGAGTGTCACGATTTGATCCTAGCTCAGGCCCTTCAAGCGACGAGAGCTCACGACTTGGACATACTGGTCACTGGTGAACTCCTACCAACAGGACGACAGGCCATCGTCAAAAGAGAGAATGTGTTATTGATCCACCTACCCGCGGCGCTCAGCCTTACAAAATATCTGACAAGTTCAATATGCAGAAATCACGGCTTCGACATCACATCTTCAAGATTCGGATGCGCTCTTGTCAGACAATCTCACAAGATGGGATGGCGAGGAGTACGACCATCGATATACCGTGTTCTTAGAGAGACCCAAGCTAACGTGCTGACGCCGGGGCAATCAATCACATACATTAGATCGATCTTGGAACCTCTGCTGACGATGTATGATGAAGGAGGACAATCAGGATGAGAGGCGTCTATCTTCTTGTAGTTCACTTCAGTGGTGGAACAACAAGGAATGTGGGAGCCCTTGGCAGGGTCCATTTCGAACAGGGCTTCTGGGTCTATGTTGGCTCAGCGATGGGCACTGGCTCTACTAGTCTAGAGAAGAGACTGGCTCGTCATTTCTCCAAGAACAAGACAATACATTGGCATATTGACTATCTACTGGACAATCCCGATGTTATCGAATTTGCGGTATGCGGGGAGGGCAACAGAAGACTCGAATGCATTCTTGCCCAAGCAATCGCAAAGGACCCTGAATTCGAGAACGGACCTAGAGGGTTTGGATCATCAGACTGCAGAGCAGGCTGCACTAGTCACATCTTCCGACATCGTGGAACCGCTGACCTTCAAGAGCTTCTGCTAGATACTCTCCAATCTCTCGGAATTCACGGAGTGATTGTCCACAATCCTGATGACATATTAGGCAAGTGTTAAATGGAAACAGTTCCGCATTACACAAAACTGGAGGATAACACGTATGGCTAATTGGATGTCTATTTTCCAAGACCTGAAAAACAATGGACAGAGTTTCACCATCTACCTCAAATACATGCAGAAGGATACCCTCGCAAAGATACCGAATGTCCGAGTAAGCGATATCCAAGAAGATTACATCAAGCTAGAGAATCCATCTGGCTATGGCATTCTTGCATATGAGGACATACTCTACATCTCGATTCCAAGACAGCAGTGAAGACTTACCATCAATCTTTATAGGCCTCATCCGCCAGTTGGATGGTGAGTGTAAGAAAAGACCCTGGAGCTCATCAAGTTGCCAAATTTAGTCTATATACCATTAGAAGGCGAACGCATCATCGCTGAGAGTAGCGAGTATATCATCAGCAACTTCAGGTATATCCAGAATGACAGAGGATCGGGAACCAGTACGAGCATACCTCTGCATATGATAACTGAGTACAAGCTGTCACCGAAGTCAGCCATGTTCAAAGCCGTCAACGGGATTGTCAACGTTCTTGGGGCAATGCCGCAGAGCGACGAGCTTCGAGGAGCTCTTGGACTCCGAGAGTTTGATAGGCTAAAAATGGGTGACCAGAGGAAGCTTTGCGAAGTATGTGGCGTACCCTTCGTTCATCCCGACCACCCCTACAATCGATGGATAACCGTTGGATACCATCGTCCCTTCTCGAAGCATTTCTACAAGGAATTCGCGTGGCTCAAGGGGGAGGAAGTATTCACGTATTGGCCAGACAGTTTTATCCTGACCAACTATCGACTCTATCAATATGACTCCAAGCGAAGGAAGCTGTACATGTTTCCACTGCACATGGTGCAGACATTTGAGGCGAAACGAGATCGACTGAAGATTGAAGCAATCAGTGGGAGATTCGATGTTCGGGGCAAGGTTCCCCGGCAAGGTCATCTCCTCAGAATGTGGCAGAATCGCGCGTGGAATAACATCCCACAGGAGCATCTGGACTGGCTAGTGAGACCATTCAGCTACATCCAGCCACGCCATCCGCTGTCCCAGTATACGTATAGTGACATGGCTGAGGCACCATCGCAGGTCGCAAGGGAGAGTCAGCAAGACTTCCAAGCATCATCATCTTCCAGTCCAAGCGGTACAGTATACGTGAAGCCATCAATAAAGGACAAGTGTACCAACTGCGGTGCGCCGCTTTCATGGGAATCGATAGACTGGACTGGTCCTGACCAATATGCCTGCCCGTCCTGTGGTGCAACCCACCGTGTTGAGTATGTACGGTTCTGAGGAAAAGAGCCTACTGGTATTTCTTTGTCCATGAGAGATTCAGCCGCTCGATAGTTTCATCAGAGGGAAGACCAGTCTCACAATCCCAACCTCTCAGTCTGTAGTAATCATCTAACATCGGATCAAGATCGACAGTCTGACCCTTTCCAGGCCCCTCAGGCATTGGCACCTTTGTAAAGCGGTCCGGCAGATTGTCATCCTCTCGTGTGATACCTTCTCTTGCATTGAAGAGCCTCTTGAGTGTCACCTGACGTTCTGCAATCTCATTCAATCCCTCAGTGTCGCCAAAGGAATCGATGCCCGTAGCAAGTGGCAACATCTCAGCAAAATCTTCAACCCAGAAGATTGGGGGCCAAGATACTGAATACCAGCAGACAATGAGCGTGTCGCGCAGACAGTACGCATTCTCGGTTTCCACCACAGCTGCAGCTTTGTACTTCTCAGTATATGGGTTGATGATCTCCGGAAGCTTGTCCGCACCCCATCTCTCTGCTGCAACATCCTCATATCCAAGTTGGTCAACCGTCACAAGGCTCCTGAGGTGGTCTGCACCTCTTGCACCAGTGGCATGAGCCAGACCAATGCTTCTGTGGGTGCGCCCATCCTGCCCAGATATCTCAAGGCCCTTCACATGCATTGCGTATTGTTCGGTTCCACGTCCTATCTCTTCTGCTGCGCCTTTTGAACCGAGTGAGAGCAATCCTCCAAATCCCTGCTTCTCCCCAATCATCTTGAGGAGTTCGATGATTTGTTCTGAATTACCCCACTCCAGTTCTAGGCCTCCTGTCACGTCGGTATCTATCAGTCCCTGCTCAAAGGCTTCGATTGCGAATGCAATGGTCGCACCAGCCGAAATGATATCCATTCCGTACTTGTTGCAGATCTCGTTAGCCTTCAGGGTTGTTGGATAGTCCGAAATGCCGAGAAGGCTTCCAAACGACATGAGACCCTCATATTCAGGACCCTCTTCCAAGGTCCCCGCATAGGGCCCAGTTCTTACATAGTTGACCTTCTTGCATCCTAGACTACAGCCAAAACAAGCTCGGTCTGAGACAGTATAGCGCGGGCGAATATAGTCACCACTGAGACCCTCCCATCCTTCGAATACGCCAGTTCTGTGATTGAAGGTGGGTAGCTCACCAATCTCCTGTTTCACGGCCGTTAGGATCCAGGTCCCCCAACGGCCCATCTCCTGAGCCTGAGGGTCTGTTCGCACCCGTTGATGAGCCTGTTTGGCTAGCTCCATGAACTCGTCATGATGAGCAACGCTCACAGCACCATGGCCTCGGATACCAATAGCCTTGACATTCTTGGACCCCAGCACCGCACCCATTCCGGTGCGACCAGCGGCCCTAGCATGGTTGACGATAACCGAGGAGAAACGGACCTGTTTCTCGCCGGCTGGGCCGATAGCTGCGACCTGCATGTTAGCGTCTCTGTGCTGCTTCTTGATGGCTTCTGTGGCCTCGTCGGTCTTCATACCCCAGAAACATTTGGCATCCCTAATCTCAACCAGGTCGTCCTCGATTGCTATATAGACCGGCTTCTCAGCAGCGCCTTCTATGACCAGCATGTCATATCCTGCATATTTTAGTTCAGGACCAAGAAAACCCCCAACATGGCTCTCACCCCATATGCCAGTCTGAGCAGCTTTGGAAACGAACACCGTCCGCCCACTCATAGGCCAGAGGGTTCCCGTTATGGGTCCCGTAGCAATTATCAGTTTGTTAACGGGGGAAAGAGAATCGACTCCACCGGGGACCTCTTCATACAGGAGCCTAGCAGCGAACCCATCGCCTCCTATGTAATCTTCAATCCATTCTGTGGGCAACTTATCGATGGAAACCGTTTCGTCACTCAGATTCACGCGAAGAATCTTGCCCATATATCCGCCTAGTTGCAGTTAAATCCACTCCAACCTCACTGAGCCTCAGCAGTTCTCCTGATTTCACTCAGGTATTTCTCCATCTTCTCATGGCGGTCCACAACTGCTGATTGAGCTGGGGTCCCATAGGTAATCGCACCTGTAGGGCACATCTTGACACACTCTGGATCTCCGTCACAGTGGTCGCACTTGATGATGTGCATGGATATGGTGTCTAACTGGATTACGCCATTCACGCAGGCTCCGACACATGACTTGCACAGAATACATTTGTCCTCATCGAGGTATACCATCTTAGTGATCGGATCGCGCCGCATTGCATACACGGGACAGACGTCTACACAAGGTGCCTCCTCACATGGCCCACAGACGTTGGGAACGTCGACACCGAGGTCATCATATTTCACAATCTTCAGGCGAGCCAGACTTGGCTGGAAGACTCCTTCTTTCTTTGCAGAGCATGCAAGCTCGCAGATACGACAACCTGTGCATTTCGTGTAGTCAACGATGAGTTGTTTTGGCATATATGGCACCCCGTAGACCTACTGCCATCCCACCATCACGCAAAAAAGGTTACTGAAGAGGTCATTGAGGATTATCTCATCTAGGTGATCTTCTCTACCCAGCCATGCCTGTCTTCGACCAGACCGTGTTGCAGTCCTGTGATCTCATCGAAAAGGCGCCGGGAAAGGTCTCCGACATCTCCATCTCCTATCTTATACTTCTCTCCGGCATAACCGATAACTCCGATTGGAGCGATTATGGCCGCAGTCCCTGTACCAAAGACTTCAAGCACATGCCCTGTTTCGATTCCCTCGACAATCTCTTGAATGGGTATTGGCCGCTCGCTCACTTCGAATCCCCACTCACGCGCAAGTTGGATTACCGAGTCACGAGTGATGCCCGGAAGGATAGTGCCATTGAGGGGAGGGGTTGCCAATTCATCCTCGAAATGCACGAACACATTCATCGTTCCACACTCCTCGATATTCTTCCGTTCGAGAGCATCGAGATAGAGGGTCTGCGAAAAGCCGGCCTTGCTGGATTCCTTGTTTGCACGAAGGCTTGCCGCGTAATTACCCATCGTCTTGGCATGGCCGACTCCGCCTCGTACTGCCCGCACATATTTCTCTGAAACCATCACGCTTATCGGATTGAAGCCCTCTTTGAAATATGGTCCCGCTGGGCTCAAGATGACGTAGAAGAAGTACTCGTGAGCGGGGCGAACTCCTAACTTCGGTTCAGTTGCGATTATTGTAGGTCTCATATAGAGGGAAGTTCCTTTCTCTTCTGGAATCCATTCTCTCTCGATTCGTAACAGTTCTCTAATCGCTTCAAGAACTCTCTCCGCATCAACAGTCGGAATGACCATTCTCTCAGCAGATGCATTGAGGCGCTTCAAGTTCATGTCTGGACGAAAGAGGTAGATTTGATTATCGCTTCTGTATGCCTTCATTCCCTCAAAGATACCTTGGCCATAGTGAAGAACCATGGCTGAAGGGTCGAGCTCTAGCGAGTGGTAAGGTTCGATTCTAAGTTGTTGCCATTCCCCGCCAGAATACTCCATAATGAGCATATGGTCAGTGAATACAGATCCGAACGGCAGGTTCAGCGGATCCGTTGGCTTCTTCTTGAGTTCACCGTTTGTTGCGAGCTCCACTTTAAGATCCATAACGTTTCACAGGGCTTTCACCAACAAACGGATTCTTAGGTCTTACGAGACCAAACACTGGGATGCGTTCCAATGTACCAATGAGAATAGCTTAAAACCTACAGACCAGACTTGTAAAAATGACTGGAGGACAACCACAATGAGTCATGGTCAAGATGTTCCCGACGACTACCTCTACCTAGACCCCAAGGAAGTGCTTTCACAGTACTCTGTTGAATGGGTTGCCCTGAGAAGGTCCTACAAGGAGATCCAAGAGAAGCTGTCTGCTGTCCAAGATGATCTCAACGAGCTTGACAACCAGCTTCAGAAAAAGAAGATATCCGAAAAGGAACACAACGAGAAATACCGTGAAAAGTGGTTAGAGTCGACCCATATGGTCCAAGTCAAGCGAGAGGTTGAGGCACGGCTCTATGAGATACAACGCGAGATTAGAAACGCCAACAAACGGCTGAAGGAACAAGAAACAGAAAGAATGCGAAGAGAGAGAATCGAGCAGGAAAAGGCTCATGCAATGATTGAATGGATGTCACTGAAGCAGGGTTTCGATCTCATTATGGAAAAGCGTAGAGAGATCACATCAGAAATGGATGATTTGGAAATCAAGAGACGAAGCGGAAAGGTCTCCGATGCAGACTACAGAAAAGCGAGAGTTGACCAGATTCGCAGGCTTGCAGAGCTCAGGACGCTCGAAACCGACGTCAAGGGAAGGCTCGGAGAACTCCTTGCCATTATAAAGAAATAGAAGCGGGTTTGAGAAGAGGGAAACAAAAGAGAGGAAAGAGACCCCGGGGGTCTCAGTCCTGTTTTCTTACATCAGGTAGCTCTGGCTAATCATAGCATCGGCAACCTTCAGGAAGCCGGCCACGTTTGCACCAAGCATGTAGTTACCGGGCTCACCAAACATCTTGGCGGTATTGTATGCGGTCTGGTGGATATTGACCATAATCTGGTGCAGCTTCTGGTCAACCTCTTCACGGGACCAGAAGTAACGCATGCTGTTCTGGGCCATCTCAAGCCCTGATACTGACACTCCGCCTGCATTCGCGGCCTTGCCAGGTGCGTAGAGTACCTTGGCCTCTTGAATAATCTCAATGGCTGCAGGTGTTAGGGGCATGTTTGCTCCCTCGCAGACTGCAATCGCCCCGTTGTCAACTAATGCCTGAGCCTCCTTCTTGTCCACCTCGTTCTGGGTGGCACAGGGTAGGGCGATGTCGCACTTACGTCCCCAAGGACTGCTCTTAGGATTAAACTCGACATCAAACTCCTCGGCATACTCCTTGATGCGGCCCCTGCGGACATTCTTGAGTTCCATAATCCAAGCGAGTTTCTCTCTATCAATTCCATCGGGATCAAAGATATTGCCATCGGAGTCGCTCATGGTGATCACTTTTGCACCGAGGTCGATGCACTTCTCTGCCGCAAACTGAGCAACATTGCCTGCGCCCGATATGGTCACCACTTTGCCCTTCATGTCTTCATCAATGGTTTTGAGCATCTCTTTGGCGAAGTAGACTGTTCCGTAGCCTGTAGCTTCGGGTCTGATGAGAGAGCCTCCGTAGGTTGGGCCCTTGCCAGTAAGGACACAGGTGCCGTGCTTATTTGTCACCTTCCGGTACATGCCGTATAGGTTTCCAATCTCACGCGCTCCAACACCGATATCTCCTGCGGGAACATCTATGAACTGGCCGATATGCTTGTTCAGTTCAAGCATGAAACTGTGACAGAAATTGCGAACTTCTGAGTCAGACTTACCCTTCGGATCAAAGTCCGAACCACCTTTGCCACCGCCCATTGGCAATCCTGTCAAGCTGTTCTTGAATATCTGCTCGAAACCGAGGAACTTCAGCACTCCTAAGTTAACAGTCGGATGGAAACGAAGTCCACCCTTGTACGGCCCGATTGCCGAATTGAATTGAACTCTGTAGCCTCTATTCACGTGGACCTCGCCCTTATCGTCCACCCATGGAACGCGAAATAGAATGACACGTTCCGGCTCGACGATTCGTTCAAGAATAGCGTTCTCCTTATACTTGGAGAACTTCTTGATGGCGGGCTCCAGGGTTTCCAAAACTTCCGTTACAGCCTGATGAAAGACTTTCTCCTCGGGGTCTTTCGCCTTGACTGCTTCGATTACACTTTCAATATACTTGTCCATGGACCACACTCACCATCTGGTGTTAGGCATCTTCGAGCGCTTCGAGCTGACACATAAATCAATCGGAAACGGCTCCATCCCAACTCCGAGAGGGCCTAGAGTAATCTGTGAAGTACCCGGGGAATACGAAGGGTCATTAGGAGCTGGCGTGCTGATAGACCCAGGGATGCAATTCATGTCAGAATATGAACAGGAATGGATTAGCCCCATTCTTGAGGCCTATAAGAAACGCGACATTGAAGAGCAGTACACGGTCATTCTTGGTCTGAATCCTCTGGGCCAGGCAGTCTGTCGGAGGATATACCAAGACAACTCCTTCGAAACCTTGTTTGTCTTCAATTCATCCTCTTTCTCAATGTGGAACAGATATCCCTCAGACATGAAGCCACCCGTTGTGCCGGTCCATGCGCTTGCCGCAGGCGACCTGATGCTGGTCTTTGGAGATGTTTTCATCCGCGACCACGAATGGATTCCGGACCTCTTCTTCTACATGAGAGGGAACATTCCGACTCGTTTTGTTGTTGGAATGATGAGCCATGATGCAGCTTCCTGTGGACAAGTACTCTCAAAGAAGGGAGGGCGCCTATTGGAGAGAATGGATATTCCTCTTGGATATGGTGACTACTATGACGGGATTACTGGCCCCCTGCTGAGTCTTGCCACACCGACATCGATGGATCCTGTACTCCTCTTTCTTGAGTCACACCCCTCCGGTGACATTGTGCTGCAAATCGATGAGAAGACAGTCACAGAAGAGGACGTAGTTTCAGCCATCGAACTTCTTGAAAAAGGGCTAGACATTCGGCTCAGCTGAAAGGCACTTACTCCAGTTCTGGCCCCTTCTTTGTCTTTCCAAATCCCGTTCGCTCACGTTCATGGTATGTGCGAACCGGCATATCCTCCAAGTCGCCGTATATCTTAGCGTCGCACTCAGAGCAGAGCAGCGCCCGCGTGTCCTTGAGATCGACAACCTTGCCGCAAGAGAGACAAGTCCATAGACCGGCCTGATAGAGACGGGTCTTACGCGCAACAACCCTTGCGAGGTCCCTGAGCTCGTCAGGACAATCTCGAGCAACGCCGGTTATTCCCTGCTTCGACCAACTACATATGATGGAAACAAGCGTCGTGGTCAGTTCGATGATCTCGGTCGTCTTCTCATCTATTTCGCTTGAGAGAGATAGGTTAGTGGTCTGCTTCGCCTCAGGAACCGAATTCAGTAGTTCAAGGAAGATGAAGAAGGCCGGAGGGGGAAAACGATCCTTATCAGTAGACTCGACCATCTGGGCTAGCACGGCAGAGATCATCAGTGTCTGTGAATATTCCTCCTCCAGTAGATGGGTAATCCGATTCACGATTCTTACAGGACTGAGTCTATACTCATTTGGATCCAGCCCGTTCTTAATCAGAATCTTCCGAACAGCATCCATGATTCCTTTTCCTGATGCCATCTCATCGTTCACTCGGCGTGCTAGCTCTGTGAATGACTGTCCTGTGTCCTCGGCTATCCTGTGAAGGAGGTCTCTTGCGGTTAGGCTCAACAAACCCACGTACCTGTGGTGGCAAGAATACAAAGGCGCTAGACTCATTTTAGGTTGTTGCATTACGTAGATGTAGTCCCCGAAAAGAGGTAACCGATTATGATGCTCTCAGACCGAGATATTTTCGATGCCATTGAAAAGAGAGAAGTGAGGATTGAACCCTTCGCAAGAGAGAATGTGGGTCCCTGCAGTGTGGACTTGACACTAGATTCTGTCTTCCGAGTGTATGGACCCGGAGGACCCGTTGATATCCATGATGACAAGAATCTTGATCGCGACACAAAGGTTGTCAATACAGGTGAGGAGCCCTACATGATCCTGCCTGGCCAATTCATCCTAGGACAGACGCGAGAGAGGATATCACTTTCCGCCAAGTATGCCGCTCTTCTGGAGGGTAGGTCAAGTATAGCACGCCTTGGGGTCATCGTCCATTCCGCTGGACTTGTCAATCCCGGTACCGGCGTAGAAAAACCGGGCAAGCTGACCCTCGAGATCTACTGTGAGAATCTGAGTCCTGTCCTTCTGTATCCTGGAATGAGAATTGTACAGGTGATGTTCGTCCGCCTGTCCAGTGAGGCATCCGTGCAGTATGATAGCCGGCAGGGAAGCCGCTATGTCGGACAAGGAGAACCGAAGATACGATGAAAACGGCAAGTCTCATAAAGGACAAGTGGTCGGCAAATCCCGGCGGCCTGTCATGAAAGACTACGATATTGTACTTGCGAGCGGTGCCGAACACCTGAAGGCAAGATTCGAACATCATGGCTATAGGGTATATGATTCAGATCTGAACTATGATGAGAAGAGATTCTTTCCCAACGCAGACATCTATGCGAGGATAGCAGGAGTCAAAGAGCTCGCGGACAGAAGGGTCTTAGTTGTCCAGTCATGCACCGGGTCGGGTCCGGCCGAAAACGAATTCTTCAGTACGTCAGACCGTATTGTGGAGCTTCTTCTTCTCCTAGACATACTCAAGAGGCCAGTGGAGGTTGAAAAGCTAGGACACAAGGAGTACAGAGAAACGCCTGTTGTTCCACCTGCCAATGTTGAGGTCCTGCTCACATTCCAACCCTTTGCTCTTCAAGACAAGTCCTTCGAGACCGGCGAAGCCGCATCAGGCCGCTGGGCAATGGACCAGGTTGCCAGGTCATGTAACAAGGTGTGGGCAGTCAATCCTCATGGTTCGGAAAAGCTCCATTGGGTACGAGGTCTGAAAGAACGTGGGCTCTACGAAGAAATCGACGTAGCTGGAGACCTCGTTAAGTTCGGTGCCAAGGCATTCGGTTTCGATGAGTACAAGGTCGTTGCGCCCGACGAGGGAGCGCAAGAGCGGTTTGATGTCAACGGATATGGTAAGAGCAGAGAAGATTCGTTCACTATTGAACTAAGGGGAGAACTTGCGGTTGAAGGCAAGGACGTGATAGTGTTGGATGACCTAACGAAGAGCGGCAGTACACTGCTCAAGACTGCCAAGCGGCTCTACGAACAAGGCGCTGAGGATGTCGGGATGGCTGTTGTGCATGTCTTGCCTCTGATGAACCGGGGAGAAGAACTCCTCCGGAATCTATTCGACAAAAGCCAAGGAAAAGTGGTGACCTCAAACACCATCAAGACCAAGATATTCTGCGAAGACCACCATGAACTCAGCTATAACATAGTGGATACAATAGCTAAGAAGTTCTCCTAAGAGTGTCTGACTGCAAAAGACTCTGCCTATCTGTTCGAATCTTGCTATTCAACGTAGTCCTCAGCGTCAGAAGTGGCCACCCATGTCTTGGATGTGTATCTCTCCACGAGCCCTTTCTCCTCAAGGCCGTTCAATGATTGAACCACCTGATTCTGGGTGCAGTCAATACCACGCTTCTGGAGAATATTGGTAATCGCTGAAGGTCGATGACTGTCGCGGATAATTACTTCCAATATCTTGCGATCGAGCTCTGTCACTTCTTCACTCATCTTTGACAACCGATGGTCGAGCTTCTGAAGACCGTTTTAAGGCTATCTCTGAAGGAGAGATAGGGTGCTGAAGAACTCTTTATATTCCTGAAGCCAAGCGCTGAAAGGGGAACCGAGCATATGAGTGAAGAGAAACAGTATCATATTGGAATATCACCGGGTGAAATACCTCCCAGAGTACTGCTACCTGGTGACCCAGGAAGAGCCGAGTGGATTGCCAAGAACTTCTTTGAGAATCCATCAGAGATCGCAAGAAACAGAGAATACTGGAGTTTCAAAGGAGAGTATCAGGGGGAGAAAGTTGCAGTGTGTTCCACAGGGATTGGATGTCCTTCTGCAGCAATTGCAATCGAGGAGCTCATCAAAGTAGGATGCGATACCTTCATTCGTGTGGGAACTTCAGGAGCTGTGGATCCGTCGTTGCAGGCGGGTGACGTAGTAATCTTCAGCGGCTCTGTGAGGGATGACGGCACATCGAAGCAGTATGTCCCAATTGAGTTTCCTGCGCTTGCGGATTTTGGAATGGTCCAAGCACTCATTGCTGCAGCCGAATCCAGAGGTGTTTCTTATCGAGTTGGCATTGGCCATAGTAAAGACGCGTTCTACAGTGAGTATCCCAATCACGTTGCCCACTCCGAGAAGACGCGACGTAGGTGGGAAACCCTCAGGAAGGCCAAGGTACTGGCAACAGAAATGGAAGCTGCGGCACTCTTTGTCATCGGTTACCTCCGGGGAGTGAGAGTTGGTACAGTATGTGTCGTCATCGGAGAACCGGTTGGCGAGGAGGTAACCATCTCAGGAAAGCCGCCCGTAGAAAAATTGACGCAGATAGCATTGGACGCGCTAACGACTCTGAAATGACAAGGTGAAATCAGAGGCCGCCGTACCATACATGCTTCTGAATAGCCACCTGTAGATCACGTGCCACCTGGATATTCATTCCAGTAATATCTGCAATCTGTCCCGCACTAGTCGCCACCAAATCGGTGACCGTCCTGACATCCGACTCGATAAGAGCCTCGATGGCAGTGGGAGAAACGGACAGACCTTGGAGAAGCTTTCTGAGTTCAGCCACAGTGTCGTCGCTGGGAACAGGGCGGTCAACCTCTGGCATCTCAGTCGCGACGGAGGAGCGGGTTTCTGTACTCTCCTTGACCGCGACAGGCGCCGCAGAGGGAGCATAGCCGGTGTGTTCTTCGATGAATGATGGGCGCAACAATACTAGCCCAATAACCAATAATGCAAGAAGTAGAGGAATCAAGATTACAGGACCAACATCGACACCGATTAGCGAGCCATCACTGCCTAAGAACACAAGTCCATCTTCTATTCCGTACTTGACAACCGTGACCCATGAAACACCCGAGAGATCTGTGAAGAGTGCAAACCAGAGAGGTGTGAAAAATGCGAGTCCTCCAATCTCAAAGAGGAGTAACTCCCTGAAGGTGTCGCGATATTTGGCATATGCGATGACCAAGGGAACAACAAGAACGGCAATAGACACGAATATCCACAGCTGAAAGGTGCTCCATAGAGTCTGGAGTACTGCAGCATCAGTCACTCCAAATCCGGCCAGTTTGATCACAGCGAATCCGCCCATTATGATTCCGGGTAGTATGGCTCCAATGAGTATCCCGCGAGCATATCTCAATCCGCACCTCACCTCAAGGTCAGCTGACCCTGCTAATGTCCGTGTACAGTCTTAAAGGTCTTGTTGCGCTCTAGACAGGCTTAAGAGAAAGGACGTGAGAGCACTTCCTGAGTGTGCCCAATGGAACCCATGATTATTGTCGGTACCCGTCCTGAGATAGTAAAGATGGCCCCGGTCGCAAAAGAGCTTGAAAAGCGGGGCATTAGGTACTTCCTTCTTCACACAGGTCAGCACTACTCCGAATTCATGAGCCAGTCATTCTTCGAAGACCTGGGCCTTAGAGCCCCCGACCTGAATCTACAGATCGGATCAGGCACGCATGCACAGCAGACTGCCAAAGCCCTAGTTGGAATAGAAGAGGCAATTCTCAATGAGACCCCCGATGTGGTTCTAGTCCAAGGCGATACAAACGCAGTTCTGAGTGCAACACTTGCAGCCGTGAAGGTCGGAGTCCCGGTTGGCCACGTTGAGGCAGGCCTCAGGAGCCATGACAGGCGTATGCCAGAAGAATATAATCGAAGGCTCACCGACCATGCTTCAGACTTTCTTTTTGCTCCGACTGAGGTCGCCGCTGAAATTCTTGAGAGAGAGAATGTCTGGGGTAAGGTAGTAGTGACCGGAAACACAGTGATCGACGCACTCGAAGAAAGACTTCCGATTGCTCGTGAACAATCCAATATTATGCACGAGATGGATTTGGAGGATTTTGCTCTCTTGACGCTGCACCGAGCAGAGAATGTGGATGATAGAACAACGCTGGAAGGACTAGTCAATGGACTCGCTGAGTTAGAAGTGGACATTATCTTTCCTGCCCATCCCCGGACAGTATCACGACTGAAACAGTTTCAGCTCATGGAGAGAGTCAAGCAGTCTTCAATCAGAATCATCCAACCTGTGGGCTATCTAGACTTCCTGGTCCTCCTTGATTCATGCAGATTTGTCCTCACGGATTCCGGCGGCATTCAAGAAGAAGTGACGGCACCCTCACTGAACAAGAAAGTGTTCGTTCTTCGAAACTCAACGGAACGTCCTGAAGCCATTGAATCTGGACACTCCACGCTCGTAGGAACTGATCCGATGGGTTTTCCAGATGCTATTCGCCACGAGTTGAGGAAGGGAGTTGATGAAGAACGGAAGTCTCCATACGGTTCAGGCGATGCTGCTGAACGAATCATCAACACGCTTCTCGCCGAGATCGCCTAGAAATGGGTATCTTTTTCGCTCCAAACTCCCGAAATTCGGCCTGAAAAGGCGGTTTTAGGCCCCTTTTCTGACAAGCCTTATAAGTGACCTGCTAGAAACAATAATCTGCCCTATATATGGAGCGAGGTAATGAGATGCTAATAGTAAAGAGCAAAGTACAAGAGTTCGCAAAGAAACATGACCTTATGGTCGCTTCTGACTTCTATGACGCCCTCGATAGAGAGGTAGAGAATCTCATTAAGGCAGCAGCGAAGAGAACAGGTGCAAACAAGCGCAAGACCCTGAAACCCTACGATCTGTAGGATCGGTCTCGCCTGCGGGATTGGAAGCAATAAGCTTCCACCCTTTACTTTTTTTCCTCATCGTCAGTCTTATCAGCGAAAGAACGATGCATCTTGATATTGCAGACAAGAGGTAGGAAGAACGTGTACCATATCTGCCTGACCAATGACGATGGGCCCCATAGTGAGGGCCTTGTGAAACTTGCGGAGGATCTAAGCAAGTCATACGATCTCACCGTCGTTGTTCCCGATGGTCAAAGAAGCGCCACAGGAAAAGCATTGACATTGAACCGGCCGCTTCGGGTGAGGGACCATGGAATAGATGCCGGCTATCGAAGAGTCACCCACGACGGCACCCCTGCGGATTCTGTAGTCATTGCCTCCTATTT
>SDNO01000239.1 GCA_004524435.1 Candidatus Thorarchaeota archaeon | reverse complement strand
TTCTCTGTTGTGGCACGAGACCCAGAGAATGGAGACCTTGGAATCATAGTACAGAGCAAGTTTCCTGCAGTTGGCTCTCTAGTACCTTGGGCAGAGGCTGAGATTGGCGCAATCGCGACCCAAGCATGGGCGAATGTATCCTACGGACCAAGAGGTCTCGATTTCCTCAAGAGTGGCATGAACGCCCCTGAGGTCTTGGATGTTCTCCTTGCTTCGGATGAGGGACGCGAACACAGACAAGTTGCTATCGTCGATGGGAAAGGAAACGTTGCAGCTCATACGGGCGATGAGTGTATGGACTGGGCGGGCCACGTCGTAGGTGAGAGCTATGCCTGTCAGGGCAACATCTTGGCAGGACCCAAGGTGGTCGAGGCGATGTCGAAGGCGTTTGAAGCCGAGAAAGGAGATCTCATCGATCGGCTATTCGCTGCGCTTAAAGCTGGACAGTCCAAAGGCGGAGACCGGAGAGGGATGCAGTCGGCTGCGATTCTTGTAGTGCGGGAGGGTGGCGGTTACGAGGGAGGTACTGACCGGTATGTGGACGTTCGCGTGGATGATCACCCCAGTCCCATAGAGGAACTGGAGCGCATCTTCTCTATCTACGATATGACCCTCTTGAGCCGGGAACCCTCCAGCAGTCTCTTGACCATCGACGGAGATGTTGCATCCAGAATCATACAGGCTCTATCAAAGCTTGGCTACCTCTCTACTTCCCCGGGGGAGAGCTTTGGCAAAGAAGATGAGAAGGCTCTTCAGGAATACATCAATGTCAATAACTTCGAGAACAAGATGCGAGAGGACAAAACCATCTGGAAGAGCGTACTGGACTATCTTCTGGACGACGCGGGACTTGCCTAAGCCCTATCTTTCTACTACCAGGACATGCTCGCGAGATATGTTGTGTACGATTTCGGCTGAGAGCCTTTTCGAAGAGAACAAGCGTGAATGAGGAGTTGTGGGGCACAATCTTGCAGCTGTGCCCCGACAGATATACTAGAACTAGAAGTCGTAGGCCTTCAGAGTCTTTCTCTTGTTGGACTTGGCGCGTTCTGCCGCCCCTTCTAGCATGGCATGGATTCCCTTGTTTATCGCGTCGTACGAATCGGATCCAACCATCATGTCATTTGCTCGAGCAAAGTCTTGTACTGCTTTCTTGACCACGTAGTCAGTTTTTGGTGCTTTCTTTTTCTTCGCCATCTTTCTATGCACACCCGTCAGTTTTGGCTGAAGGTCCGCGGTCTGTGGATATACCCTAGAATAACTCAACGGGGCATCTCCTCCGCATCCGCGCAGACATCCAATACCAAGGCGTGAGAGTGTAGAGAGGCTGTATTTTGTTAATAAGGGTTTTTTAGGCGAGCATTTTGAGCGTTTTATGCGGAGGTTCCGTTAGGTTTTGCATCTCTTCCTATGAGTCTGTTAGATGTTACGTACTCACCTCATAACCAAGCAGGGTCAGTTCTGGCGTACCACAAATACTGTAACGAAACCGAATAGAAACGCTTATATGTAAAACTGTACCTTATTACAGTAAGGCGATAATCATGTGTGACGAGATTGCTCATGCACGACACGAGATCGAAACTCTGGAACGTGAGAAGTGTGAACTGCAGAAGGACGTTAAACGTCTGGAGAGTCCAACAGGCCACTATGAAACAAGCATCCTGCGATCATACATGATAGTCTAAGGATAAGTGATACAGTTGAGCGATGATATAGACAGAATCAAAGAGGAACTCGAAGAGGTTCGAAGGCTCAAGGAGTCTCTGCGAAAAGAGGTTGAGGAAGTCCGTGAGGAAAAGGAGAGATTACGTGAGTCGGGAGAGCGGCGACGCCATCCGAGACACGAACGTCCTCCCAAGAAACCCCTTCCCCCCAAGAAGATCGGTCCTCCTCATCCGCCGCGTCCCTACGGTGCAACCATTAATCTCGAGGGTCTGACAGAGAGTCTTGAAGAAATGATGGACGGGCTGGGAGAGCAGATCTCGGCCAGCCTGAAGGGCATCGAGGGTATCGAGGCCAATCTTCGGTTCCCCCAGTTCAAGGTGAAACACAGGCACAAGAAGAGCAGGCGGGACATCGAGAAGATACCTCCTGAACGGGTCGCAGAAGTACTAAGTCCCCTCGGTAGCGAAGAGCGGCTGAAGATACTGGACTTCCTCAAGGATGGTGGCAAGTCTTTCAATGAGATGGAGGCGCATACAGGGAAGACCGGAAGTTCTCTGACCCACCATCTCAATCCGCTGTTGGACGCAGGATACATCATCAAGGGCCAAGTACGCGGCACTTACTATGTGACGGTTGTAGGCCGTCTTGCATATCGACTGGCTCAGTGGCTCACCAGCAGGGTCGAGTACCAGTTGACAAACGGCACGAGGGGCAAGCCTGAGGACGAGGTAGGTGTTGAGTTTGACGAGGGAGGGTTCGAAGATACTACTGAACCCTCTGATGCTACCTCGGACAATTACCCAGAGGAGGATGATGAGTAATGGCGCGTCTGGAAGTTGACGATGCCATAATGGCCACCAGTCAGGTCTACCGACCGATATCTACCGACAAGGCAATCGTTGAGCTTGACCCAGGATGTGTCTGGTCCTATGTCACTCTAGACGACCGGAGAGTCGGCATCGTCTTTGCTGGGTCAGCCAGATTTGTTGTGGATGCCATCGCGGAGACCCGCGCGGGTGCTGTGGGCAAGTCTGAGAGTGGGGCTCTGAAAGGGGTCCAACTTCTCTTCTATCAACCGGACATTGAGGAACACTCCCGATCTGCACAGAATGAAGATCTTCGGCGCGCTGGTTATGGGGACCAGGCTGAGTTCCGTTCAGACGCACAGTCTGTTGTGGGACGCCACGACCAGAAGTCAGAGGACTTCGAACCCGAAGGCAAGATATTCCTAGGTAACGACGAGTCCGAAACAAAGATCGTTCTTGTTCTGAAAGATGAGGAGATGGTCCTTACCTACGGCAAGCGGGTATACGTCGTGAGCGATGCCAAGATGGTCTCCGTTGGCGGTGATGGAGTGTCGGTCACAAACTCGGATGGCAGGAACCTCCTTGTGACCAAAGACGGAATCCAGGGACTTGAAGAGCTTGAGAATCTTGGAGAGCGAATCAGCACTCAAGTGGCGCGAGCGGTCAGACGTTCGATGAAGAAACTTGACCGATATGCCTCAAGACCATCAGAGGATGATGATTTCTACGAGTGGGGCTAGTTGTGTCCCGCTGGGACATCGCGAAGGTGTCCCTTCTTCTTTCTTTTCCATTTAAGCAAGGGTGATGCACGTTGCAGAAGCCTTTTGTCTGAACAAGACTGTTTTCTCCTGATTCAGATGCGAGTGTTGGTGATATACGAGAGTACGATGGGCAGAACGAAGAAGATGGCCGAAACAATCTGTGAGGGCGTGGAATCGGCGGGTCCCGAATGCAGACTTGTTGAAGCAAGTGACTTCGATGGAGTAGTTGAGGAGTGTGCTGTTGCCATCGGAAGTTCGACGCGAATGAAGAAGACTCTGCCCAGAGTGCGCCAGATCCTCGCTGAGCTTCCTGAGGTGGATGGACTGCCCGCCGCGGCCTTTGGTTCCTATGGGTGGAGTGGTGAGGCCCCGGACATCATTGCAGAGCATCTGAAGAATAGTGGGGCAGCGCTCATCGACGAAAGCCCCCTCAAAGTGAAAGACCATCCATATGGCCGAGACCTTGACTCGTGTCGGGAGCTCGGCATCGCACTGGCTAAGAAGTGTAGTCCCGAATCGTGAATCTCATGTAGCGTTCACAAATCTTATCATATACATCGACCGAGGGCAGGAGGAATATACCATGGGCTACATCTCGCGCCTTACCAGCTATCCACTCAGGAATCGCAAGTTGTTCTTCGGGTTCCTATCGTGTGCAATAGTTGGAACTGTATTCAATGTCCTGACTCCAACTGTCATTGAACAGATTGTAGA
>SDNO01000046.1 GCA_004524435.1 Candidatus Thorarchaeota archaeon | reverse complement strand
CACGAACCTGTGGTACAATGCCACTGAACTCAGACGCTGCCTCAACAATCTCCAACGCCCTTTGCGTTTCTTGCAGGACATCTGATCGAACGCGAAAATGCGCAGCATCCCCTAGAAGCTCGGAACAAACGGAGCATGAAACAGCATTCAGACTATCTATCTGCTGTCGATGAAGAGTACAGATATGACCCCCAATCCGTGAAGTCATACAAACGTCACATAGGGCCTTGACCAGAGTGTCGCTTTGATAGCCACCATCAAGAATCATCTCTGTGACCTTACTAGACACCTCGCGCACATCGGCCGTGACCTCAGGCTCATCCTGAAGATACTTGTGAACTGCTGCCTGTGTAACCTCAAGATGTCCTGCAATGTCGCTCTGGGAGAGTCCCTTATCGTTCAGGATGTGTGCGATATGGGCCCTTACCTTGGGGAGGAACTCTCTCTGTACTAACTCACACGGAGGTCTCATGGCATTCACTAGTGGGCAAACTATATATCTGTGCTCGGTCTATAACACGGTTGTATAACCGACATATAAGGTGATGGGTTGATGTCAGAGTCCTACTACCCAGAGAGAAGAGACCCCCGAAAGATTGTGGCGGCCATTGTAGCAGTCGTTATCATCGTCATCGCCGCCTTTGCCTTCTTCACATGGCCACGCCCCAAGATTCGGATCTACACTTACGACAGTTTCATGGCGTATGGTGAAAATCCGGACACCATCGATGAGACTGTGTTTGGGCCCTTTGAAGAACGCTACGGAGTTGACATTGAGATAACAAGACTGCAAACTGATGCAAATGGCATAATATCCCGCCTAGTTGCAGAGTCGGATAACCCGGTAGCAGATGTTGTCATGGGTATTGACAACATTCTCATCCTACAGTCACTTGCCAAGCAAGTGCTCACACCCTATGAACCTGAGAATCTCAGCCTCGTTGAGCAACAGCTCATAGATGCACTGGATTCTGAACACTATGTCGTGCCTTTTGACTACGGCCTTGTGACGCTCATCTACAAGACGAACAGAGTAAACGAAACAACACATCCGGAGATTGCCAGCCTCACATTCGGAGATCTTGCCACACCGGAACTAGCATCGACGCTAATCACAGAGAATCCACATCTCAGCAGCCCGGGTCTAGCATTTCTACTCAGTCAGATTGCAGTCTATGAGAAGATTCTCGAAGAAGACTGGACCACCTGGTGGTCGGAAATGAGGCCAGACCTCCAGGATAATGTCTACCAGGGTTGGACTGAAGCGTGGACGGCGTGGAACGGAAATCCCTCCAAGTACTTCCTAGTCAGCTATGGAACTGACCCGGCATATTCAGCTTGGTGGACGGAATCAGAGCCTGATACGGCTGTTGCGCCGTTCTCCTATCAAGATGAACAATGGGCTTGGATGCAAGTCGAGGGAATGGGCCTCGTGAAGAACGGTCCGAATCCAGAGATAGGCAAGGCCTTCATAGAATACTGTCTATCAGAAGCAGTACAGTCATATGTCGCCACGAACCAATGGATGTTCCCGGTCAACTCAGACGTCACTCTCGATCCGGTGTTTGAGTACGCAATACATCCGGATGAAGTGAATACGCTGAACTCGTTATTAACGAGTGAGGAGATCGCAGCGAATCTTGCTGATTGGCTGGACGACTATGACAACGTCATGTCATAGACAGAGAGGAAAACAGAATGGAGAGGAGTCAAGCAGCTGAGTATGCAATAGTTGCTATTCCCCTCATTCTCCTCGGCATTTTCATTCTGTACCCTGTCTTGACAGTCCTTCTCCGGGGAATCCTATATGGACCCGGCCGTACTCCCTTCGAAACTCTCGAGTCTGCACGGACCCAGAGGGTGATAGGGTTCACGATATTCCAAGCATTACTCAGCGCCGTGACCTCGCTTGTTGTTGGAATTCCAGGAGCCTTCATCTTGGCAAGGCTGAGATTCAAAGGAAAGAGCATCATCAGAGCAGCAATGATAGTCCCTTTCGTGCTTCCACCAATCGTGGTTGTAGTTGGGTTTCTTGGCATGTTCGGAGAATACGGCATTCTTGATCTAGCAATAATGAGCCTGATGGGAAGTACTGAAAGCCTGATCAACTTGGCTTCGGGATTCACCGGAATCATCATGGCCCATATCTTCTACAACGTACCCCTGGTGGTACTCATGGTTTCGGCATCTCTACAGCGACTCAGACCCGAGCTTGAGGAGAGCGCAGAGTTGCTTGGTGCTGACCGGCTTCAACGGTTCAGACATATCTTTCTCCCACACATTGCACCTTCCCTTCTTGCGTCCGCAAGCCTCGTCTTTCTTTTCTGTTTCATGTCCTTCCCAATCATTCTTGCTCTAGGCGGGGCAGCATATAGCACCGTAGAAGTAGAGATATACAACTCGTTTACCTACTTCGACTATGGAAGAGCAAGCACCCTGGCAGTGATTCAGCTACTGGTCACAGTCACTATAGCCTGGGTCTACTTCCGAATAGGCAGGGCAGAGAAGACCACAGCAGACAAGACATCATTCACAAGGACTGTCGCATTCTCAGAGTTGTCGGATTTGGAGAAGGGCGCCACAGCAGTATACTCCATAGCATTGGCCGTGTTGATCTCAGGACCAATATTCGCAATCGTTCATGCAGCCTTTTATGATCCAAGCGCACAAGTGTATACCCTCAGTGGAATACAGAATCTATTGGCAACCGGCATCGGCGGAGGCCTTGTTCCCCTAGCTAACTCACTGTTCTATGCAGTGATTGCCACGCTCTTTGCTGTGGTCCTTGGCATACCGCTGGCCTATGCTCAAAGATCTCGGAGCAAGGAACTGGCAGGCTTGACTTCATTCATGATATTGCTGCCTCTCGGAATCTCATCGATCACAATAGCTTACGGTCTCATGGTGGCAATCGCAGTACCGCTGGGATTGAGTATCAACCCTTGGCCCCTCATCATCATTGCCCAGACCATAGTTGGGCTGCCATTGAGTGCCCGGTCCATCGAGATTTCTCTAAAAGATATCGACCGGAATATTCTTGATCAAGCCGACTCATTGGGATCCTCGAGGTTCCAGAGGCTGTTCTTTGTGGAGCTGCCCCTGCTTGCCCCGGGCATTATGGTGGGAGGAGTGTTTGCCTTCGCAATGGCAATAGGGGAGATGTCTGCCACGCTCTTCATTGCGCTGCCCCAGAATATCACACTGGCGGTAGCCATCTATCAACACTTGGGCCAGCCAGGACAGTTCGTCAACGCTGGGGCAGAAGCACTCGTCTTGGCTATCGCGTGCTTTCTGGCATTTTTGGCCATTGAGAGGATATCTGGCGAATCCGCAGGGAGGGCTTTATGATGGTTCACATCGAGCTAGAGAACATGAAAAGGGTCTTTCGAGATGGCACAAGAATAGGCCCGATCAATCTCACTGTAGACGACGGAGAACTTGTAACCCTATTGGGCCCCAGTGGTTCAGGGAAGACAACAACACTCAGAATGATTGCAGGCTTCATCAGACCCGAAACAGGGATTCTCCGTTTCGATGGAGAGGACGTACTGGACATCCCCCCAAGGGAGAGAGGAATTGGAATGGTCTTCCAATCTACATCCTTATTCCCTAACATGAATGTCTTCCAGAACATATCCTTCGCACTGGACATGGCCGAATGGGAACGCAAAGACGTGATAGACAGAGTAGAGGAATTGGCCCATCTCCTGGACATAGAGAGACTGCTCGCTCGAAGAATAGACGAGATTAGCGGAGGCGAGGCTCAACGTGTAGCGCTTGCCCGTGCGTTGGCAATTCGCCCACGTCTCCTATTGCTAGATGAACCCCTATCGGCTCTTGATGCCCAACTGAAAGAGAGACTTCAGTTTGAAGTCAAGAGAATACAGCGTCATCTTGGGATTACCACGATATATGTGACCCACGCGCAGTCCGAGGCCTTCGCAGTTTCGGATCGAATTGCAGTCCTCAATGACGGAATCATTGTACAAGAGGGTACTCCAGAGGAACTCTACGATAAGCCAAAGACCGAGTTTGTGGCCAGATTCGTCGGGGGAGGCAATGTCTTCAAGGGCAGGGTCATTGAAAGCATTGACGGCCGCCTTCAAGTAGAGGTGGCAGACGAGATTGTTGAGTTGCAAGGTGAGGCCGAGGAGGGAATCGAGATCGTCTTCACAATCAAACCTGAGGATATCGTGTGCAGTCTCTCTGACACAGGTGTGCCAGTCAAAGTGTTGTCTATTATCCCTCAGATCGGTGCTTACAAAGTGATCCTCCAGTTCAATGGAACGGAGGTAGACTCGCTGACCAACGATATGGAGTTTCTTCGAGCTATCCGATTATCAGACGACAAGTCGGCAAGAATGAGATTCAAGACTAGCGAAGCAGTGATTCTAGAGAGAGAGTAGGTACGTCCGTTTCCCTCCAATCTGTGAGAGCATGGAGGATAACCAAACGCTAATACTCGCCTCATGAGCTTGGCGCCAAGTGGAACATATCTAACAGACAAATACTCATATAGGCCGAGAAAGGATAAGTTCGTTGACTGAAGTGGTGGCCATAGATAGTGAGTCATCGACTCATCAAGGGGCATCTATCGATTCTGAAGATTGCCTCGAAGGTCAATTAGCAAAGGCAGCGTAGTGATAAACCATGGTCAAAGGATACGAAGTATCTGAAGATGGGACTCTCCAAGAAGTTGAGTTGACCAAAGAGACCCTTGATACGGGTAGTGTTGTCTGCGTCGTTGATGACGCCACGAAAAGCATCTACCTTTGGAAAGGGAGTGGAGCAGGTATTCGCAAGAAGTTCATCGGTGCACGAGTCGCCACAAACCTGCGAACTGAATATGGATTCCACTTCAAGGTGAGGCCTCTGGATGAAGGAGAGGAACCACCAACATTCTTCACAGCACTGTCCGGTGAAACAGCGGCCGAGCCCGTGATTAAGCCGGGAGCGTCAGCACCACCTTCACCACCGGCGTCTAAGGCACCTTCGACATCTTCGGCCCCACCCCCAACGCCCAAACCGGCTCAGACAAAGACTACCTCATCTCCTGCCAAGCCACCCACTCCTCCATCGACCAAGACGAAACCAAAGGCACCTGCCGTCAGTCCATCCTCGGCTCCAGCTGCCGCAAAGGTACCATCTGGTGCAATCCAAGAAATGATCGAGGAGCTCGAAGGAACCGAACCTCCCGAGGGCTATCGCAGGGAGTTGCTGATTGTCTACAACGAGCTCTTCACTGTAGCGGAGCGCACGATAAGACTCTTTGACCAAGTCAAGGTCGAAAGAAAGTTTGAGAAGGTCAAGGAACCCCCTGAAGGAACCTTCATGGCTGAGGGGTTCATACCAAGAGTCATTGTGAAAGAGGGCAAAGTGTTGGGTATCGAACTGCTCAAGGGAACACCAGACGCGATTCTCAGTCCGATTAAGTCCGAGATGAAGGAACGGCTCGGCGACCTAATCAGCTTCTTCAAGTCAGAGATAGACCAAGGCGAGGTTTCCTCTGCCGAAACGAAGACAAAGAAGAAGAAACTCGTGGCCAAATGAATCAGTCCAGCAAAGGTATTTATCGTAGACCATAGTTAGCTTAACAGTCACAGAGGAAGCAAAAATGTCGACCCATCTTGACCCGGCAAAAGAAAAGGAACTCGTTGAACTGCTCATGGGGCTGACGGACATCACGGATCTTGATGCCATAGCAGTTGTAAGTAAACAAGGAGTCAAGCTGGCATACTTCGCTACAGAAGACGCTGATGCGGACCCGGACCTAATGGCTGCTGTTAGCGCCGCTCTTCTAGTCCAGGGAGAAATGGCATCTGACAAGCTCGAATTGAATGAGCTCTATGAGGTCATTGTTCGCGGACGCGACGGTTTTGTTGTCCTGTCACATGCGGGTGATTTTCTGATTATGGGATCAGCTAAGGACCTCACATCGATGGGCCTAGCAGTGACTCAGATGAGAAAGTACGCCAGAGAGATTGGTCAGCTCCTTACGACGTAGGTGTTACATAGAGATCCTCGAGACCTAGTTTGTTCTGTTTCATCCCTCTCAGTTCAGTCCACAAACAACATATAGCTGTGGCATCGCTTCCACAGACGGGTAGCGTTACGATGAAGCTAGATATTACCTCACGCGCTGCAGATCTGAGATACGCGATTCGTGACATTGTAGTTGCGGCTAAGAAATATGAGAAGGAGAAAAGAAAGACTCCACTCTACCTGAACATCGGCGACCCCCTCAAGTATGATTGGAGTACCCCTGACTTTATGATTGAAGCACTTCATGAGGCATCAGGGAAAGGGAGGAATGGGTATGCTCCTTCTGAGGGTGAAGACGATCTCCGTCACGCGGCTGCCGAGAAAGAGAAGCGTGTGAATGGCATTGATATCGATCCAGAGCGAGTAATAGTGACTGCTGGTGTATCCGAAGCTATCCAGTTTCTGACTGGCTCGCTGATCTCCGAGGGCTCCGAGTTTCTAGTACCGGGACCAGCATATCCACCGTACATCTCCTATATAGGCTACTTCGGTGGGAACCCCATCACATACCGTACAATCGAGGAAGAGGGCTGGATTCCTGATGTTGATAATCTCAGAGGAAAGATCAACGAGAAGACCAAGGGAATCCTCGTCATAAACCCAAACAATCCGACTGGCGCGGTCTATGACAGGAAGACTCTGAAACAGATTGCCGACATCGCGGGAGAATATGAACTTCCTCTCATATCCGACGAGATCTATGACCAACTCACCTTTGATGTCAAACAGACCCCCATGGCTAGTGTAGTGAGCGATGTTCCCATGGTGGGATTCAACGGAATAAGCAAAGTGTATCTCGCACCCGGGTGGAGAATTGGGTACGTCTACTTCCAAGATGACGGCTCTGAACTAGAACCCCTGAGGGATGCCATGGTACGTCAAGCAAGAATCAGGATCTGTACCAATACACCGACCCAACTTGCTGCAGCGGTTGCTCTGAGGAGTGATGGAAGCCACATCGAAGGAATGCTCGAAAGACTCAGAGCACGACGACAGGTAATATGGGAGCGCTTGAACAACATCGAGGGGATATCGGCCTCTCTTCCACAAGCGGCATTCTACATTATGGCAAAGGTCGACCTCAACGGGATATGGAAGGATGACTACGAATTCGTTCTCGACCTGCTGCATGAAACCGGAGTTGTGTTCGTCCCCGGTTCAGGGTTCTGCGCAGACTATGGACGCGACCATTTCAGAAGTGTATTCCTGCCACCTGTTGATATGATAACTGAGGCAATGGACCGACTAGAGAACTTCATGCACAAGAAGCAGAGTTAGGATAGCTCGCGTTTCTTGTTGTCAATGGCCTCACGAATCTCACGGCGGATTGACTCGGTCAGTTCCTTGGCAATCTTGATGCCTGTGGGCTCTTCTGAGGATGTAGCGGCCTTCAGGTAAGGGTCGTTAGCGATCTGCTCGATCCCTTCCCGAAGAACAGTGACATCAGAGCTCACGCGAGTCACTGCAGTGCGTATCTCGGTTCTCTTTGTTGCTTCACGATGATCATCGCTTGTCGCAGCGCTGGGCAGATTCGAATGTAGCTGCTCCAAGTTCTTGATAATCTCCGACGCCTCCTTAACAAGTTCCTTCGTTCTTTCGAGCAAAGAAGAACGAG
The DNA here is from genome assembly GCA_004524435.1 of Candidatus Thorarchaeota archaeon. Classification (GTDB taxonomy): domain Archaea; phylum Asgardarchaeota; class Thorarchaeia; order Thorarchaeales; family Thorarchaeaceae; genus TEKIR-12S. The sequence continues at coordinate 8,164 of SDNO01000046.1, read as the reverse complement.
TCGCGAGATCCATCTCTTGCTTTTCCTTGACTGCATCAAGTCTACTGTCAATTGTCTTCTTGGAGAACTCAAGCTTCTCCATCAACACATTCTCTAGTGATGCGAGCTGTTTCTGAGCAAACTCCCTCTTATCTTCTAAACGAGCAGTTTCGATGCTTTTGAGAAGATCTTCATCACCCAGAACCGCATCAAGAGTATTGACAATCTCATTAACGACTGCAATCCTCGACTTGGCTGACATCAGTTCCTGATCCTCAATATCCCTCTTGGTCTTATTGAGCGCCTCAGACACGCCTTCTGCAATTCGGTCCAGAGGCTCTGTTTCAAAGGATGAAATCTCAATCGAGGAGCGCAGAAGACTGAGCCTTGCTTCCGTCACATCAATATCATGAAGCAACTTCTCCGTCATCTTGAAGTCACGCAGGATGAATGTCCCCGGACCGACCTGGAATGAATACTCAGAATTCAGCATATCACTATAAGAGCCGCGCAGGACTACCTCGTACTCCCGTTCTCCACTCATGTCCTGGGAAGATTTGGCGGTCATCTCGAGGGTGAGCCTCTCACCGGGTCCAAGTCTAGGTAGCTCGCTCTCTATTTGCCCATCTACAATTGTTAGTCCCTCATCTATAATCCATTTGAGAGATAGCGCAGATGCATCACCGTCGCCATTGTTAAAGATGACGGCGCGTATAGGAAAGACTTCTGTAAACGTCATATCGACGGGAAGATCTAACTGCCCAGCCAGTTTCGGCACTTTGAGTTTGCCCCGCATCATCTCACGTGCCATATCAAGACCCTTGTCAACGTACTTTGAGAAGTCCTCAGCATTCGCATTTGTCAGAGCTGACTTTAGCTCGGTCACAGCTGCGGTTTCGGCACTGGAGAATGAGGAGATATCCACGGATTCGATGGCAGACTGTATCTGTTGAGGTATTTGTGTGATCCGCACAACTGCGGGGTAGGTCAGTTTTGATGCATGCTCTGCAGAGAAGGTCCTTGCTTTCCTGAATCCTTCCGCATCCTTGCCAATCATAACATACATCATGCTTGCTGCGATAGCGAGAGCTGCGCCCTTTTTCGTTTCGGCATCTTCGCCCCACATAAGATGCTCACCTGAGGCTGCCAGCAGGTCTTGAGCAGCCCGCTCGTAAGCGGATATTGCCCGCTGACTCTCAGCAAGCGTAGAGTATACGTCGCCAGCGGCACACATGTTGCGTGCGGCGCTTTTGTAGCTTTTTGAAGACCTGAATTCCTCGGCAGCCTTCTTGTACGTTTCTGCGGCTTGGAGATAGAGTTCGTGTGACTCTTCAATATCTCCACGCTGTTCGGATAGCTCAGCAGCAGTCTCATACTTCTTACCAGCCTCCGTGAAGGATTGCCGCAGGGACTCCTTTGTCGCCTCTTCAACCATACGTCGAACATCTTCATCAGACATGACTTGTTCCGACTCCTTTTCCTTTGTGTGCCACTTGAGATGAATCGTCGAAGGGATCAGATGGGCCTCAATAGACCTCTCTGGGAGAATGCTTCAGACGATCTGGAAGTGCGCCTCCATGACCCTCGAAAACGAGTTCATAACCCCGCCCAATCCTACCTTTCTTGGTAGTCTGGAATCCAGACTTCTGGATTGAGCGTGCATTTCTCTCAGCGGCCCTTCGCTGAATCATGCTGGTACCACTGGGAACCACAAGAATCAGTCTATTCTGCGAGTCATCCACCTTCAATGTGATGTCGCTCGACGGTGAACCAGAGCATTCATGAAATTGGTTATCACGGTATTCTAGAGTTGTCATCTGGACATTCCCTTCCTGAAACCTTCTATTGTTTCACTAGCTTGCTAGCATATTAGCATTTGGCCGACGAAACAAGCAAAAAAGAAAGGACAAGAGGCGTCCCCAATCAGCCCTCTAGAGCGAACAGGTAGCCTCTCACAACTACTTCAAGCAGTTCAGTCTGGTGGGGGTGGAGGAGGTGGCGTATCTTCCTGCCTTGTGTCAACTGGTCTGGTGACTGAATCCCGTTTCTTCGATGTGAAGAAGAAGCCGGCAAGAATCAGAATCAGACCCACAACAGCCACTACTGCGCCAATTATGACCTGATAGTCCACAAAAGTATAGCCCATTCCTGGAAGCAGCGCAATAACTGCACCAGCAATCACGAGAAGTGCACCCAAGCAGACGGGACCGCTTCGAACATATTCACGCAATGTTAGATAAGACATTGTCATTTCTCCTAGTCGCGAAATTCCACGCGGCTACGTTTTCCAGTAACGCAGTTCTCCGGATTGATTTAAGATTGTCGGGGGTATATCTTACCTACTCGACACGAAAGGTGATCACGCAACCGGTCGAAGAGGTATTCACCATAATCTCAACACCGGTCAGCTCACTGATCTTCTGTGCCAGAAGTTCGTGATATGCGCAGGGATAGGCAGGGGGTAACAATTCACCTTCAGGATCCAGGTCCCTCATGGTCTTGAGAAGCTGGCAGGTCCCCGTCTCGATTGTCTCGCGATCTGTTCCGGTTTTGGGCAGCTGGCTTTCCGTTGAGCAGCTCTGTATGAGTTCCGCAAACCGGCGGACCAATTCTTCTGAACTACCATTGGCGCCCCATAATCGAATCAGCATCTCTGCTGCATGCTCAAACATCGCGTCTATGTGTCCTTCAGGCAGACTTGACCCATAAGCAGCCAATTCTGCCAGAGCAATGGCTCTGCCCTCAGAGCTGCTTCTCCAGAGGTCATCGCCAACGATTCTCTCAATCGTTGGAACTGCACCAAGTTTAGGAAGATTGGGGGTCACTTTAGATTCTGAAGGCTGGGCGGCATCCAAGGTACCGGCGTCAGCCGAATCGATGGAAGAGGACATACCCGTTGATTCTTCTCCGTCACGCACGAGGTCTGCAATCTCGAAATCCGGGGCAATACCAGACTGCTGGTACCTTCGTGCGAACTGCATGAGGCGACCGGCACACATGGCTACCGCATGCCTGCTTAGACCCTCAATCCGGATATGGCCGTAGACAATGCCCACTAGATTGTCAAGATTGAGCTCGTTCATTGTCTTCTCTGCAATTATTTTCTTTCCCCGGACCACTCTGGCCGCCCATCGCTCGTCCATTACTCCTGCTTGCGCGGCATAGCTTGTGTTTGTAATGCCAATGAGTGGTGATATCGGATAGAAATCACTCATGAATAGACCCCTTAGCTCGTCTACTGAACCAGCTGCTTCTTGAGTCTGGCAGTTCAAAAGGGTATCTGGAATGTAATCAAGTATCTCGGACCTCATCTGCGAAGGTGATTCTCAGCGTGATGATTGAATGAGCATCAACGGGAATCTCCACGCTATTGCGGGAGTGCGTCAGATGGCCGATGTCTTTTTCGCAGAAGTCTACCAGTGTCACGGAACTGATAGCTCTGTCAAACTTGAGTTCCGACTTTCCAGATTCGCCCTTCGGTTCATAGAATCGAATCACGTATTGGCTCTCCTGTTCCGTCGGCTTGAAACAGGTGAGGGCCAGGTCGGTCCCCGAAATACTCAGTAGTGACTCCTCCAAAGGTTCATCCGATGGACTCTCATCCAAGGGATACGCAATCAGCGGTAGACGATGTTCGGTGGAAACACGCCACACATCATTCTCTTTCCAATCACCCTTGTGGGAAGAAATACAGTACCGGAAGCTGTGATGACCATTCTCACGTGCGGTCGAACTCTCGAGGTTCTTGTCATCTAGGCCTCGTGAGAGATGATCAACACTACGAAACAGGGTGAAGCTCAGCACTCCATCGCGGAATTGAAACTCGTGGACACCCGGGGCTGAAACCATGACACCATTGTCAGGGCCAGAACAGTCAACCCAGTCCAGTGCGGCAAACGGTTCTGATCCAGAGGAGGAAGTGGTATCCATTTGTCGCCTCTCGGCCGCAAACTGAGCCCCCACAATCACTTCGTTGCTGAATACTGAGAGTGGAAAACGCAGAGCAACCCGGCGGTCCTGCCCCTTGAAGTCGATATCTGTTTCGAGATCTATACGACTAATCCCTTCATACACATTGATTCGTTGCTTGACAGGGCAACCATGAATCTTTGTCCTTACTTCGGCCACGGCTCTCAGTGGCCCGCTTTCGACCATGTGTATCTTGGCTGACGATCTCAGTGAAGTAATCACTGATTCCTCTCCTGCGAGATCACTGGATGAGTATCTGTACAGATCGCCAACATCCGCTTCCAAGGTGAGGCAGTTGGCATTTGAACTGAGAAGCTCGAACTGATTCCGCTTGTCGTAGACTCTAGTCAATGTGCCGTTGAAGCCATCGAATTCGACAATCATGTGGCGGGATTCGATCCAGTCTTTCCCAGTCCGCAGAGAGCTCTCATGTGCAATCTTGGTCTCGGAGGACTTGACCGTAAAGACTCGATAGCCTAGACTTGGAATATCCTCGGCCAGAAAGAGCACATCAGAAACTCCAGTTTCCGTATCCTCCGAACCAGACACCTGACAGGGGATAGATAATCCGCTGCTGTCTTCGACAATGACTTGGCTTCCCTCAATCACATCTGGGGGCAAAGGTACACGGACGATATCGGTTCTGGACCAAGACAGGGGATTAAAGACTGCATAGCTCTGGCCATCATCAAGCCTGTCGATTCTAGATGCAACCTGATCCACCGCTTCCTCTAGTAAAACCTGAGCTTTCTCGATAGCCTGCTCGTATCTTCTCTTGGCAAAGAGATAGGGTTCATCTGCGATCGTACCTCGCAGGATATTGTGGTCTTGATTGAAGAGAAGAATACGCCAGACATTCTCTAGTTCAGGGTGAGGCTTTGTGTCTTCCGCTAGAGACAGAAAGACTTCTGCAAGATAGACCAGACCTTCTAGCTCCCGGTTCTTGAGTTTGAGCTTCACTCTAGAACTAAGACTTCCACCGTATATGGATGAGAAGCGACCTGAGAGGAGAGGACCAGTGATCACCGGCAATTCGGCTTGAAACGATTTCAGCTTCTCGGTGAACTCCTGAGGAGTGACAATAACCATTCTCATGTCAGGAAATGTCTTGTTCCATTGATTCACGATATCGTTCAAGTGAGGCAACGGAGGAATGAGTTCTCCACCCACTGGAATGAACAAGTTCTTGGAAGCAGCTGTCGATCCGATGCTCTCCACGATATCGAGTATCTTTGTGAATGCCTCTCGTGTGTTCTCTGAAAGCCACGATGCACAGGAGTATCCTCTAGGTAACCATACAGCGTTGACGTGACTGCCGTCAGGCCCCTTCCAGACGAATTCAGAGGGTGCCTTGTATGGCATTCCCCTGCAGAAGAAGTAAGAGCCTATACCGCATTGGCGCAGAATCTGTGGCAATTGAGAACAATGACCTACAGAGTCAATTCCCCACCCAGTCCTGACATCCACACCGAAATTCTCTCGAAAATACCGGGTCCCATGTAGGAACTGCCGAGCCAGTGATTCCCCATCAGGAATGACAAGGTCTGGCATGACATACGTGCCGCCAAGAAGCTCAACTCGCCCTTCCAGAACCGTCTGCTTCAATTGGTCCAGATAATTCGGAAAAAGTCGCTCAAATCCCTCAAGTAGACTAGCCTGATCCAGACCGAAAGTGTGAAACTCAGAGACCTCCAGATAGTCTAGAACGCTTTTGACATTCCATGAGGCAATACTGATGTTATGTTCGTAGGTTTCAGTTCTAGCATTGTCGAAGTGAAGAAAGGGGCAGAGGTTAACAATCCAACGTTGCTCCATCATGAATCACAACACCATAGGAGGAGGAGATTTCTCTGCCACTGAGCATTCTTCCATCTTATAGGTATTCCACTCGTATACTGAGTTGAAGAAAAAGAAAGGCGATGACGAGTCACTGACTCGTCAGTCTTGTTTCAGTCGAGTCTCTGATCAACTATATGTAGCCTGCAGGTTGCTGTGAACCTTCAGGCGACCTGCGATAGACCCTGTCCTTCTGGGCCTGATATCGCTGGACCTCTTCTTGTGAGATGCTTGGCCGGATTTCATCCATCGCCTGCTTGAAGTGTTTCATTTCAACTGGCTTGGCCTTCCAATCGCTTCTCACAGCAGCCATTGCTGCCTCCCTGCACAGACCCTCAATGTCAGCACCTGAATAGCCTTTGGTCAGTCGACCCAGCTCTTCCAGGTCAACATCGTTCGCAAGGGGCATGTCGCGAGTGTGCACCTTCAGAATCTCAACCCTCGCTTCCTCGTCTGGCGGAGGTACAAAGACCACACTATCGAATCGGCCGGGTCTTAGAGCCGCAGGATCAAGCATATCCGCCCGGTTTGTGGCTCCGATAACAAGGACGTTCTGTAGAGCCTGCATTCCATCGAGTTCCGCAAGGAACTGGTTGACAATCCGCTTGCTGACACCTGTTTCATCGCGCTGACTGCGTGACGCCATGACCGCATCGATCTCGTCGAAGAATAGGACACACGGCGCAGTCTGTCGTGCCTTCTTGAATATCTCACGGACAGCCTTCTCGGACTCACCAACGTACTTGTTGAATATCTCAGGGCCGCGAATAGAGATGAAGTTGGCTTCGCTCTCTGTTGCGACAGCCTTGGCCAACAGGGTCTTGCCTGTCCCTGGCGGGCCGAAGAGCAGTACGCCCTTAGGAGCTCGGATACCCATATCTTGGAATACATCTGGATGCTTCAGCGGAGCCTCAACGGCCTCACGCAACTGTATCTTGACTTTCTCTAAGCCACCAACATCGTCCCATCGGACATTTGGTTTCTCAACCAGTACCTCTCTCAAAGCCGAGGGCGACACCTCTGCTAGTGCCGTGTCGAAGTCCTCCTGAGTGACATAGAGGTCGTTCAGCACCTCTGTGGGAATATCACCAGTTTCAGGATCAACATGTGGGAGGGCTCTTCTAAGCGCATGCATAGCTGCCTCTCTTGCCAGAGAAGCAAGGTCCGCACCCACGAACCCGTGGGTAGTCCCGGCTAGACGTTCTAGATCGAGGCCCTCCTCTAGAGGCATTGAACGGGTATGAATCTGAAGTATCTCGAGCCGCCCTTGTCTATCGGGAACGCCAATCGTAATCTCACGATCGAACCGGCCGGGTCGCCTCAACGCTTCATCAACGTCATCGACTCGATTCGTTGCACCTATCACAATGACCTGCCCACGTCCAGCCAGACCATCCATCAATGAAAGGAGCTGAGCAACGACTCTTCGCTCAACTTCTCCTGACACTTCTCCTCGCTTCGGAGCAATGCTGTCCAGCTCATCAATGAAGATAATACTCGGAGAGTTCTTCTCAGCATCCTCGAAGACTTCCCTTAGTTTGCCCTCAGACTCACCATAGAACTTAGACATGATCTCTGGGCCGTTAATCAGCCGGAAGGTCGCTCCAGACTCATTGGCAACGGCCTTTGCAATCAGTGTCTTTCCTGTTCCTGGTGGGCCATGCAATAGAACGCCCTTAGGGGGCGTGATGCCAAGTCTTGTGAAGAGCTCAGGAGACTTCATGGGTAGTTCCACCGTTTCTCGAATTTTCTGAAGCTCCTTGCCGAGTCCACCGATATCTTCGTATGTCACCTGTGGAACAGTAACGTCCTCAGGCTTAGCAGGCTTGGTAAGTACTTCTAGTTCGGTGTCTGGCACTACCCGGACATGTTTTCCGGGTGTTGCTGCAGTCACAGTGAACTGTAGACCTTGACCTATTGACGTGATAATCACAACGTCTCCACGAGTCACGGGGCGATTGAGAATCTGCTGCTTAACATACTGCTGGAAACCAGACTGGAACCGCACGGGCTGGCTTGGAGCAAAGACAACTCGAGTTGCCTCGGGTACAGTAACAGCGGAAACCTCGACCATCTCTCCAAGCTTGACACCTGCATTCTTCCGAATCAGACCATCCATCCTAATCATGTCAAGAACTTCATCTTCCTTCAAACTCGGCCAGCAGATTGCGATGGTCTCCTTCGATCCCTTCAGAAGCACGTAGTCTCCAGACCTTACTCCCAATTTGCTTCGTACCTGAGAGTTCAGCCTCACTATGCCTCTGCCCTGATCCTTGGGCATCGCAGCTGCAGCTTTGAGTGTTACACTATCTTCTGACATCCTACTCTCTCACCTACTCCTCTATTCTACTCTCAATTCTACTTCTCTGAAGTCAGAACT
>SDNO01000238.1 GCA_004524435.1 Candidatus Thorarchaeota archaeon | reverse complement strand
GAGATGGAAGATCACGCCGGTCTGGCCATCGATGTGCATGGGCTGCATGAAGTGCATTGATGTCTGTCCACATCAGGCCATTGCTGTCGAGCCCGGTCAGTCGTTACATATGCTTAGGGCTCCTTAGCGGTTCATCCAGGCATCCTCTGTCTTACCACACCCCTCACTTTCCGGCATCGAAAGGAATACCAGAGAGTTCAGGAATACTACAATACGGAGTATTCTAGGTGACACGCAACGAGAGAATCGAACTGGTTGGTTTTGAAACAGTTGGGCATGACTTTCTCCTCAGACTAAGCGACGCAACAGTGAAGAGCCTACCCCTCCACTCCCTCGAGGTCGATGTCCGTGAAGAGAATCTGTCGATTCCAGACTCTGCTTTCGACTCGTCTAGGCAACAATACAATGCCCATACTATGCTGAGAGTTCTTGCATCTGAGAGCCTCGCTGATGTGCACTCGCTAGGGGTATTTCCTAAGGATCTGTTTGTTCCCAGCCTCAACTTCGTGTTCGGTGTAGCCCAGAGAGGTCATAATGCAGTGATTGCCACGGCGCGCCTCAGTTCCGAGTTCTACGGGATGAGGTCTGATGATGAACTGCTCTTCGAACGAGCGGCAAAGGAAGCCGTTCATGAGCTGGGCCATGTGTTTGGACTAGACCATTGTAGCAACGTCTGTGTGATGCGGTTCTCCAACAGTCTGCCTGAGACCGATACAAAACCAGCAACGTTCTGCGATGCCTGTGTGTCGGAACTCTCTCACGCTCACCGCTGAATTCCTTCCCTTGGGTGGAGTTCGTTGCATTGCTTCTGTGTTTCTTATGCTTCCCTATCGAGAGTGGTGATAGGTCGTGCTTGGAGAAGCAGCAGATTCTCCCCCTCCAAACACCACTCTATGTCCTGTGGACGTCTCAGTCTTCGTTCGACTTCAATGCCTATCTTTGAAATCTGTAGAATCTGTTCATCGCTTAGTGAGAGTTTCTCTCTCTTTTCAATTGGTGTCTCAGAGAGCGAGTAGCCAACTGACTCTGAGCCAGCCGTCTGTATCGCCATGAGTCTCTTTGATCCCAGACGTTTCTGTAGAATCTCCAGTGGGTCCTTCTGTACCACGAAGCTGTCCGGGGTAATCCTCCCCGATACGATGGGCTCCCCCAAGCCCCATGTTGAGTCTATCAGGATTCTGTCAGAATCTGACTCGACGACGTCCACAGTGAACATGACTCCGGACACGTCCGCATCTACCATCTCTTGCACAACGACGCCCATACGTACGTCGGTGAGGGGGATCTTCTTTGTCTTCAGATAGAGAAGCCCCTCAAGGGAAAAGAGAGAGAACCAGGTCTTCTTTATGGAGCTCAAGACCGCTTCTAAGTCCGAAACGCAGAGCGTCGTAGTAGCTTGTCCGGCGAATGAGGAAGTGTCACTATCCTCTATGTTTGCTGACGACCGTACCGCATACCCGCGGTTGTGCTCTGACTGAGAGTGTAGTCTTGTGAATGCCTTCTTCGTTTTCAACTCTAGACGTTCAGGAAGAGTACACTCCTGAAGCATCTCTTGCATCTCTTCAGCACCTTGAAGTATCGGGTCCGGGTCTACAGCCGCATTAATGTTCTTCAGGGTCTTAGTTATTCTAGGATTCAAGGTTATCAATTCTTGAAAACAGGCACATGCAATGGCAAAACCTCTAGGAACATGAAAACCATGACTGATCAGGCTCACGAGACCAGATGCCTTGCCTCCGTACCTATACGACTCAGGGGGAGCTATCCGATCAAGGAACTCAAGATCTCGGTTCTCTGTCATATTGATTCTAGACCTTCTACTCGTTGAGCAACAGCAGGCCGGCACCGTTGTCGTCTGGCCGGATTGTGACCTGTCGTCTATCAAGGTCCTCGGCTGTTTCGAGAGTTGTTCCCATGAGTGCAGGTATCTCAAACTCCCGGCTCACTATGGCGAGGTGTGACCCTAGGGCGCCTGAACTGCAGACCACCCCTGCGAGTTTGGGCATGATTGGACCCAGTGTTGTCGTCCCAGCGTCCTCGACAAAGGCTATCTTTCCCTCTGCCCCCTCTTTCCATAGGCTAATCACATCTTGGACAGATCCGATTACTCGTAGTTCGCCGGTGGCCTCCAGCTTCAGTGTGATTAGACCCTTACCGATTCTCTTCAAGATGGGAACGCTCTCAGCTGATTTTCACTACGACTCATTGTACATCTTAAAAGAATGCTGAACTTCACTTCGGTGATTGTCGTTGATTACCCAAGAGTTGTTCCCCATATCTGAACATGCCGAACTATCGGCTAGAACATCCTGATATATTTAATACCTCCCCGCTTTTCGTTACCGTTCTGAAGAGTGGAGAGGATTCCAGTTGGAAACAAGAGAGATCAACGAACTCATTGCGCATCTGTCTGGTGTATTCTCGGACATATTGGTCGAGCGAGGACTACTCGAATCAGAGCTCTTTCCTGTCAATGAATACATCTGTGTCGGTTTCTATCAGACCTATGAACGACTCTATGACGTGATGGGACAAGTCTGGGGGCGGATATCTCCGGAGGAGCTAGCCCAGCAGAGCAAGACACTACTATCGGAGGTCCATGGGCTATCCATCAGCTATCTCTGGTTGTACTACGCCCTGGCAAGGATGGGCGTCATCTTCAACAAGCTGGATGGTGACCCATCGAAAGAGCCAGCTGAACGGCAAGAACAATGGAAGTTCATGCTGGAGAACTGGTATCGATTGGCAACGAACTATTTCAACTCGGGCAAGCCAACGATTGCAGCATCGGGTGCAGTCAACCGGGTGATGGACGATGAGACCGTTGACTGGCTGATGAGCATCATTGAGCCTGCCCCCGAAGAGCAGGTGAAGAAGACACGTCGAATTATGGGTTCCGTGGATCTCTATGCCTTTCTAGACGAGTGTGAGGCCCGCGCTAAAATCATCGATCATGGGCCATACCATGTGAGCGATGATGAGATTCTCGTCTTCTCTGAGTATACGAATCTACATGATGGCCAAGGTGACCTCTGGATGCCATGGTCAGACACAGAAGCCAAGTTACCCACTTCGACCCTGGGGGTGGCTATGACTATCAAGGGGGTCAATGCAAGATTCAACGACATCGGAACAATGACCATAGAACCAGGCGACTATTCCAAACTCGTCACAGGCGTTGGAGCCTACACCAAGAGGGGTGACAAGGTCGTGCGGCTTGGACTTGATGAGCTGCCTCCCTACGCAGAGGCTGCAGATGCTGCTCAAGCTGAGCTGTACATGAAATTTGCTGAGTGGGATAAACGAAAGCTGATGATTGCTGGTGCGGAAGTCTACTGGCGCGGCTTCAAGCGGTTCACTGATACAGTCGGGATCACAGACAAGGTAGACTGGAAGCTTTCTCCGTCTATTGTCGAGGAACATGTGCCTTTCTTCATGGATGAAGAGGCAGATCCTGCTTTCATACGCATGTTCAGGCTTGACGAAGAGATGGAGTCAGACCCAACATTCTACCTGCTCCCTGAGTGAGCAACTGGCATCAGGAGATAGACTGTGATGATTGAACTGGAACCGGAAGTTGAATATCTGCACGAAGCCGGAGAGCGACCCGATTGGCGAGAGAGCTACTACTTCAACTGGGTGGACCCAGACTCCGGAATCTCTGGATTCTCCACCATAGGCCTCTTGCCCAACGTGAAGAAGCGTGAGTTCGTCTTTGCTCTGTTTTACGATGACAAACGGGAGGCGTATTTCGTGGAGCCTAAGGGGCCCGTTCCCAGTGAGATGGACTCCGCACTGGATGATGGAACCCTATCTTTTGAGATGAAGGAGCCGTTACACGAGTGGAGAATCCATTTCGCAGGCTCCAACGTCGAGGCAGACATCCATTGGACGGGCCGGTTCCCTCCTTTTGAATTCGGAGAAGGAAGTGGGACCTCGTGGGCGGGACACTTCGAGCAATCGGGGAGGTTTGAGGGGCAGGTCAAGATGGAGAACGGAGAAACCCTGAATATT
>SDNO01000045.1 GCA_004524435.1 Candidatus Thorarchaeota archaeon | reverse complement strand
TGTGTGAACCAGAGGGATTGAAGCGCCTCCCAGAAGGTTTCCGGGGGTTCCCAAGGCATTCTCTCACATATCCGAGCAATCTCCTCCAGTTCTTGTCTTCTGCTGGGGTCCTGCTCCTTATTGGCCAAGACTGAGGCCTTATTCGAGTACCTGCAGGCGAAGTCTCGCGCTGTTTCACAGCTTAGAATGAGAGCATCAATGAACTCCTTATGATCTGTAGACAGGTCCTCGACCTGAAGGTCCTGATACTCTTGAACTAGTCCCTTGAATCCTATCTGAAGCACTCTCTCGTAGTTGGGAATGACATGGCCCGGGACCGAAGCTGCAGTTCCTATGCCGAGGTTGTTGAGATGGGTGGCCTCTTCGAACCATTTGTCCATCTCTTTGTTTCGCTGTTTGGTTTCAGACTTGTTCAGCGAGCGCGACAGAGCAGTATTGAAGTTGAATCCAACAATCAACTCTCCATCAATGATTCTGACAGGCATGTATCGTGTCATGACTTCGTGGAAGAAGATTGCCCTCCTCATCTCAAGCGTCTTCTCCCAGTAGTCGCCAGGAAGTTCAACTCTGACTGCCATTGCTTTGAGGGTTGCATCGATAGATGGAAAGAACTGATAGATGGCGGGTTCGTTCGCCCAGTCATGATACGCATAGACCTCGTCCCACTCGGTTCCCGTTGTGAAAGAGTAGGGCTCGTTGGTGATTGTTCTTTCGTTGAAACTGTAGAAGTGCTTTCTCAGCTTGACCACACGCTCTGATAGCTCGCTTGAGGGTGTCCAGATTTCGACGGTTGACCGATTGGTTTCTTCCACTGTCATTGCATTAGCCTCGGCTGAACAGAGCCTTACTCTTCAAAGGGCGTAATAAGGGTGGCTCCCCGAGCCCTTCTAGTTTCTGGTGAAACAACTCATTCCCTGGGAATTGGCGAGAACGTCACTCTGATAAGCGCGTTTGGCTTCTGTTTTGCCAAGTGAATGCAATGGCTGATTTCAAACTGGTTGTCAAAGGCGAGAATGTTCCAATGAACGAATTCGTGAGCAATGTGCTCAATGATTTCATGATGTCTTTTCTCAACAATCTCAGAGACATAGATGTAGAGAAGATAGAAAAGATTGAAGTTTCCTAGACAACCCGACCTGTGGATGTGAAACGATGATTCATCACTGTTGGCATGGTAGAATACTACATATAGATCTGGACAATGAGAGTGTATCTAAGACAGAGTTGTCCTCAGACATCTACGAACGGTTCATTGGTGGCAAGGGCCTCGGAACCTATCTCCTCTACACACTCGTAGGACAGGGTATTGACCCTCTTGGCCCAGAGAATTCGCTGTTCTTCATGACTGGGCCACTACAGGGACTGAGAGCGCCCAACGTGGGGCGGTGGAGTCTTCTCACCAAGTCCCCCCTCACCGGACTGTATCTCGATAGCCATTGCGGGGGGGCACTGGGTCGAGAGATCAAGAATGCAGGATACGATGCCGTACGAATCACGGGACGGGCTGAGAAACCCGTTGTCTTGCATATCAAAGATGATGACGTGGAGTTCCGGACTGCTGGAGAACTCTGGGGAAAGGGTACGGTCAAGACAACTCATACACTGGCTGAGAAGGCAGACCGCAAGAGCTCTATTTACGCTATCGGACCAGCTGGAGAAAATCTCGTGAAGTTCGCCACAGGATGCTGTGAACTCGCTCACCAGACCGGGAGAGGCGGGGCGGGAGCCGTAATGGGATCCAAGAATCTGAAAGCCGTTGTAGCAAGAGGGACAGGAGAAGTGTCCGCAGCGGATCCTGTTGCTCTCAAGGAAGTGAATAGAGAAGTAGCAAAGTCTTGGTCCGAGAAAGAGAGCTATGGGTTCAAAGATCTAGGCACCGGTTTCTTACCTGAACTCGCAAATGGCCTGGGGCAGTTCCCCACACGCAATTGGCGAAGTGGATACTATGAGGACTACGAGGGCCTCGACATGTATGCGGCAGAGGAGAAGTGGGGCGCAGGTGCGCATCATTCGTGTCCCCACTGTATCATGCGTTGCACAAGAGCGTACAAGACAGATGACCCCAACGGATCTGGGAATGAAGTAGAATCGATGGTTGAATATGAGACTCTTGGACTTATGGGGGGGAATCTGGCAATTGATGATGTCCAAGCAGTGCTGAAACTCAACTATCTCGCAGACGATTTTGGTCTTGACACAATTAGCGCTGGCGGTGTTCTGGGCTTTGCAATGGAGGCCTTTGAAGAGGGTCTCATATCTGAAGAGGAGCTGGGATTTGAGCTGGGCTTTAGCGATGTCGAGGCGGCAATGAACACCTTGCGTCTGATTGTCTCGAGAGAACGAATAGGTGATACTCTAGCGGAAGGGACTAAGGCCGCAGCTGAGAGTATCGGCGCATCTGCTCCGGATCTAGCAGTTCATGTTAAGGGACTAGAATGTGCGGCTTGGGACCCGAGGGGGCGCCGATGTATGGGACTCTCTTACGCCACCGCCGATGTTGGTGCAAGCCACCTGCGTGGATGGCCCGCCACAACGGAACCCCCCGATGCTTCCGCAGTAGAACTCGTTGAATCCATGGTAAGATCTCGAAATGAGAAAGTTGTGACCGATTCCCTCATCGTCTGTCACTTCACCTATCATCTGCCGCTCTCGTTGGAACAGAAGATACGCCTACTGAATGGGGCTAGCGGTCTCGAATACGATGAAGAAACCCTCATGAGATTCGCAGAAAGAGTGGCAACACTGAGCCGACTGTTCAACTATCGCGAAGGCATTACGCGTGAAGATGACGTTCTTCCTAAGAAGTTCTGGACTCCCCAGCGACAGGGCCCCAGGGAAGGCATGGAAGCATTCATCGACAAAAAAGACTTCGAACGCAGCCTTGATCGATTCTACGAGCTTCGTGGTTGGAATGAGAATGGCATTCCCAACAAAGAGAGAGTTCATGAACTAGGGCTTTCAGACGTCGTGAAGGGATAAGTGACGCGCGCAGATCAGCCGAAGATTCTGGCTTTGAAGTCCTTTCGCAGGAGTACCTCTCGCCCTTCATCTCTGAATCCTGCGTCCTTGTAGAGCTGTATGACATCCTCTCGATCGATATCCACTGCGGTTTCAAGAGCCCTCAGTGCTCTTTCTCGGGCGAGAGAAACGGCCTTCTGGAGAAGCGCGGTTCCAATCTCTGATGATTCTAGAGGGTCGTCTATCTCGAAATTCCTGATGACACCTACTCTTCCGAGATGTGAATCCTCTCGAATGTCAAGCTTTAGGGCTGCTCCGACGACATCATCAGCTGTGGCGATTATGAACATGGTTTCGCTCATAGAACCCGTTGTGGCGAGGGATAGTCCCTGGAAGTCGAGTCCTTCACGGTTATAGAACTGCTCTAGTGCCCTTCTATCTCTTGCAGTAGCAAGACGAATGATGTAATCCATGATGTGGAACTCCTTCCGATTGAGTTTCGGTCAATAGCCTCCTTGTCCATAAAGCTTCTGTATGAGCCATTGCTCTATCGCATCACACGGTAGATCTGATTCATGCATTGTACGAATTCACTATCTGGATGCCTGAGCACGACCACATAGCGACTACCTGCCTCGATGAGAATTGGGAGAAGGGGGATTATCGTTGCCACCTTAGTCTTGAACTTCCGTTCAACCTCCTTTGTGATGGCATCATCCTCGTAGATCTTCGGCTTCTTGTTGACTACAATTTTGATGTCCGGAACCTGCAGCTTCCTGGCCACGCTCAATGTGGCGGCTGTACCGAGCAAGTCTTGTTCGTCTATCCTTGCAACCACGAACAAGAAGTCTGCTGTGGCCATTGACAGCAAGGTTTCTCTGTCGAGTCCGGGATGCGTATCGATGATAAGGTAGTCCAGATTCTTCTTTTCGAGGACCTCGTTGAATCCATTCCTCAGGTCGTTGACTTCATAGCCTTCTCGAAGTATCCGGGTTATATCGGAGGCAGTCATGGAGCTTGGTATAAGAAAGAGCTGTCCCTGTTTGATTCGCTGTTGTTTCGTGATATCAAGACATGCATCCGTTATGTCACACTCACCGCGAAGGTAGTCATTCAGTGTGTACTTCTGCTTCTGTCTTCCAAGACCGAATATGACATGGATTCCTGGAGACGCCATGTCTGTGTCCATCACTGCCACTCTCTTGCCGTCTAGCGCGGCAGTGGCTGCAAGGTTCGCGGCGATATTGGATTTGCCCGTTCCTCCTCTGAACGAGTGGATACTGACTATCTTTCCCGTCATGATTCTAGCCTCATCTGATGTACAACAGCTCGCGGTTTGTTTCCCACGACACATGTTTGCCCAGTTTCTTCAGGACCTCCATGATTCTGTCTACCGGGATGGAGGATCTTGCGGATATCTCGCTGAGAGATAGGCTGCCGTCGCAGTACTTCCATATCGAGTCTATGACATCATAGTCTCTCTTAGGCATTCCGATGATCTCCAGATAGGCGGCGAACCGTTCATCGCGCTCATTCATCACCGGGAAAAGCTTGACTATTCGGACAATGCCCTTGGAGATCAGGTGCGCTAAAACCTCGCCCAGCCTCTCCTTCGGAACTAGGCTCTCTTCCGCAATTTCTCCCACTGTCTTCTTGCCATCCGAGCTTTGTATGATTTCAATTGCCATGGATTGTGAGGTTGTTGGGTGCCCATCGAATACTGAACGTGCCCGTGAGATGGCCTCACTGTGTGATACAAGAAGCTCGATAGCATCATGTTCCGCGAAGGCCCCCGGTTCGTCATTTTCCTCTTTCCGGATTAGACGCATCTTGCTGAAATCTGTCTTTCCTACTTGTCTGAAGAAGGGCAAAAGCAGACCAGCATATTCTGCCACATCCTGACCTTTGAGTACAACGAATGTACAGAGACCAACTTCTACCTCCCCTATAAGCAGGGCCGAAATCGCATCCAATCCCGCCTGATTGACGAGTTGTATCCGTTCTTCTAAGCTATTCCTATCTAGCTCGTTCATGAAGTCAAGTACTGCTTCGAGTTCGTAGGCTTTGAGGTTCGATACAACTATGCGGCCGTCCCACGTGAGCAGCCCGCCCCTGAGAATAGAATCATTTGCTTCGGCTTCGAATAGCGCTGTCTTCAACTGCCTGAGTTCATCAGAGGGAAGCAGGGCGGTTTCGTACTTGCGCGCGAGACTCGGGATTCCATCGAATTTTTGAAGAATCAGTTCAACAGTGTCTGTGAAGAAACGGAAGTGATTCATGGTTGCGAAATCCCGCCGAAGCTCGGCGTAGAACCTGCTAACGAAGCTGTCAGCAATCTCCTCAAGGATTACCCTATAGATCTCAGAACTGTCATCGTGGGCCACCAGTGCAATGAAGAACAGGTCTCCCTTTTTGAGCCAAACGAACTTACTCTCAACAAATGCCATCACAGTTAGTTGCTCTCTTCCTGCTGCCTCGGCGAAAGAGCCTATTGCCGACAGAAAAGCGCTCACAATCTCATCAAGCTTCTTGGTGCCATGGACACTATAATGAAAGAGCGGAATACCTCCATCACGCATGATTACAATCTCTTTCACCACGTTTCGCACAACCGTTTCTCTGCTACTTCGTAAGTGGCAAGAACCATATAACTCCTATCGGTAGGCTCTGTGTTGAATCGGTCTAGTCGTATTTTGGGACCGACTGAATCTCTACGAGTTTCCAGTCGACTTCATCGCCGAGCTTAACTAAGACTTCGTGAACGCGTTCTGCGCTGACATCAAGCCGATGCGCAATCTCCTCAATTGTTCTATGACCATTGCAGAGAGGTTTGGCACGCTTGAGGAGTTGGTAGTCTCGACTGGGAAGCCCAACAAGGTCGAGATAGCTATCAAACCGCATATCGTCTTCTCTCATTGCTGGGCATAGCTTTACAATCTGCACTACGCCCCAGATTGCCAAGTACTCAATAACCTCGATAATCTCCTCTTCTTCAATCTGGGTTTTCTCACTGATCTCATTGATGGTGGACTTCCCGTCGATTGCCTCAAGCACGCTACTTCCAGCTCTTCCGAAGTCTCTGTGAAATTCGTCAAGCAGCCCTTCCGATTCGATTGCCGCTTCAAGAAGATTTCTCCAGATGATGGGAATCACAAATGATGTAAGACTCGTGGTGGTGCTCAAGACCCCTTCGTAGAAAGTCATTGCACGTCTGACCTCGTCTTCGAAATCGCTGTAAGCCTCGTCAATGCAAACATCATTATCCAGTTCTTTTCTGTACTTGGAGAGGAATTTGCGGCTCAGGTCCTTCAAGACCGCTCTCAGCAGGCGCACGGGCGCTCCTGACTCAACGAGAAAGAGGAATATCTCCTTGTACTCCGGTTGCTCATAGAGAATCTCAGATCCCTCAAACGAGATACTCTTGACTGACCGCTCACCAAACTCGGTTGCAAAGCTAGATATTGCTGACAGAAACCCCGATAGCAGGTCATCGAGTCGTCGCACCCGATTAAAGGAATGGTGGAACAATGGCACCCCACCTGGCGTAATCACCATGAATTCTTGGATTCTGAGTCGGTTTGCCATGGATATTCCACCAACGCTCTTTTCGTGACCGCTACTGGATTTAAGCTATCTCGTCATGGTATTATCGGACCGATTCAGTCAGAACCGGTCTAGGGAATTGGCTTATTAATAGGGAACGCAGGTCAATAGTCGCTATTGGGTGAGGAAGATGCTTGAGTATCGCCATTTCCCCTGGAGGACTTCTCTCTACTACCTACTCTATGCTCCTGCATTTGCGTATTTCCTCACAGTAGTGGTGGGCCTGATTGATGCAAGCCTTTTTCCATTTGAGCCTGGAGAACACCTATATCTTCTTGGAGTCTCTTCGGGGATTGGAGCAATGGGTCTTCTTCTCACTGGTCTGATTGTGGACAGAACCCGTCGTACAGATGTTCTCATGGCTCTGTCATCTCTGATTCCGGTGGGCTTGGGGATGACCATCTCGGTTATGGGGTCGCCGAACCTTCATACCCCCGTGATTGAGTATGCCTTAGCCGCCTTCGTGTTCTTTGGATTTGGTACGTTGCTTGTAAGCTGGACGAACCAACTAACTGAAACGGTCGTCGTTCGGTTTAGAGCCCGCGTGGTCGGAGCATTTCTCGTGATAACGCTGCTCACGATATTCTTCTATGACAGTCTTGGCCTGTCCCCCTTCTCTGTTGAACCTACTGGAATCCTTTTGGAGGAGTCTATTGCTGCAGCGTGCGTCTTCATCGCACTTGCGTTCAGACCATGGAGATGGGAGCATCATCCATTGGCGGTTAGAGGTAAGACTTCTGGATATTTCTACCCGATGGTATTGATTCTTGGAGCACACATTCTTTGGTACTTCTCGACACTCGGCAATATTGCCGCCAATTTCGATCTTGCTGGCGAATCATGGTCGGGTTCTATAGCGGTGGAGTCAGACTGGGAGCTCTATCAACCATTGATGCTCGTCTCTGGAATCTTAGTCGGGACCGGACTCGCAGACACTAAGGGGCGGAAGACAGCTTTCAGTTTCGCAGTACTATTGGTGGGACTACTGTCAATCTTCGGATCAGCTACATACGGACTTGTCCAAGTTGGCAGCTCTACAGAGGTTGTGCTCCATTCCGGAACCCTGCTCGTCGGCGAACGCTTCGTAGAAGGATATCTTCTCGGGCTCTGCGCTTTGCTAATCTGGGGAGAGATTGGAATGCCACAGGATCGAGCATTCAGGATATCTCTTGTGTGGCTCTTCTTCTTGGGCTACATGGCTCTCTTCTGGGCTGTAGATCTCCATGCCTTTGGATGGGGCACGCCCGTTTGGGTCATTGAACTCGGGAGAGAGTTCGCAATAGTATTGTCCCTAGTTGGACTCTACTGGTCAGCGAATCTTCCTGAAATCTTGGGAAGAGAGATTGAGATGGAAGAACTTGAGTTGGACTTCGACGATGAGATGGTTGAAGAAACCGTTGAGGCCTTTGTCGAGGCTGACGATTTCGAATCAATCAGAAGCCAGCTGGAGATCATCGATACTGCTCCAGAAATCAGTGACAATGAGATGTCCGAGATTCTTGGTGAAGAATTCAATGACGTTCTTCCCATGCGGAGAATTCCGGGGATAGGTCCCGCCATGGAAAAACGCCTCCGGAAAGCGGGATATGCGTCTGCCGCGCAGCTTGCTGGAGAAATCCCATCACGCCTTGCGTCCAAGGTCAAAGGGATGAGCGAAAAGGGAGCTGACAAGATAGTACGGGCAGCTAGGAGCCGAGTTAAGGAGAAGCTCGACTCAGAGAACTCCAAGGACTGAAGAGGGTCCTACTCAGACTTTGAGAGCAGTTTCGTCTTTGTTCTCATACCCTTCTCTTTTCGATGTGGCGTTCTCAGTATCGTGTCGTTACTCTTCTCAATCTCACGAGCCTCATCTGCTAGCTTTGATGCCGCCCTGACCATCTCATGAGCGGCTGCGGTCATCAGGAGGTATTTGTCCCTTTCTTTCTCCCTGAAGCAAGCGTAGGTTGTCAGGGGGGCTACGGACTCCAGAATCTCAAGTGCTGCATACGCTTTCGCACTAGCATATGCATTGCTGAAACCTGCATGTTCCAAGGCAGACTCTTTGCTCAGCACGATCCGGGGTAGTCTTAGATTTTCGTGCTCTAGGCTTTCTAGCGCATTGTCAATCAGCGCATGCGTGGCTCTGATAACACCAGTGGATGCCAAGGTATTCAGAAGATGACCGTTGAAGATAACCATCTCAGTCGCGTCAAGGAAATCCCTACGTGCTCCAATCATGGGGTCCATGGGGACAATGATAAAGCCCACGTTGTCAGATAGGTCCGAATGTGTTTCACCACTCTTGCCAAGAAACGCTTTCCTGCCAGGGTTATCTGTGATCGTAATGCTAGGAAGCGCCGATTCCCCGAGGAGCTTTCGAGCTGTGCTGGGGCCTGGCAGTTTGGCATTAGGTGTTGCTATCAGATACAGGTCTGCCTTGGTTTCCTGTGCTTTTCTCGCCATATCTTCACATAGGCTAGCATCTAGCTTCGAGCCTGTTCCAAAGCATGCGATTTCAATCTCCTCTCTCTCTGCTCTTTCGTCGAGAATTAGGTCGAGAAACGGCAGGCTTCCAATGCAACCCAGCTTCAATACTGCAACTCTCTTCTTTTGCATCATCGGATATCCCCATCGAGTAGGTGAGGGGGAACAATGCAAAAACCCTTGTGGTCACTCTTCTTCGTTGAGTTTCATCTTCGTGTAGTATGCTAGGCCTGTTCCCCCTAGAATGTCAACTTTATCCAATCGTGCTCCGCAGGCTGCGCAGTCAAGCACAATCTTGGGATCAGCTGAGGCCGTGCTGCAGCTGTTACACAAGAGCTCGACGTCCAATACGTTGAGGCTGGCTACATCAATTGATTTCTTGCAGTGTTGGCAGGAAACCTCCCTCATATCATCGACTATGACCGTCTGTGTACGTTTTCCGCAATGGGGACAGAAGAGCTGGTAGACTTTGTAGAGATCCACACTCCCACAATTAGGACAGGATAAAAGGAGCCTGACTTCGCTCGAGCCACATTTCCGACACTGTATCTTCCGACCGTATGTCTTTGCCACGATGACACCTGCATTCTCTAGGTCCCTCAGCGTACGGGCGACTTCCTCATCTGAACCTACGAGACGTTTGGAGGCTTCGGGATAGACATCAACCCCCATCAGCACATTACGAGGCTGCAGTGCCTTTAGTCGTCCCTCCATCATATCTTGCAGTAGAGTTCTAATATCCTTCTGCTGGAGGAGCTCATCTCCAGTAGAGCGTTCCAGAAGTTCGTTTAGTCTTGCGAATGCTCGACTAATCTCCGTATCCCAGTCGGTGCTGTTGAAGTTGACCTCTTCTGAGAGTCTCTGCAAGTTTCTTTCAACTAACTGGGGCTCATCTCCGTTGTCAAGAAGCACAGCGATGCAGTTGGGTGGTTGCATCAGTGAGATTACGAGTCCCCTGTTCAGATTGCAGTAGCCTATTCTGGACTCTTGATGAACCCCGTGCCCCATGAAAATGGCGACCGCATCCTCACTGCTTAGCTCCTTTTCATCAGGAGGATATGAACGTCCGACCATCGGTCCGAGACGGTCGTCCCACCAAATCGAAAACATTGCCTTTGGCATGGTCCCAAAAGGTCTCCAAGTGTTTTGGTGTCTGTTTCATCATTGGCTTAATAGCGTTGGGGGGATGAACTGAATCTGTTATTGCAGCGCTGAAGACTGTGAACATCTATTTGGAGAAGCAATTGTTATATGCCGCATTGCCGAACGAAATCCTGAAACCCTGAGTATGGAAACTATCTTAATGCAGTTCTTTCTGCCTGACATGTTCATTCTCTTTATTGCGGTATTGGTGGTTCTTGGCGTAGTTATCATCTATGGTGCTCGGAGATTGCAGTCTGGAATGATGGGCAAGGCTCGTATCCTCAATGTGGTCAACACATACCAGAGAATCTCTATCCGGCGGCTTGCAGAATTATGTGGCACTACTGAGCAGCGAGCTGGTGATGCAATTAGGTGGGGGATGGACCACGGCATGCCGTTTGCCATCGAAGGGGACGAATTCGTGAGGCTCGGCAATGAGTCGCTGTTTCAGAGGGGTGAATCACGCAGCGTCGTTTACCTCGTCATCTGCCCTCATTGCGGCCACAAGAACCCGCAAGGGATTACAGAATGTGAGAACTGTGGCGCCTCTCTGTAGTTTGACGATTCCTTTCTGTTGCTTCCCGGTAGCAAACGGTAAAGTATAAAACCGCGCCTCTAGGTTCGAGCGTTACCGAACAAGACTCGGTTACCAAGGAGTCAAAGAGATGTTCTCCAGACGAATCGCAAAATCGATTATACTCGTGCTGTGTCTGTGGTTGACTGTTAGTCCGGCATTCTCTCGAGTTCACAGCATGACCGATTCCTATCCTTACGCAACGTCTCCTTACGAGATTGCTGAGGTTTCGATTGAGGACGTGGAAGATTTCGAACTGGAGAATGGAACCCGGGGCGAACGGATTGTATGGAATGCCACAGCGGACGAGCCGAAGAACTTCACCATAACACGCGACGGCGAAACCTATGACTCTGGAGATTGGTTTGGTGGTCTTCTCACACTTGATTTGGATCACGTCTATGAGGAGAATCTGACCTACTCATTGAATGTGACCTTCACATTTGTCTGTACAGTATTTAACGAGGAGAATGAATCTGCATCGGATGCCGTAGACGTCACCTTCTATCCAGACGAGAGGGCACCAATCATCGAAGAACCAGATGATTTCGAGTATGAAGAAGGCAGTTTTGGGCACGAGATCAGGTGGAACCTCACCGAGTCAAACCCCGACTCCTACAATATCACCAGACAGTCGAATCAAGAAACTGAGAATTTCACGGTCATCGAGAGCGGCGATTGGGACGGAGACAATATCACTATCAATGTCGACGGGCTGAATGCGTCATACTGGTATGTCTTTACTCTCTTTGCAAATGACACTCTCGGCCATAATGCTACCAGTGCTGTGAATGTTACCGTCAAACCAGACCTCACCAATCCAGAACTCTCTTCTCCAGCAGACATTCAATTCGAGTTCGGTGCAAAAGGCAACAGCATCTCTTGGTTTGCATATGATAGCAATCCGAAGAACCTCTCGCTCACAATCTACATTCTGTATCTCAATGACACATACGGCAATACGACGAGTCTCAATAGTCCCGAGAACTTCACAGCAGAGTGGGATTTCGACAAGCCTAAGGGTGACAATATCACGTTCACAATCGACTACCTATACTTAGGCAACTACACCTTCGAATTGACAGTCTTTGATGACTTTGGCCGAAATGCCAGCGATTCTGTCAATGTGACCCTCTTCAGGGACCTACGCGCCCCCATTGTGACTACGAACGATACCTTCTCGTATGAGGAAGGATACACAGGCTACACGGTTGTCTGGTCTGCTGAAGAGAACAATCCGACGAGATACAACCTGACTCTTGACGGTTCGGTTATCGTAGCAGGTAGTTGGGATGGTGAGAACATCACATCAGATGCTGACGGGCTTGCTGTGGGATTGCATACCTTCAATCTGACGCTGTGGGACTACTTCAACCAGACTACAATATCGCTTGTCGACGTCACGGTGACACCCGATGCCCATCTACCCCAGGTGAATCAGCTACAGGTCCTCCAGGCCTATTCATCTCCTGGTATGACCAATATGTCAGTCCAGTCCTATGTCTGGGATCTCAACGGAATAGAGAGCGTGACCCTGGAATGGGGGACAGATCCATCCAACCCGGCGACAAAGGCGATGAATCAGACTTCAGGTGACTTCTACTTCGCATCTGTAGGCGCGTATCCTGTTGGAACGAAGGTCTGGTACCGTGTCGTGGCGACAGATAACTCCACACAGAATAATGCATATGCTACAGAATGGGCAGTGATTGAGATACGCAGTATGCAGTCTGACAGGACACCACCTCTGGTCTGGGGCGGCATTCTAGCGCTGGGCATTCTTTCGACTCTAGTGATTCTTATTCTGTATTTCAGAACGAAGACTAGATAGCATCCTTCAGAAGGGCAACCACCCGATCAGGGATTTCATCCCGGTCCCCATGAGTTATCTCCATCAACGTGATATCATCCCTAGACCGAACCTCTTCCAAGAAATCCGTCGATCTGTTTTGGATGGTACCGACCGTTCGGCCAGCGTCGAGGCAGTTGAGCACCTCCTTTCTGAACTCGGGCGAGAAGAGCTCCATCTTCGCTATCTCATCTACAACGACAATGCAACCGTCTTCGCGTGCTCTTCTCATTGCGGGCACTGCAATCTCCCGGACCGCCGTGACGTTTACGGTGTACTTACTGACTCGCGGTCCGGCCGCAAGCTGCACATGTGCGAGAATACCCTCCTCTCCCTCAATGGTCCTGATTTTGAACCCGACTCTATGTCTCCCCTCGCGAATTTCCTCGGACCAGAAACCGCCCGTCTTATCTGGACCGATCTTTGACACTATTCGTCGGATGGCAGTGGTCTTTCCAATTCCCGGTTGTCCTGTGAGCAGAATATTCAAGCCTTTACCTCACGCTGGGTAGCCGATAACCCGCAGGTTTCTCTATTATTGAGTATAGCATCGGGTGGCCTTAAGCATGGCTATTCTTTCGATAGAAAGCAGTTCTTTGTCGGTGAGCACTTCAGCCTTGATGACTGAGTCCTCAATTGCTGCGTCAAACAGTCTTTTTCCTCTTGGAGTCCGGACCAGGACAGTTGTAAGCAGGTCATCAGAGCCGATGTTGCCAAAAGAAATATCCGCATTGATACAGGTGAGGTCCGTGCAGTACTGGCAAGAGGATGCCGTCGTGGAATCAAGATCGGCAACGGGCCACTCCCGGATATCGTGACCAAGATATGCTCGAAACTTGCCCTTTGATATCTCCATCTTTTCAACTGTATCGATTTCTATGCCTGCATCCTCTAGGAACTTCTTCATTCCGTTGTAGGTGAATGACTCCATGCAGAAGAGACCTAGCCTCAAGACGGTAATGTCGCTGTATTCTAAATTGGCGGGGCTGTGATCGAAACTGACGAGTGAATCGATGGCACACGAGGTTCCTGTGACCGCAAGCTTGGTCGTACCTTTCTTCAGTTCGCAGAGGACTTCGCCAATCACAGGCGCATGCGAGTATATCGTTCCTGTGGGCACATCTTCGGGATTCCTAATAGAGACCGCACGAGGTTTCCACGGTTTGTCCTGTTGCGAAGTTCCACAGATGGCTCTGTCAACATCACCGACTTTAAGTAGGTGCCGCAACAGAGAACTCACAACTCCGCCGTTCTGCCCCTCTCTCTCAGATAACGATTGCGCCTTCCAGGCCTCAATGTAATTACCTAGCAAATCCTCGCGGAATAACAGAGTTCGGGGACAAATGGCATAGCAGAGCCCACAGGCAATGCATTCCCCTGTTAGAGTAGGAGTATACTTCTCATCGCTGCGTATGCCCGTGATTGCGTCGACAGGACATATCTCGACACAAGCTCCGCATTCAGTGCAGACCCCTGAAGAAACGATCTCTTTCTCGAGTTTCTTGAATGCTTTCCTCCGCTTGCTCTGCTCGAGCCATTCCCTGAGGTCTTCCCTCGCTCTATAAAAGGACACGTCGAACCAACCTGTAACTCATGCATGGGACATCGTAATATATTGCTGTTGGAAGCCAAAGATTATATTCTGAACGGGGCGAGAACGTTTCAGTTGGTGCCCATGAGAATCAGCGACAAGAAGATTAATGAGCTCATTCATGAGAGCGAGACCCACAGATGCGAACCCTATGATTGCTGCGTCAGATTGGTGGCTGTGGCTGATCTTCCAAGTAAATTCGGCGAATTCCAGATATGTGGGTTTGTAAGCCCTTGCGATGGCAAAGAACACACTGCCATTGTGAAAGGCGATGTCGTCGGGAAAGAGGCTGTCATGACTCGTGTTCATTCTGAGTGCCTGACGGGGGACGTCATGGGGAGCAAGCGCTGCGATTGCAGGGACCAGCTGCTTGAGAGTCTCAGGCGTATCCAAGAGGAAGGTCAGGGAGTTCTGCTTTACCTCCGACAGGAGGGAAGGAATATAGGTCTGACAGAAAAGATCAAGGCCTACGCTTTGCAGGATGAAGGCTACGATACGATTGACGCAAACCTTCTGCTTGGACATCCGCCAGATGCACGGGATTACGGGATTGTTGAGCACATGCTTCGTACGCTGGGCGTCAAGTCCGTTCGTCTCCTTACGAACAACCCAGAGAAAATAGAGCAACTGCAGAAGCATGGCGTAGAGATTGTTGAGAGATTACCACTGATTATAGAGCCTACCGAACACAGCAAGTTCTATCTTGAAACAAAGAAGGAGAAGGCAGGGCACTTGCTTGGTGAGCTGGCTGAGATTCACGATGTCAAGCGAATCCAGAAGATATCTCAGTGATATTTCCCGCATGTGTGGACTGTCGAAGGACGCAGTCGGGGATTGTATGTGATACGAGGGCTACCAAGTTTCTCCGTCACTCCGTCAGAGAATTCCTCACGATATCTTGAAACTGGCTCTGAGAGATGTTTCCACCACTGATGACGGCTACTACCCTTTTCTTATGGAATCTCTGGGGTTGTTCGAGAATGAGGGCAACGCCTGTGGCACCCGCACCCTCAACCACTTGTCCCTTTTCCGACCAAAGGAGTTTCATTGCATCTTTGACTGAATCTTCCTGTACCATCAATATGTCGTCTACCGAATCCATGATGACTTGGAAAGTCCGAGAGTCGTCTTCCAACCCCCCCAGAAACGCCTCGGCAATTGTTTCGAACTCTTCGACCTCGATAATCTTTCCTGCTCTGAATGAGTGGTAGAGAGTTGAAGCCCCCGGTGTGACAACCCCGAGCACCTCAGTTGATGGGCTCTCTGCCTTGACCGCAGTGGATATCCCCGCGATGAGTCCGCCCCCTCCAACTGGTACGACAATCCGATCGAATCTGTCTAGGATCTCCATCACCTCGATAGCAATAGTGCCCTGTCCGGCCATGACATCATAATCATTGTAGGGGCTCACATAGACGAGGTCTCGTTTCTTTGAGAACTCTCGTGCTGCGGGTTCAACTTCATCGTAGTCGCCTTCTTGGATGATCTCTACGTCGTACTCCTGTAGCCTATGAAGTTTTATCGTGGACACTGTTTCCGGAACGAAAATGGTCGCAGGTATTTCAAGCATCCGGGAGGCGAAGGCTACTCCTTGAGCATGATTGCCAGACGATGCGGTCACAACCCCCTTCCTTCGCTGTTCTAGTGTTAGCTGGGCTAGCTT
>SDNO01000167.1 GCA_004524435.1 Candidatus Thorarchaeota archaeon | reverse complement strand
GTCCTACCCCCCTTGTTGCTTTCAGAAGCTCATCTCGCCATGCAGTCTTGCTTGTGTTGACCGTGTTAAGTAGGCCAAGCTGGCGGGCAAGACCCAATTGGAACTTGTTGCGACCAACAAGATACACATCCGCTCCAAACGCATCATAGACTTGTGCGGTGAGTATGCCAATCTTACCCGTACCGATTACTGCAATTGGCTCATCATCTTCTGCAGGAGTCCTTTTCCAGGTCTCTATGGCTGAAGCCAAGGGCTCTACGAATGTTGCGGTCGTTGTATCAACGCCTTCCGACAGCACATGCACCAAGTCAGCAGGCACGCTCAAGTATTCTGAAAGACCGCCATCCACAGTGACTCCCAGAGTCTCTCGTTCTTCACAGAGATGCTTCATGTCGTGCCTGCAATACCAACACCTACCACAGGTCATATCAATCTCTGTGGTCACAGGCGTCCCCGGCAACAAGTCGGGCACACTACTCTCATGAACAACACCGCCTATCTCATGGCCCAGAACTAGAGGTAGTGGCACGTCGAGGTCGCCATTCCACATAGAGATATCTGTCCTACAGATGCCTACAGAACGTACCTCTATTCTGACTTCGCCTGGCAGAACAGGTGGTATGGGGGTGTCAGCAAGTTGAAGACCATCATTTGTCAATACAAGGGACTTCATAGTGAGTATCCTTCATTTGTCGTTGAACGTGATGAGGGTGCGAAAGGCTACCAGCCGAAGACTAGGAGTTATCCGGCCCGGAGTCCAAGACCTCGAAATCTAGTAGATTCTGATTCAGAGATTCTTGAGGGTGCCCCCGACGTCGACATGGTAACCTGAACCCGTCACGCTCTCCGTATTAAACCTGCGTATGCAATAGAAGACTCCATTCATATATCTAAGGAAACCGACGGATTCATTTTTGTGCCATCAGTGCTACAGAAGAGGTGAAACGTCATGGTGAGAATTAGCATTGAATTGGTGCCTGATGAGCCAGTTCACCGAGTCGTGGACTATTCGGTCGCAGCAGAAGAAGCGGGATTCGAGTATGTCTGGATCACAGATCATTACAACAACAGGAACCTCTGGTGTACTCTCACAGCAATAGCCTTAGCAACAAAGCGAGTGATGATTGGCCCCGGAGTGACCAATCCTTACCACACCAGTCCGGCGCTGTCAGCGGCAGCTGCTGTCACCCTAAATGAGATCAGCAACGGGAGAGCGGTTATAGGGCTGGGGGCCGGAGATAAGGTAACGCTTGATACTCTAGGAATTGAATGGAAGAAGCCCGTTTCAACCGTAGTCGAAGGAATCCAATGCATCAGGGAGCTTACGCAGGGGAACCGAGTGACCATGGACGGTAGCACAATCAGGCTTCATGGAGCCAAGCTCTCTATGGTAAAGAAGAAACCCTTACTGGATATAGACGGGAATCCGGTGACAAAGGACGGAGAGAAAGTCAAGGTAGCACCGAAGATACCCGTCTATGCTGGTGTGCAAGGGCCTATGATGCTACGTAGAACTGCAGCCGTGGCGGACGGCATATTGGTCAATGCAAGTCACCCGCTTGACTTCGAATTCGCCGTGGATATGATTCATCAGGGGGCAAGAGAAGCAGGAAGGAGCCCAGAAGAACTCGACATCGGAGCATACGCAGCTTGTAGCATTGGGAAGACGCGAGAAGAGGCCATGAGTGGAACAACCAAAATCGTTGTCGCCTACATTGTCGCTGGGGCACCGGAGACCGTTCTTGTCCGGCACGGACTGAACCTGGAGAAGTGTAAGGATGTGAAGAGGGCCCTCGCAAAGGGCGACCATGGCCAAGCACAGAAGACAGTTTCAGATAGAATGGTGGAGGCCTTTGCTATTGTCGGTAATCCTGAACACTTTATTCAACGCATGGAGGAACTCGTGCGAACAGGAGTAACGCATTTCATCGCGGGTTCGCCGATTGCTCCAGAGAAAACAGAGGGAATCCAGATGATTGGCCAACACGTGATTCCTCACTTCAAAGACTAAGCAGGTGTGGGATGCATGCCAGAGCGCGATATGATCTTCAACAAGAGAATTGGCCGCTCGGATGTCGAGACCTGGCTCGAAATCCCCGAGTGTTTCGCCGACAGAAGAAACCAGATGGACCATCAGTCCTTCAGAAGGTTCGTCAATCTGACTGATGATATCTTGCTCTATATGACGGTTCTTGACGAACAGCCAATTGGTGGGACTATTCTGTTCCGAGCTAGGGATAGATTGGGTCTGGCATTGCTTGGTGTGAGGATGCGGGGGGAGTATATTCAGAATCTCTTATTGAGTACCATAAAGGCCTCTCTCCCATTCTTCAGAACTGCTTCAATTCGGGATGTCGATGCCATAGTCAGCAGCGAAACGAATCCACAACTGCCCTTTCCAAGAAACCTCTTCCTTAACCCAGCACTCGGCAGTGCGTTGGACGAGATTGGTTTTGAGAAGGTCGAAGATGTGCTCTCAATAAGATTCGAAAACATCGGATTTGCAGACGTACAGATGCAGGACACGGTGAAAAGGGAGATGAGCGAAGACATCCGGAGCTTCGTGTGGAAGAGCGTAGGTAGAACAATGGTCGATTGCTCTCACACTTGGTTGAGTCTTCTAAGGGCATCTTCCGATGGGGAACTACACGCAATTCTGGGTGCGAACGGGGTAGTCGCAGTTCTTGGGCTTGAGGAGTACGCCAAGGGACTCATTGTTCCTGTCATCGGCTATGAGCCCGAATCAATCGCCCCCTTGACACTCGCGTCAGCTCTTGCATACGAAGTTGACAGAAGAAAGACCCAGTGGTTGGAAATTCGACTTATCGGAGAGGAGGACCGCGAAGTGGTTGATAGTCTCAAGGGAGTCCTATGCGCCGAACCGATCAAAACAAGGCATAGCCTGATGAGACTCAGGATTTAACAGCGGGTAGAATCTTCAGAAACCCTTTTCAAAGCATCAGGGAACCCAATCCTGAAATGTCTTGTCTGGTCTGAGCATCGTCAAGGAAGGAACTGGAGTTGTCATCAAGTATGGAGATGTCATCCTAGGCCTCGACGTTGGACATCCGGGCAGTACCACACTCTTGTCCCATGGCCATTTTGATCACTTGGGTAGAATCCAAATGGCTCGTGAAGTTATAACGACGCAGGGAACTCTCGATGTGTTCAGAGCTCGAGGGGGTCGTGTGAAATGGCAGACGACAATCGCTGAGTACAACGAAACGATGTTTCACGAGAGTGCAATGATCACTCCCATCGACGCAGGTCATGTGTTAGGTTCTGCGATGTTCTTGATAGAGTTCAATGACGGAATGAGGCTGCTCTACACCGGCGATTTCAACAACGTTGACAGCATTGTACACAAGGCAGCCTCGGCAGTAGATGCAGATGTCCTCGTGACCGAAGCAACGTATGGAACACCCGAATGGGAATTTCCTGAGAGAGCGCAGACCCATTCCCGAATCATAGCCAAGGCCGAGGAGGAGCTGTCCGCAGGCAGAATACCAAGATTCAAGGCTTACTCTCTAGGAAAGGCACAGGAAGCCATTGCGCTACTCCAGGACAACGGGTTCACTGTCATGACCGGAAATGGCACCATCGACGCGGTATCTAGGGCCTATACGAAACACGGCAACGAACTCAACTTTGTCCCCACGAATAAGAGCACTGTCAGAAGACTCACCACAGAAGATGTAGTCATTGTATCATCTTCACCAGGCCACATGAGAAGACGACTTGTTAAGCTGCTGGGAAGTCTGATAACACGTGACCTCGAAAGCAAGACCGTTGATTACGACCTCTCTGGCTGGACGCTGACAGATCAAGGGCGAAAGGGTTTTCCGCTTAGTGCTCATGCAGACTTCCCGGGCCTTCTTCAATTCGCGAAGAATGTAGACCCGAAAATCGCATATTGCTTCACGAGTAATGCTAGTTCGCTATCTGAGCATCTATCGTCAGAAGGGATTAGTTCGGTTCCCTTGGAGTGATGGAAATGGCTGACTCCAACTTGGCAGATGTT
>SDNO01000044.1 GCA_004524435.1 Candidatus Thorarchaeota archaeon | reverse complement strand
GGTGCCGTTTATCTACATTCATCAGGACCATAGTGTATGACACCTCCACTTCAGACACGACTCACCGATTTTGACGAGGAGTCAGGTGATTTGAATCTCCCCCCGGAAGCACTAGAGTTCAAGGAAGTGACAGGGGAGATCTGGAAACGTGCTGTGACGGACGACAAGGAGTGGGGCGTCTGCCGTTTTGATGGGACTGTCATGTTTACGAAGCTCCAGGACGAGAAGATAATAGTCCACGGACTAGAGGCAAAATGTAGATGGTGTGGAGATGAACTTGAGATACGAGGAGAAAAGGTATTCTGCTCCGGTAGATGTCGGACGTATCAAGGTGCTTTCTCCAGAGATCTGAACAAGTATCTCCAATGGGAAGGCGCCAAGTCGTACACGCTTCGAAAGGAAATCGCACGAAAGGAGGGCCTTCAACTGGAACCACGTGACCTAGAGCCTATTCCCAAACCACCAGAATGGAGTATATTCAATGAGTTTGAGGAGCTAGATGCTGAACCATAGACTAAGATTCAATAACTAGTTCTCACTGGAATATTTTGGTCCATATGAACGACGTAAGGATGCAGCACAGCAGAGGGACATTCTCAATCTTTGCTATTCTAGCCATGTTTATGCTAGGTCTCCTGCTTGTACAGGGTCTGGGATTCGTCTTCATTCAACTGGGGATTCCACCCTGGTTAGTACTGATAATTGTACCCGGCTCCTTACTCGGCAGCCTTGTCAATATCCCGGTCACAACCATTCAGTCAGATCCAGAGGCCTGTCAGTACGAATATGTGAGCGTCTGGGGACTTCAGTACAAAGTGTCGCTGGAGGACTGTCCAGGAGAAACCAAAATCAGTGTGAATCTGGGTGGTGCTGTGATCCCGGTTATTGTGAGTGGCTATCTTCTTCTTGTCAACCCAATAGACATCTTGCCCTCACTCCTAGCCATTGTCATTGTAGCAGTATTCGTGAAGTCGATCGCTCGTGTTGAACCCGAAGTTGGGATCATAACTCCAGCCCTATTGCCACCCTTGATTGCAGCATTGACAGCCATGGGTCTCATGCTCTTCTTCCCGGGCGTCGTGGATGGTTACGTGATAGCATATGTATCAGGAACGCTTGGCACATTGATCGGAGCTGATCTTCTCAATATTCCAAGACTAGGAGAACTCCGAACCAGTCAGGCATCAATCGGTGGAGCGGGTACTTGGGATGGGGTGTTCTTAACAGGTATCCTTGCTGTCTTCCTGCTTTAGTGGTCATGCGTCGTAACTCTATGGATTCATCTCATAGAGGAGGAAGGCCTTATCGTCCTGTTCAGAATCAACATAGCCCAACATCTTAGACCATTCCTTCGCTCTTGGTCCTAGGAAGAACGCGGCGCGACCAATCCCCGATGATTCAAGGTCGTCCAAGATTCGGGACATGACATCTACGAATATGGCTCGGTCATGAGCAAAGACGCTGTAGGTTGCGCGTTTCTCATCGTCCGTCCCGACCACCTTCGAGTAGTACAAAGCATGCGCTAGTCCGTCTTCGCCAATCACCACTCGGAAATCCGTCTGCTTTGCAAGCCTCTGAAGACCTTCCAGATCCGGCTTCTCGAAACTCCACGCCAGGGGAAGGTACTTCGCGTCAACCAGGTCGGGAGACGAACGAAGCAGCTCCTGCAACCGTGAAGGCCCCACTTCCATAGGGACGACCACCGGCGAGGGCTTCGGATGATCTGGATAGGGGCTCTCAATCTTAAGATAGCCCACCGATAATGCCAGATGGAATCCAGCATTCAACGCGACCTGTTTGGAAGCATCGTTAAGACTACCTGTCGCGTACCAGAGGGTCTTCACATCATTCTTGTTAGCAATATCTACAATCTCTTCCACAATCCTAGTACCGAGACCCTGATCTCGGTATCCGTCTTTCACTCGAAGGCCCTCAACCCAGCCAATGTCAGTATCCGGAACAAGTTCGAGGTTCGCTAGGGCGACTAGTTCGTTTCCGCTAAATGTTCCCAGAGTGTAGTTGTTGTTACTCTTGATCCAATCCGGAAAGGTTCGTGGAGTATAGTCTCTTCCATCCCAGACTGTCTCGGCTAGCAGTCTGACCTCATCATGGTCTTCGAGCGTGAGTTCTCTGGTCGTGAATGTCATGGTATTCGCGACAGGTGCAGCATCTTAAGAACTTGAGGATTTGCCATGGACTATTGGCGCTTCTGAAGAACCAGGCAGTAGTGGTGATGAACATTACTTACGTAGGTGGTTGGAAAACCCCAGCAGCCCAGCCGTTTATTGTCTTGACACCAGATCTGTTCCTGCCGCAGTTCGTAGGTCTGAGACAAGTTTCGCGCGAGGTCCCATGCAATTGGCCGGAGTTGTCCGTCCGTATCTCTCATATTCTGCGCTACAATCACCAAGTAGGCCCCCTCCTTCAAGAACGTCCCGATTGCTTCGAGGACACCCACTATCTCTGCGAGATACTCATCATAGGCGTCAAGATTTCCAAGATCCAATTCTGATTTGCTGTATGTCTGTTTTAGACCCTGCTCGGCGCGCTCTTTATGGGCTGTTGCATTGCCACCTCTGGATTTGCTCAGCATGTTCCAGTAGGGAGGAGAGGTAACTAGAAGGTCGAAAGCAGGAGGAGAACCATCGAATTGATTTTCCAGAAGGTGTAGCGCTTTACGGGAGTCGCCGACCACCATGATTTGATGACCAGAGCCTTTCTGCTTGAGGAGGTCATCATTGGCTACAGCGGCGAACTCTTCATTGAGTTCTATGCCAACAGCATTCCTCTTCAGTCTCCTACAGCTGACCAGTGTACTACCGACTCCAGCAAATGGGTCAATGACCCAGGCAGACTCCCTGGTAAACAGTTCAACAAACCTGTCAACTAGCTTTTGAGGGAACTTCGCCGGGTGCTCTATCTGTGACTTGGATCTAGGCGGAGGGTTAACCACGAACCATGACTTCGTCCGCTTCACCCATTCTTTCCCATCCAAATCGTTCAGTCGATCACGTGCCAGACTTGCCACCTAGGTGCAGGTATTATGAAGTGGAATATGAGTCTTCTCAGCAATGTGACCCTATCAGCCTGATATATGCGAACCGACTATCCTGTTGATTCCCACTTCACCGATATCCGCACAATAGGATGCGATTCTGCCGAAGTGCATGACTAGGAGTACGTGGGCGGGTTTCGCCCTTTTGCTGGCCGATTCATACTTTGCGAAACGTTCTACCATGATATTGGCTTTCTCAAGAACTTCGAAAGCCTCATGCCCCTCGTCGTATATTCCTGGTGTCTTTCCCTTATAGCTCTCCACGCTGAAGAAGGCCTGCATCATTTCTTCATAGACCTGGCCCATCTCAATACATGCCTTCTTGATGTCATCAGGTAGCTCTCTTGCTTCCTCAAGCTGAGCCGCTGCGCCACAGATATGATCAGCAATTCGTTCGACGTACTTTGCGGCCAGACTGAAATGCAGGCAGTCGGAAGGGGATATCTCGATTTTTCGGGCATACGATGAGTCTTGCAGGGCTAAGTGACACAATCTCTCCACGAAATATCGATGACGATCTACGTCCTCATCTCGGTCTTCAAGTCGTCGGCTATCCTCGAGGTCGCCTGTTTCTGTCGCACCTATGAGAACATTCAGCATGTACTTAGTGGTAGAGAATTGCCGTTTGAGTATAGGAATGATGACCTGTTTTTCACTAGTATCGCTGATGTCAAGCTTGTCGCTATGTTCGTCGAGAACCTCAAATCCAGGAAGACGTCGTATCCATCTACTGATACGTTCTCGTGTTTCCATATCCATCGTCTTTGAGAAGCCAATCTGAATGCTGTTCGCTCCAACGATGTACGCCCCGGTCAGCACACTCTCCACACGATCCTTGCCCACATCTTCCATCAAGACTTTGAGAATACCACCAATCTTGGCCTCGTAGTCCGGCGGCAACACAGTCAAGAGCCCCTCCGGAGTCTCTTTAATTTTCACTTCCGAGTTCTTGTCTAGGCCGAATTTATCGCACCATGCGCGAGGCAGATAGACATAGAAGGAGTTTCTGACTTGGTTGAGTTTGCGTGTGACCATCATCATAGGTCGATTCCCGTCATCGTTCTTCTTCATATGAATCTAATGAAGGCGCATCACTTCCGGTTTCTGGGACCGATTGTAGCGCCTGAAGATCATATGCGAACCGTAAGCGGCTCAAGCAGGGCGATAGCCCACTTCTGGGACACCTTCGGTACATTCTCTTGGCCCTCCCGGCCCCTTCCTTTTACATCGCATCCATATGAAACATATGAAGTCATGTACTGCATGTGCATCTGATGGATGGCACTCAAATATCGTTCACAGAGGGTCCGATGCAAGAAGACGGAGAATCAGAAATGACAGAATCGAAAACATCAATGATTGTCGGCCTCATAATTGGTCTGCTCATCGGAGCAGGTGCAATGTGGGCATTGAGCCCAGGAGCAGGTACAGGTGCACAGACCTATACCATCTCCACCGCAGGCTCGACAACTGTGTATCCGCTATCTCAAGAATGGGCAACTCAGTTCCATGCCGACTTACCCTCGTTCACTGTCAATCCGAGCACAGGCGGTTCAGGACTAGGCCAGTCCCAAGTCTCGGATGGGCTGATCGATGTCGGAGCATCCAGCTCCTATCCGGACTCCGACTACAGAA
Source organism: Candidatus Thorarchaeota archaeon (assembly GCA_004524435.1). Classification (GTDB taxonomy): domain Archaea; phylum Asgardarchaeota; class Thorarchaeia; order Thorarchaeales; family Thorarchaeaceae; genus TEKIR-12S. Next base: position 11,171 of record SDNO01000044.1, on the reverse strand, counting down.
CTGCCAACCCACAAGTTGAGATTATCCCCGTTAGCGCCGACGCGCTTGGAATTGTGACGAACCCCTCTGTGAATGGGTCCACTTTCAAGATGGACTGCGACATGGCAGTAGCTGTATTCCAGCGAAACGTCACTACATGGGAGGAGTTCGAGACCACATTTGATGTGGCAGTTGAGCAGACAGGCGATATTAACGTCTACGTCCGTTCAGATGCAAGTGGTACAACAGCTACCTTCGCCAAGTGGCTGGAAAAAGCTGACGAGAATACCAACCCTAACGGTGCAGAGTATGAGTGGGGCCTGGGTCACAGCGAGACCATCTCTTGGATTGCAGGCACCAATAGCGTCGAGGGTAACCCAGGAGTTGCCTCAGGTGTTGAAGGAGATACCAACGGAATTGGCTACGTTGGACTCGCCTTTATGGAAGGTCTTACTGAAGTTGTGCTGTACAACCCCGGCAACGAAGAATGGGTTGAGCCCACCGTGGCTAATGCTCTGCAGGCACTACCAGATACCTTGAGTGACCCGGGTGCGAACCTGATGAACTCTGACAGGACTGGAGCATATCCCATTGCCAGGCTACTGTTCTATCTTGTTAATAAGAACAACCTGAACTGGCAGACGCTGACCTATCTCTACTGGGTCCTGAGTATCGGTCAACAGTATATTGATGATGTGGGATACGTCCCTATCGGTGGAACTTCCGCCATGGACTATGCCATGCAAGCTGTAGGTGCACTCGCACCGTCATAGTTTCCTCCTATCGGAAGTGCCGCAAGGCACTTCCACCCAGATATTTACAGCTGTAGATGGTGGATTGCGATGGATAGAACAAACTGTAATGATAAGAGCCCCGACGAAGCCGTCAGACGACCGAATCGACTCAGAGATAGGATTCATTCTCTGAAGAATTCGATCAGGTGCTTCATTCATGAAGCAAGGACGGCTAGAGGCGGAGCACGAGTTGACTTCCTCGGTCGACTAGGACTTTTCATACCTGCAGTTGTGAGTATTGGCATCATCATTCTTGTTCTTACATTCTTGTGGTACGAATCAACCCCCATCCTAACCAGCCCTGAAGGAGGGCCAGGCATAATCTTCGAAACGACATGGGACCCGAACCGCGACATGTACGGAATCGCAGTCTTCATCGCCGGTTCGTTTATGTGTACATTCTTGGCCATCGGAATTGCAGTACCTCTTGGCATCGGAGCGGCCATCTTTCTTAGTGAGTTCTGTCCACACACGCTGCAATCGGTCATCAGGACGATTGTCGAGATGATGGCCGCAATCCCGTCAATCGTATATGGCCTCTGGGCCTATGTCGTCCTTGTGCCCTTCATTAAGTATGAGTTCGCCCCTGCCGTCCAGTCTAACCCTCTCACAGCTTGGATGCCATGGTTTGGTGGCAGCTCCAACGGCCTTGGACTACTGGCTGGTGGAGTCATACTTGCTATCATGCTTCTTCCCACAGTAGTTGCCGTTTCTGATGACGCATTGCGGTCTGTACCAAAATCCTACCGAGAGGCATCGCTGGCTCTTGGAGCCACCACGAGCGAAACCGCACGGAGCGTTGTCCTTTCAGCGGCAATCCCGGGAATAGGGGCAGCAGTCATACTCTCGTTGGGTCGAGCGGTGGGCGAGACCATGGCAGTCCTTATGGTCACTGGAAACTCTCTGCAGATTGCATATTCACTCTTCGATCCAGTGTATGTCATGACATCCATCATCACGAATCAGCTAGGATATGCCTACACCTTTGACCTGTGGCGGTCAGCACTCTTCGCTGTGGCCCTCGTTCTGATGCTTATGTCTATCCTGTTCACAGGCGCCGCGAAGCTGATAGTGAAATGGGGAATGAAAACGCGGGGGATGGAATAGGTGGTGACCTGCCTTGGATGATGTAAAGAGCCAGCTTCGACTAGATGAGAACGAGGCGTATGAAGAAACTGAAGACACGGGATATCATCCCAAAGCTTTCAATGAGTTCGAGAGATGGTTCAAGAGACAGACGACAATCCACGGAAGGCGCGACCTGAAAGATCTTCTGTTCAAGATGCTGCTCTCGGTAGTTGTCATCATCGTCTGCATGCCCTTCTTCATGGTCCTCATCCAGGTGGGGACGGTGGGCATGGGGGTCCTGCTGGGCTCCGGGCCGGGTCAAGGACTGGATTTCTTCTTGAGCACACCCGGACCAGGTCTCCAGGGAGGCGTGCTCAACGCCATCGCTGGAACAGCATATCTTGTGGGCATCGCCATGCTTGTCGGCGTTCCCCTAAGTCTCTTCGGTGCAATCTACATAACTGAATACACTCGCCCAGGATTCATGCGAAGTTCTGTTGAGTTTGCAGCGGACGTGCTTGCTGGCATACCGAGCATCGTCTTCGGAGCATTCGGATTCACCTTCCTCGTGATCTATCTGAGGATCGGGATGGGTATGCTGGCAGGAGGCCTCACCCTTGCGTTCATGATGATTCCAACAGTCCTCAGGACGACCCAGGAGGCTCTGAGGCAAGTACCGATGTCCCTGCGAGAGGCATCGCTTGCGCTGGGAGCTACCAAATGGACAACAACCTGGAAGATCACGATTCGCGCTGCATTCCCTGGAATCATCACAGGAGTCCTCTTGGCCATGGGCCGTGTGATGGGAGAGACTGCACCGCTCATCTTTACATCGGGGAACAATCTTGGATTACCGACAAGTGTCACGGGTCCCGGGTCGTGGGTTGCATCGATGCCCTACACTGTTTGGTCCTACATCAGCGACCCTCGGAACTACGTCAATGACAAGGCACAGGCCACAGCCCTCACCCTCATGGGGATGGTCCTTCTCATCGACCTCATTGCGAACTTCATCTCACGGAAAGTTACTAGGAGACTGGTCTGAAAGATGGCTAAAGGAACTACGATTGAAGTCAAGAACCTGAACACCTGGTTTGGACGAAAACATATTCTCAAGGACATATCATGCTACTTCGAAGACAATTGCGTCACGGGCGTTATGGGTCCATCGGGGTGCGGAAAATCTACCTGGTTGCGCACCATCAATAGGCTGAACGATACAGTTGGCAGTTTTCGTATGACCGGCGAGATCTTCATCGAGGGGAAGGACATCTACGCACCCACTGCGGATGTCTATAGCCTGAGAAGACGCGTTGGGATGGTCTTCCAGAGACCGAATCCTTTCCCCATGAGCATCAAGGACAACATCACATTTGGCCCCAAACTCCATGGGATCAATGATGGCGATGAACTGGACGAGATAGTAGAGACCACACTGAAGAAGGCTGCTCTCTGGGACGAGGTCAAAGACAACTTGGAACAGCCAGGGACAACGTTGTCAGGTGGACAACAACAACGACTCTGCATCGCTCGCGCCCTGAGCGTAGATCCGCCAGTTCTGTTGATGGACGAACCTGTGTCTTCACTGGACCCCCTAAGCGCCTCAAAGATTGAGGACCTCATCGTTGAGCTGAAGAAGGACTACACCATAATCCTCGTGACACACAACGTGCAGCAAGCCTTTCGAGTATCGGACAGAGCCGCATTTCTGTACCTGGGAGAGCTTGTAGAGTTCGACAAGACAGCCAAGATTGCCGAGGCCCCCAGTGACCCAAGAACAGAAGCTTTCATTACAGGCCGCATAGGTTAGAGGTGAAGTCATGAGATCACAACTTGAGTTCTATATGGATGAGATCGTGAAAAGACTGGAGAGAATGCATGAGCTGGCAGCCAACGCCTTCATCGACTCAATCAAGTCCTTTGAAGACCTTGACGAGGACGCCGCATCAGAGGTCCAAGAACAGGTGGAAGATATAGAAGAGCTCGCCAACAAGATCGAGAGTAGTGTCTTTGAGACCATAGCTCGAAGACAACCAGTGGCTGGTGACCTGCGAGCGCTGGCAACCTATAGCCATGTCGCCTATCATCTCCACCGAGTGGGGCGCTATGCCTACAAGATAGCCTACATCACGAAGCTCTGTAACGGTCTCGACCATTACAAGGAACTCGAGTCCTTGCCCTATCTGGCCGAGCTAGCAAAATCGACGCTCGCGATAGCCATGAGAGGCCTCGTGGAAAAGGATCTCTCAGAGATTGATGAACTTGAGAAGCTTGAGGCTGAGAGCGACCGCGAGACCGCAGACATGTTTGAGGAGATTGCAGGATTCCTCAAGAAAATGGACAATATCGAGACCATCTCGATGTTCTATGTCATCGTGGGCCGATACTGTGAACGTGCAGCAGACCAGGCATTCGCCATAGCTGAGCGTGCCTACTACATGGTGACTGGCGAACGAAAGAAACTCGGACTGGCATACAAGAAAGAGGAACAGGAAATCGGTCCGCATTAGCTCTTCATGACTTGAATGTCTTCGCCCTTAATCCCAGCCAAGATGGCCTCCACCAGATACTTGAATGCAAGGTCGACGTTGAGATTCTCCGTCGCAGATGTCTGGATCAGACGGGAGGCATGGGACTCTGCAATCTTGATGACGTTCTGAGGGTCAAGTTCAGACTCAAGGTCTATCTTATTCTCCACAAAGACAACCGGTACCTTTCCTGCCGCTGCATAGAGGGCAGTCAACCATTTCTCATAATTGGCAAGGGTTTCAGAACGCGTCCTGTCGAAGACAAAGAACGCCCCGCTCGCCTCAGAACAATACTGCTCCCGCATCTCGGCAAATGACTCCTGTCCGCCCAGATCCCAAATGACGAGCTTGTTGAGGAGGTCTCTGATCTCGACTCTCTTGACATGGAGGATTGCACCGATTGTCCGCCCCATCTCAGACAGACTATCATAGACGTAGCGTTGGGTGAGCGACGTCTTTCCAACCCCAGTGTCACCCAAGAATACAATCTTGTGGACGTAGTCGTGTTGTCTTTGTGCCAAAGGTGGTGCCTCATGAAGTCCAGCAGAACTATGTATGAAGATGTCAAGCAAGCCTTAAGTGTGTTGCATGGGCCGACTGCGCGACTTTTCAAGCATCTCACGGGTCATCTTCTCGAATGCTCGCTCGACATTCTCGTCTTCTTTGGCACTTGTACGAACAAGGGTCAGGTCATGTTGTTCTGCCACCGAATCCACTCGACCCTGAGCCATCTTGCTTTCAAGGTCAATCTTGTTCTCAACTAATACTAGGGGTATCTCACCAGTCACACTGTAGAGTGCCTGAATCCACTCATCAATGCGATCCATGGTTTCGGGTCTGGTTGTATCGCAGACGAAGAACGCCCCGCTCGCGTTCTGGTAGTAAGCCTTCCGCAACTGCGCGAAGTCATCCTGGCCGGCGATATCCCAAATAACTAGCTTAACTTTTGTATCATCGATGTTCATAGTCTTGACGTGGATGTCGGTGCCGATGGTGGCCAGATAGTCACCCTCGAAGCTGTCGTACACGTAGCGGCCAACCAAAGAGGTCTTACCCACAGCACCCTCACCGAGGAAAACTAGCTTGAACAAGTAGTCAGCGGGCTGCAGTGGTATCACTCTCCAGATGGCATTCGTTACTTGTTGAGAGTATGATGCTCAGATAAAACTATCGAACTTGGGCGAAAGTTTGTAGATATGGAGGCCTCAGACCCAGAATTGCTCATGCACCAAAACTAACAAAAGACACAGAGTCAATCGGAACTTGGTTGTCGAGATGGAGATAGGCACATTTGCACGGAACAATGACCAGATCAGGGAAGCATTGAAACACGACCCTGACTTCATCGATCTTCGAATGGACCTTGACCACAGCATAACGTTCAGCAAGGCAACAGAAGATTTGAATGATGCAGATGTGCCATGTACCCTCCACCTACCGAGTCACCCTGACTGGAAACCGATGGACCTGAGTCAGGGAATCGTCCCGTACATCGATATTGCAGCGGACATAGGGGCGGAGCTTGTGACGATTCATTCAACGCTCTCTACGCTGATGTATTCTGATCAAGACATAGACACTTTTCTTGATGCTGTACACCTCGCAGTGAATGCGGCAGAGAATGCCGGGGTTCCCATTGCAGTGGAGACTCTCGGTCTCTACTACACAGAATTGACTCTCCTCTTCGATTCCCAGCCAGCGATGCAACTATGTCTGGATCTCGGTCACGGTCAAATCATGGCACACAGGAACCGAGCACTAGGACACATCGACTCCTTCTTCGACCGAATCGAAATGGTGAATGTGCATGACAATCATGGCGAGAAGATGATAGACGAGGTCTTGGAAGAACGAGAGAAGCGCAACGTTTCCCGAGAAGAGATTAGGGAACTTGCGAACAGATATGACGAGCACCTAGCTATTGGCGAGGGGGACATAGACTTTGAATGCATTTTCAAGGAACTGAAGGAGCGTCATTATGATGGCAGATTCCTCATGATGTGCGCAGATCCCTCGAGGTTCCCGGAAGAGCGAGAGAAATTCATGAGGCTCTGGCTTGAGGCCTAACCATCCTTCAGCATAGAATCAACAAGCCGCGAGACCTCTTTCAAACCACTCTCGTCCTCTGCTTTGCTGAAAAGAGAACGTGCAATGCTTCCAATGCGGCTTGCTTCATCGTATTTTCCCTGGACCACAAAGAAACGTGCCTGTTTCAGCCGGGCATGACCCATTGCACTGTAGATCTCTGGTGGATATACAAAGGAGTCTACGGCAATGACTTCTCCACAGTTCGGGCATGTAATGAAAGTGCCTGGCGGAACAGCCTCTTTATGTACTGAAGACTTCTCTGGTTTCACTTCTACGGTCTCCTCATCACTAAGTTCTTCATATTCCAGCCCTTCCGACTCCTTATCCACGGCAGAAACAACAGGGTACTCCTCCTCGACCTCTCCGTATTTGGCTGACCGAAACTCTTCCATCTCTCCGCTTTCCGAACTCAGAGTTCTCGACAGCTCCTCGCTCTCTCTCGCATCCATCGAATCCCGGACAATAGCAGAGTGAGAGCCAAGTATCTTCTCTTCGGCAGCTTCGTTCTCTTCAGCCGGTGGCTTGGGAGAAGGCGGAGGTACTGATTCTGACCCTTCCAGCGTTTCAGCCGGAGGCGCCTGCACCTCCGGAGATAGTCCCTGTGCCTCTTGTTCTTCCAGTAGACCCCTCACATCACTGGCCCTCAACATCCTAGACTCCACGACACCAGAACTGGGTTCATCAAATCCTACTTGGTCGGCTCGCCTGAAGGCCTCCTGAGCCTTCTCAAGCTCGGTCTTTCCACGGCTCTTTTCTGATTTACGTACTCGATCTCGCGATACCTCAGATGGACGCACCCATCTGTCTTCAGTAGTCACGGATGCGGAGTCGGAAGCCATGGCTGCCTCTGCAGTCTCTTCTTCCTTGTCGTAAGTCGCCTTCGTGGTGAGTTTCCCCGTTTCTCGAACAGGAGCCTTCGGGGACTCTATAGGCTTGGTAGCCTTGACCAGCTTCGATCCACATCGTATGCAGTACTTGCGCAGGTCTTGGTTCGCCTTGCCACATTCCTCGCATACCCGCACGTAATCACCCTATGGAATCTAGTCGTAATTATTCATTGTACTTCGATTCTGATATACATTTGCTATCAGCATAGCGCAGGGCGCCAAGACATACTGCCGCGCTTCGGTACAGAGCAAGCGTATAAAGAGTCTATGACAGCATTCCTGAGGCTCGATGGGGGAAATATCTGGCCTTCTCACCTGATGGCTGCCTGAATCGCGACTGCCCGAGAACGCACACGTCCATAGCAGTTCGCCAAATCACTGCCGCTCTCAACAATCGTGCAAACGGGATCACCGCGTTCTACAGTGACGCCCTCAGGTGACCTATCGTGTGTTCCGGCCCATCTCAGGAGATTGGGCACCTTTCCGGAAGCCCGAGCATAGACGATCATCTTGACACCAGAACGGAATTGCGGCATCTTTGCAGGCAGGCTTCCCTCGGAGGCCATGATATGCATATAGCTGACACTGGTCTTGCTCGTTGTTTCTAGCAGTTCGAGTGTACCTTGGATTCGAGGGTTCACCTCCATAAGCCAGAGGCCGCCGTCGGGACCTTTGACGAGGTCCATACCATTTGAGCCCACAAGTTCCAAATCCTTACAGATCTGCGCACAGGCAGATTTGAGGTGTGCAGTATCCTTGGCATCGAGTTGTGCTGGCAAATAGTTACCACAGTAGACAAAATCACAGTTCCGACCGGCTGACGGATGGCCGATGAGCTGACCCTGTAATGATAGTGTGATGGCTTCAGCCCCTGTTCCCAAGACACTACAACTAAGGTCAATTCCCGGAATATACTGCTCGATGACCTTTTGCCATTCCTCGTCTGAGTCCTCAAGACGCTTCACGTAGCACTCAATGTCTGCACTACTCCGCATCAATCGAATACCAGAGCCGCCCCCAGATACAACCGGACGTATCAAGCAAGGATAACCAAGCTCAGCAGCTGCTTCGAGAGCCGCCGAAAGCGAGCCCACCAGTTCCTTCTCTGGAAACATCAGGCCCGCTCTTCTGGCATATTCTGCCACGATGGTAGGATTTCTAGCCCGCATGAAGAGATCTGACCTGTTGCCTGTAAGTATTGATTCTTCCTCAATAAGACGGAGGCTGTCCGTATGGTCATCAAAAGAACTCCCAACGACTATATGGTCCATCTCAGAGCAATCAAAATTTTCGACCAAGTTTTCAGCCAGTGAGAGATGAACGGGCGTTTCCAGCTCAGCTCTGTGTCTCTGGTTGGGACGCGGGTTGAGAACAGATATCCACTCCTCACAACATGATGAGAGGTCTTCGTCGCCCCAGTAGTCTGAAACATAGACTTCGGCCCCGGCCCTCTTCAATGAGCATGCCAGAGGACGAGCATTGAACCCCGCAACCGCAACCCTTTTCCCAGACAGTGGCCCTTTCATCTCTTACTCAATAGGGCAAGAATACGATGTTCTCATAAGAGGATTGTCAATTCCGGAGTGTACGTGATTTGAAGAGAATACATGAGTCTAAGCTTAAGGCCAAGCGAGTCACGGGAGAATCTGGTTACGTCGATATGATGGATGCTGTCGTTGGTGATGTTACCGCTGGCATTCGTTTTGTGGCACCAGGCAGCAACGTACCTCCGCCAACCCACTCTCATTCAGAGGGCCAAGTAATCTATGTGATAAGTGGTAGTCCACGGATCAACAACAAGGAGCGAACACTTCAGCTCCGCCCTGGGGACTTCGTTCTACTCGACCCCTTTGAGGAACACTACATAGAAACCGATGAAGACGAATCGAAGATTTTCGAAGTCAAGTTCCCTAGCAGGAGTTCTTAGTTCTTGATATCGACATTCGCACAAAGCTTATACCTGAGATAGGAGAGCTGGTTCAGTGACCCGGTATTTGAGGTAATGAGATGCCAGAGGATAAAATGACCGAAAAGGAGAAATCTGCACTGCAGGAGTCTCTCAGAAAAGCCTCTCTCTCGGACAGAGATATCAGGCGCTTGGCGGAGGGCGAGGGCGAGAAGGGGGAGCCTTTCCCGATGGACGAAGGCGAAGAGATTGTGATGGCTGCAGCATCTGCACTTGAGTTCGTAGAAGGCTTGGAGGCGCCTGAGCCCAAGGCGGAGATACGCGGGACAGATGCGGTCGCAGGCTTTGATGCACTCCTCCACAAACTTGAAACACTCAGGTCGGACATATCTTCACTTCAACGAGGGGTAGTAGGAGTCTTTGCATCCCAACTGCTAGCATTTAGAGGCAGGGTCATCGAGATCAAGTCGAGAATCTCTGAAGAAATGGTCGAGAAACTGAAAATGCCCATGATGAAGGGATTCATTGAGACTTCATTTGCTGAGGTCATCGACCAAGAGTTCGGTGCACTTGAGAAGGAACTAGTCGACAAAATAGTTGACCAGACACAACAACGATTCAAGGAATTTGCAACACGGGTCAGGGAATCAGAAGTTGATTTGAGATCCACCATTGTGGAGCAACAAGACGTAGTCCGATCCTTCATGGAAAGCCTTGAAGAAGACAGTGTTTCTGTGAGACAAGAAGTGCTCGAGAAGGAGAAAGAAATCAAGAAGCTCGAGCGAGAGATTGAGAAACTACATGCACGTATAGACATGGAAGCTGCCGCCGAAACAAGCAAGGAAGAACTCAGCAGGAAAGTCGGTGAACTTGAGGCTCAAATTGCCAAGCTAGAACAAGAACTCGAGCGGAAAGACACAGTCATAGAAACACGTGAAGAGGAAATCAAGAGTGCAAAGGTGGAAACAGCAGAGGTCCAAATGAAGCTCGGCGAGGCCTTAAGCGAGCTTGAAGTATACAAAACAGAACGCTCTGTTGCGACACCAGCGGGCTCCATAACCGATGCCGAATTCGAGGCCCTCCAAGAGAAAGTAAGTCTATTAGAAGAAGCATTGAGTGAGAAGAGGGACGAAGCAGAGAAGAATGCAGCCAAAGTCAAGGAGCTTGAAAGCAAAGCCCAAGAGGCAGTGAAAGAGCAGAGGGCGGCTGAAAAAGAGGCCAAGAAGCGTCTTGATGAGCTTGAATCAATGCAAGACCGGATAATGGAGGTCAAAGAACTCGAAGAAGAGGTCTACCAGGTCAAACAAAATCTCGCTGAGAAAGAGCAGGAGATGCATGTCCTCGAGATGCAGGCAACTGCATTTGAGAAGGCCACCCGCCTGATGGAGAAGGAGAGAGATATTGCTCTGCAAGAGAGAGACCTGGCCAAGGAGAGAACAAGGCGGTATATTGAGGTTCTAGGCAAGGAGGCCAATACCAAGGTATTGCTGCTTGTGGATGAAGTCGGATCAATCAGCTTCACGGACCTCGGAAAGGCATTGGGTGTGCCCACAGGACTTGCCACCAAATACGCACGGGAACTGGAGAAGCAGGGCGTATTGAAGATCGAGGATGATCGGGCCGTATCCACCCTGCAAGACCTTGACATTGAAGAGGGAGAGGTACACATAGATTAGAACTCGATTGACCTGTCACCGCTCCTGAACGATTCGACAATCGCAGTCCAGTAGTCAGCCAGCTTGTCGAGTGCTGAGGACATATCTGTCACTAGCCGATATTCCCCTAGCCGTTTCTCAACAAGGCCGATATCACGCATCTTGCGCATGACCTTGACATAGAGGCCCCGGCTAGACAGAACAAAGCGAGACCACTCAGAATCCGGCACGACACCATCTGACTCTACAATCACGTTCAGAATCTT
>SDNO01000043.1 GCA_004524435.1 Candidatus Thorarchaeota archaeon | reverse complement strand
GAGAATCTACTTGATGGCAATCTCACGCCTGGTGCTACTGTCACCTATTCGTGGGAAGGCGGAGCCGGGTCATTCTCGGAAATTGGCTCGACGGGTCAGTATGTCGCGTCTATCAACACCACTCTGGCTGACTCTGGGAACCACGTTGTCACGGTCACAGCAAGTAAGGACAAGTTCAGAGTCTCAATAGCATCCGTGACTCTCATCGTTCTCACACTACCCTCAGACATGGTGATTTACGAACCAGTAGATCTCGTGTATGAGCTTCCAAGAGGAGCGCCCTTGGGCATCACCGTCTTTCTGAACGATACGCGCAATAACATCCCCATAGATGATGGGAGTCTCACAGGCACATACGCCACGTTCAATGGCAAGCAGTATGACCTCATCTATACTGGTGTGCCCGGTTTCTACAACACGACAATACCAGGCAATGACACCGCGATTAATATCGCCGTCTATACCATTCGAGTGAGTGCACAGATGAGCAATTACGACCCGGCCAGTTTCTCGTTCAAGATTGACCTGCTCCAGACCCTTACGGCATTAGATCTCTACGGCGATACAACGCAGACCATGAATGCATTCTTCTTCCAGCAAGTCGTATTCGAGTTGAATTTCACTCAGTATTACAGTGGCGAACCTATTGACGGTGCCTCAGTGAACTGGACGTTGCCGGATAGGGGGTTGAGTGGACCATTCAGCAACATTGGCGGAGGTATCTGGCGAGCTATCTTCAACACAACGGAAGCCGGATATGGTACGTGGGGCTTCACTTTCAGAGGGACTCCAGACCTCGACTATCTGGCGTCCACTGCAGCGACCCTAACACTCACCATCAAGAGGATTCCCACCGAAGCATTGAACCCAGCTCCCCTGACTGTCGTCTGGGGTTGGAAAGGAAACATCAGTTTCGTCTTCAACGACACCTTCTTCGGTGACGGTATCGCAGGTGCATCGGCTGAATACTACTGGGGCAACATCAGGGGCAACGCCACGGACTTGGGTAACGGAACCTACTTGGTTCCAGTTGATACAACCCTGCTCCGCACGGGAGAGCGGCACTCAGTCACCATCTCGTTCACGAAGGCCAACTATCAAGAGAGCAACGGCGGTATCCAGATAGCTGTGCAAGAGATTCCGGCTGAGTTGATCCTATCTCCTCCTGAGCTCAACATCCTTGTAGGTGACCCGACAAGCTTGGTCGTGCCGATAGGTGATCGCCTGACGATTGACCTATTCTACAATGATACAGATGATACCGAAGGGCATACGGGAGGGATAGAAAATGCGATTCTTCTGGATGGCAGCGTGTTCACCGGCGAGACCTTCCTAGGGCAGTATCCATTCGTCCTCCAAGAACTGGGAGAGGGATGGTACCGCATGGAGTTCAACTCTGGCAACGACTCTCTCTATGACACGGATGAATGGTCGCCGGGCGTAGAGTTCCGGTACTACATTCGCCTTCAGCTGGCAAACAGATCCGTAGTCACGGCTGAGATAACCATCTCGGTCATCGAGATCCCTACGGAGTTCACCTTCCCGGAGATACCTGGTGAGGACCCGACAGTGCAGATGCAGTACGGTCAGACGATGCCCGTCCTCATGTTCTACAACGATACGTGGCCTGCTCACGCTGGTCAAGGCGTCACAGCTGCCACGATCGCAGGGCAGTTGGAGGAGGACATTGTGACAATCGAGAGCATCGAGCCGGCACCGGATTGGGGCGACGGATACTATCTCGTGTATCTCCACGCTCCCGCCCCCCTCGTACCACTAGGAATCGGGGAGGACTTCTTGACAATCAGGTTGACTGCAAACAAGAGCACCTATGCGACCAGACAGTTGACTCTCAGGGTGAATGTGGTTCCGACCCAGGCTCAACTGACTCTGGATACTGCAATCTCCCTCGGTGCCCCCCTCAGCTTCCTGCTACTCATAGGGGTCGTCTTGTGGGTGCGTGTGTTCAGCGTACCGAAGAAGCTACGCAAGATCAACGGTCAGATAAAGGCCCTGCAGAAGGGCAAGATCCCCAAGCCCATAGATGACGCCCGCGATCGCAAGTTGATTGTTTCCCAGCTCTTCAATGATACATATGCAGAGCTGAATGAGAGTCTTGATGAGAAACGACGTATCACTCGTGCACCTGATGAGATGCCTCCAGAGGCGGTTGAAGTTGACATTCCAGAGATGGGCGAGCTCCTAATCCAGCTCTCCATTCTGACACGATTGAGCCCTGAGGAGCTTGATGAGTTCAAGGCGGACATTGCCAAGATGCGCCTGAGCGAGCAGGCCAACTTCGTGAAGGAGGTCATCCATCAGGAAGCTATCAGGGCGGCTCGACGAGACAACAAGACGGTTGAGCAGGTCATTGAAGAGGTGCAGCAGCAGGCAAAGCGCAGGCTTGGTGAGTTTGACGGTGAGATTCCTGAAACTGTGAGTCGTCGAACCCCTGACGAGGATCTTGTAATTCTTGAGGAGAAACCAGAACGTCCCAAAGGAGAGACTGAGGAACTCCTCAGGAAGGAGCGACTCGAAGAGGCCGAAGAGCCCGAGCTGTCGGAGGACCGATTAAGTCCCTTCGAGATTGAGGACTTGAGGAAGAAGCTTGAGGGATTGGGCGTACCTCCGCATGAGATTGATACGATCCTCGAGCAAGCGAAGCATCTCTCACGAGAAGATGTCGAAGAACTGGTACGAAGCCTTGGTGGAGAGTAGTCAGGGCAGCACGCCCCTACTCTTCTTCATCTCCTAGGAAATGAGAGAGCGGCAGAGTTGTCCCGAAGTCTCGACGTTTTGCGCGGGAGGTCCGCCTGACCGGATACTGTGGATGCTTAGTGAGTATGTACTTGAAGTATGACTGGCTTTCTGTGATGTTGACATGAATCTGCGCACAGCTGGAAAGCGTCTTTCCTCCGGCGGGGAACTTGGAGTTTCTTGGTGAGGGAGGGGCAGTCACTATGGTGAACAGCTCGCGACTCAGAGTGAATGTCATGAGTTTGCTCGCCATGTGAGAGATCTGCTGCATTGAATCTCCTGACAGCCCCTCAGAGATGTAGAGGTCCGGCAGGCCGGAAACAATGAGTAACTTAGCAGGAACACGGTTGAAGAAGCTCTCGAGTTGATTCATCACTAGGTCGTAGGTCTGTGAGGAGTTGAAAGCTCTGGAGATGCAGATGCGGTCCATGACCTCCTCCGGCTCCAGCTCGGCATCGAATGCAAAGTCGGCTATCTTCTCTATCTTGATCATGTTGGCGCTGTCAATTATGACCGTTGGACTGTCTATTCCTCCTGCGTGCTTAGATAGTTGCACGTTGACCGCCGTGCGGATGATATCGCTGTGAAGGGAACGGTCCCCATAGAAGAGATGCACCAATCCCTTCTCCAATCCCCCGCCCAAGAGAGTGTCTATTGCCTTCGTGCCCGTACTGACCTGCTCTCTCTTCATCTGATCAGCGGTAGCAAATCCCGGTCTTAGACCTGGTTCCAAATCTTTCACTCCAGTATGATGTGACGGTCGAGAAGTAATAATCTCCCCGCGAAATGTGTGCACTTGGCACTGAGTTTAATAACCACCCTTTCTTACCATTACCGGCCGGGAGGAAAACAAGTGACACAGAAAATCCGAGTCTGTCCTCGTTGTGGAAGCGAAAAGATATCCGAGACGAAGAGTTCTGTCAGTGGGTGGCTGGTGCCTTCCTCATATTCTTGTGAGGACTGCGACTATATGGGTCAGGTGTTCGTTGAGATTGAGGTCTCGGAACTGAAGAAGCTTCAAGAGGCCATAAAGGGCGAGGCATAGCGTATTTACGGACATATACCCTCAAGAGTAAATGACTTAAGTGGTTCCTAATTAACCCCCTTTCTAGGTGTCGCAAAATGGTGTCATACGAAGGCTTCGAATGGCCGGATGATTTATACTATACAAAGGACCAAGAATGGTCAAAGGTGGAAGACGGTAAGGTGCGCGTTGGTTTCACGACCTTCGGCATGGACCTTGCAGGAAAAATCAAGTTCATCAGACTTAGACCTGCTGGCCGTGAGATTAAGGCTGGCAAGAGCATTGGAACTCTTGAATCGGGTAAATGGACCGGTCCAGTGAAGGCGCCTGTGAGTGGCACACTGGTTGAGGTCAACGATGAACTCAAGACTAATCCTGGCATTCTGAATGAAGATCCGTATGGAAAGGGCTGGATTGCAGTTATTGAGGCAAGTAACCTTGACGAAGAACTCAAGGACCTGCAGGGTGCAGACGGCCTAGAGGATTGGGTCAAGGAAGATTACGCTGAGAAGACTGCCGAATAGGCCTTCTGAGAGTGCGGGCCCGGAGTCATTCGTGCCCGCGCACGCTGTCTTCCTTATTTTCTGCGCGAGAGTTCTCTCCGCATTGAGAGAGCTGCATCATAGAGCACTTCCGGTGGAGTCAGCACATAGAGTAGGTTCCGTGAGTAGCCTGACTCGAATACGATGCTCTGAAAGATGAGGGTCTGGAGGCTCTTCTCGATATCATCTCTAGCATATTTGATACCCAGTTCTTCACACTTGATGAGGACCAGCTCGTTCAGTGTCTTCCTATCGATGTAGGTTTCAGTTTTGTATAGCATCAGGTGTTGGGTCATTGCCTCTAGCACCAGGAGAGTCATGAAGTCATTCATAGCTACGGTTTCCACAATCTCCATGTAGTCCTGGTCAAGGCCGAAAGCTGTTATGTTAGATGTGGCCGACCTGACAATATCAGAGTCAATCTCCTGCCCCCGCGATGCAAGCGGCCAGAGCGCCTTGAGTGCCTCTATCGAGGTCTTGGGTTTGGAGGCGTCAAACTCGCAGACGAGGTCTGTGACATACCGTACTACCTCGTCTGTCAGACCAAGCGGAAAAGTATCTTCTACTCGCATCCGAACAATCTCGTAGAGTTGGCTCTGAGTATACGTATCCAGTGGGACCTCGAAGTCATAAGCCATATCGGTTGCAGGTTGCTTTGTGAGCAGTCGATAGTCATGACTGTTGAGGACGCCGATTGTAGATGCACGGATTTCCTTCGATAGTCTGGCGAGTTTCAGGTAGACGTCTTCATTTGTCTCATCAATATTGTCTAGCACGAATATTGTTTTCTTTGCCTCCGCAGCAGTACGCTTGAATTGCATCCACAACACATCAAGGTCGAAGGCCACTGTAATCGGCCGGTTGGTCTCCCGGTGGATCTTGTCGTTCAGTTCTGCAACAATCTCGAGGAGGTCTTTCCGCTTCGCATCAACATAGACCGTATGGGCATCGAATCTGTTCGGTATCAGTTTCGTGAGGAAATAGCGGGAGAATACCGTCATGCCTACCCCGGTTATCCCGTGTACGAGGCAATTGACTCCGTAATCTTCCTCATAAGAATCAGAGTATATCCCGTCTATGGTGTCCAATTCCCTGTCCCTGTGGAGCAATTGCTCTGGTACATAGTATGGGTCAAAGAGGCCCTTGGGGCTCTTCTGAGGTCTTACCATCGCTATCTTACATTCGTCTCTTCTAACCTATATAAGCACCACAGAGGGTAGACCGAAAGTATTCGCCCGAACTTATGCCATCGCCTCGAGAATGCGGTCACAGTTTGGGTCAAGAACAAATGAGTTGAACCTCGTTCCAACCACACTTCTCAGCTCACGAAGCCTGTCCAGTTTTGTCTTGTCGGAGAAAATCCACTTGTGCTCTGGCTTGGGCGTTATGTCTAGCTCCTTACAGAGATTCACAATCTGCTTCACAACCTTGAACTTCTCAATTCCACTCTTGTCCGCTGGTTGTATCTCTCTCGAGTGCATGATTATGCCATAAGCTGGCGTATTGTCTCCGAGATACCACTTGCTGGGCGCATGGCCATATTGGGCGAAGGGCACAAACTCGTTCTCCATGAGCAATGCATGAATTCTATCAACAGCTTCCTGCAACCTTGCTAAGCTTTGGTCATGGAAACCGTATCCCTCAAACAGCGCTATCTGAACGCCTTCGTTGGGATTCCGCTTGGGCAGTTGCAGCCGAATGGCTTTCATTGCATCTGTTTCATTCCTACTGAGCTGCCTCATATTTGTGATATCAGACAGAACGTCATGGGACGCTTCTGGGTACTCGAGGATGAGCAGGGGTGGGTTCAGAATGGATTTGATATGGGGGTGGGCATATACGATCGACTCTCCGTAGGCTATCGGTATCTGTTTGTCTATCATTTTCGCAAGCGCATTTCCAAGTGCATTTGCGTCTTCGAACTCCGCGATTCCTCCGCGTAGTCTCTGCCCGTCAATAGGTTTTATCTTGAGCCTCATCTTCGTTATCGCTCCCAGTGTTCCGTGCGCGGAGGCCACATCGCCGAGATTCATCCCAATCTCATTCAATCTGGCCTCCAGCTCAGAGTCGTCGGCTCGTACGCCTTCGTGCGAGACTGTGATCTCATCGCCGGTAGAAAGAAGCATCTTGACCCATATTGTGTTGTCCCGCATAGTCCCGTTGACCCATGCATCGTTCCCTCCTCCATCAGTGCTTATGAGCCCTCCAACGGTGGCGATATCTCTGCTACTCGGAGCAACCCAGAACTTGTAACCGTCGACACCAATCCTCGCGTTCAACTCGTCGGGGGTGACTCCGGTCTCCACATCAGCATAGCCTCCCTTCAGATTGACTGAGATAATGTCGTTCATTTGGAGTGTACTGACCATGACTCGTTCACTATCACCACCAGTGCAGGCCCCACTGAGACCCGAACCACCTCCCTTCATGGTTATGTCGAGTCCCTTCTCGCTAGCCATTTTGATTACTTGGCTCAGCTCACCTGTAGTTCTTGGATAGAAGACGCCCTTGATTCGTTTGAAGTCCAGCTTGTAATATATTGAGGCGTTCGCCCCAATTGCGACGTCTCGAAGCTTCACGCTACCCGCCCTCCGCAAGTGAATCAAAGAGGAGTTCAACTATGTCTCGTGTCTTGAGACCTGCATTGAGGAGCTGTTCTCTGCACGATGGACAGCATGTGAGGACAACCATATCCTCCAAGTTCTCACTCTCTTTCCTGAATTCAATGATCTTATCGCTGAGATTGGGGTCGGTCATTCTCAATAGACCGCCGCCACCACAACATGCTGCATCCAAGTCACGATATTCGATGTCCAGCATATCCATGAGTGCTCTTGGTTCTTTTCTCACGTTCATGATTCGGTGTAATTCACAGGGATCATGATATGCAAAGTTCTTGGCTGAGTGACTCGGAGCGAGAGTCTCAAGTTCTCTGGCGAAAAACTGGGTATGGTGTAGGACCGCGATGCCCTCCAAATCATGATATCTCGCAAGTTGAATTAGACAACCGGGGCAGCAAGTGACGAGTGTATTTGCTTCTGTGGCCTCTATAACCTCCTTGTTGTGCTTGCGCAAGTCGACAGCTGCGTCATCTCTTCCCATGAGATGTAGTGGGTGTGAACAGCAGAACTCCTCTGCACCCATCACCAAGTAGTCCGCATCCATCTTCTCAAGTGTCTTGAACAGGGCCTTCACAACATCAACCTGTGTTGCTCTGAAGGACATTAGACAGCCCAAGAATACAACAGTTTCAGCGGTCTTTCCCGGGGCATAGATACGATCTTCGATATTGGGCAACTCGTCAATCAGCTCGTCTATCCAAAAGACTGCTCGGTCCTCGGGAGAGAAACCATAGATATTCTTCACATTTGCCAGAGACTCCCTGAGGGACTCGAGGTATTCAAACTCCTCGGGTGCAGTTTCAAGAGCGCGTGCCCGTTGTCTGTGCCAGATTTCGAGGAGGTCGACATCGGAGGAACATATCTCGGCGCATCTTCCACACATGGTGCATTGGAAGAGGAGTTGCCTGAACTCCTTGCCAAGTTCCTGATCATCTTCTATCTGGTCCATCACCTGCAGAAGATATGCCTTGCCTCGGGGTGAATACTGCTCTTCACCGGTGACTTGGAAGAGTGGGCAGAACTTCAGACATGATCCGCATCGGACGCACCTTTCGTATTCTTCCATTGGGTCTTACTCCATCTACAGAGTACCGGAAACGACGATTCTACGTAAAAGAGGGTGACGGTAGAGGATGCACTCAGTTTCTTGCGGCGTCAACAATGAGTGAAATACGAATGCTCTTTTCGGCGCATATTTATGCACTGAAATACGGACACAAGGAGGATGCATACAGGAATCGATGGACAATGCAACGGAAGAGATTGATTGCAGTTGTTTTGGTTCTACTGATAGCTGGTAGCTCGGCAGTGGGTGTCATGTATCTTCTCCAAGGTGGCGATGAGGTGCCTGAGGGTGAAGAAGATGAACAGATAATTCCAGAAGAGATCACTCCTCATCCGTTCAACAATTTGAATTGGTGGGATTTGCCCAGCAACTTCAGTTCTCTCTCTGAATACCTTGATGTCCTGAATCACTTTGCCACTATAGGCACTCGATACGACTACACGGATGGATACTACGAGGCCGCTGACTATGTGATGGAGTATCTAGAGGCCCGGTCCATCGGGGCGGAGTTCTGGGGAGCCCATGAATCTGTGGTTGGCATTCAGGAGGGCTATGGTGATGATGACCGCGCCATCGTCTTCGGAGCACATCTAGATGGGCCACCGTCAACTACCGGAATAGATCAGAATGCAGGCGGCTGTGGAACCGTTCTTATTGCCGCAAAGATCCTTTCTCAGTTTCGACTGCCCATCGATATCTACTACTGCTTCTTCCAGGGCAATATGATATTCTTGGATGAACAGCAGAAGAATCGAGCGATGTATGGCTCACAAGAAGTCAGTCAGATTCTCTCGAATATGGGCGTAGACATCTTGGCAATGTACAACTTCGATGAGGTTCTGTATCACATCCCCGGTCAGGTTGGCCCTGAACTTGATTTCGAGTATGAATACCCCGGAGACAAGAACTACCAGACCACCAAATATCTTGCAGACCTGCTCTATTCATTCATGTCTGGCTATGAGCATTCGACCGTGATAGATCGGGTGCAGAGGGAGACGACGCAGACCGATCACTGGGCATTCTGGGATAGAGGATTCCCCGCCGTGAACGTCAAGAGCGGAGTCGAGGTAGATGAATATCTTGGTTATTCCGACTCTGTATTCTGGGACTTCTTCTACAAGACTCAGGGGTTCCACCTCGGGCGGGCTGCTGCTTCTGTGGCTGTCTACCTTGGCATGAAGGGAAACGGCGAGAACACGATTCAGAAACTGCACGCAGAGCTCAAGACCACCGAATCAGCTACTCTTACAGTTGTCAATACAGTTCCGCAGACATTCAGTCTTCACGGTTCAGTTCCTGAGAATGCGACGCTTGCCGTCACTGTGAAACGAGGTGGCAATGCCTATCTGCCCACCACACAATTCTCCGAGGGCAACTTCTCTGTCAATACAACGTCTGTGGCAGGGGAAGGTCTTGTCACTCTCCAGATTCAGAATGTCGGAAGTACGAATGATACCTTCGAGGTTTTACTTGAGTATGCTTCCGACACAGATGGGGACGGTGTGCTGGACGCAGCCGAATACGATTGGCCCTCTCCCGATCCTCCTCTGGACTGGGATGGCGATGGTCTACCCGACAGCAATGAGACGGCTCTGGGTACTGATATCTTCGTGACAGACACAGATGCGGATGGTATCAGCGATAGAGTGGAGGTAGAGAACGGACTCGACCCTCTATTGAATGATGCCGCTGCAGACTATGACAGAGATGGCATCACAAATGAGGTTGAGATCTCAATGAGTATGAATCCGATTTCCAATGACTCGGACTCTGATGGTATGGGCGATGGCTGGGAGCTCCAGTACGATACCAATCCCCTTGTGAATGACAGCGGGGAGGACGCTGACGGTGACGGTCTCACGAATCTCGAAGAGTTTACCTATGGCTCCAATCCCCAGTCTTCTGACAGCGACGGTGACGGCGTTGGAGATGCCGAGGAAGTCAGCCGTGGAATGAACCCTATGTCGAATGACTCGGACGGCGACGGCCTTTCCGACCTTCTCGAACTTCTTGAAGGCCTTGACCCGCTGCAGCCTGATTATGATCACGACTTAGATAGTGATGGGAATGACCCCAATCCTGTGATCAATACGTGGATCATCATCGGTCTATTGACACTCATTCCTGTGATCATTGGTTCAGCAATCCTCAGAAGAAGAATCCTCTAGACTCTCGATTGTATCCCTTCGTGTAATCTAGTCTGGCTCAGAACTGTGCTTGAACGCATATCGAGTGACCTGCATTTCATTACAGCGTCCCAGTCGTCACTCTAGCTCTAGACTGCACGAAAAGGAGAAAAAGGGGACAAGATTGAGATGAGGCAGAAAACCCCACTCAATCACTTTTGTCCAATACGCTGACTACTCAGGAGCCTTGGGAATGAAGCCCTTCTCGTAGAGTATCTCTGAGGAGCCCCGTGCTGTGCGGATGACCTCTTCTGCGTGCTCGTAGAGGTCCTTCTCTTCCCACTCTTTGCGGGCAATACCCTGCTCAATGGCCTTCATGCCGACTGCCGTTGCTTCAAGAGGATAGAGCTCCCACTGGTCCATCGTCGGGATCACTTTCTTTGTGCTAGCCTCTTTCGCGCCAAGGTCTGCCAATGCCCTAGCTGCTGCAACACACATCTCGTCGGTGATTGTTGTGGCCTGCACATCCAGTGTACCTCTGAAGATTCCTGGGAAGCCGAGAGAGTTATTGATCTGGTTATCGAAATCACTTCTGCCCGTTCCCACAATCTTCGCACCGGCATCCTTCGCATCCCATGGCCATATCTCAGGCATCGGATTTGCGCAGGCAAAGAGAATCGAGTCCTTGGCCATCTTCTCGACCCATTCCTTCTTGACGGTACCTGGAACAGGGCGGGACGCACAGATGAGAACATCTGCACCCTCAATCACTTCGCCCAGGTCACCAGTCATGCGCTCGGGATTCGTCTTCTGAGCCAAGTCATACTTGAAGGTGTCATAGTCCTTCTCTTCCACGATATCCTCGCGGTCTGAGTATATCGCACCAGTACTGTCCACCATCACCATGTTCTTGGGATCTACGCCTGCTGCAATGAGCAGATATGCGGTACGGGTATTTGCTGACCCGACACCAAGCATGGCAACCTTCACGTTTTCGATGTCTTTCTTCACAACGTCTAGTGCACCTATGACTCCTGCAAGAACAACGGTCGCTGTTCCTTGGGCATCATCATGCCAGACCGGGATCTTGATATCAGGGTCCTTTCGTAACTCCTCGAGGACCTTGTAGCATTTTGGCTTCGAGATGTCCTCTAGATTGATTCCGCCGAAGGTTGGCTGGAGGAGCTTCACGGTCTTGATAATCTCGTCTGGGTCTTTGGTGTCCAGACAGATTGGCCAGGCGTCAACGCCACCGAGATATTTGAAGAGAATTGCCTTCCCTTCCATCACAGGTCCTGCACCATACGGACCGATATCACCAAGGCCCAATACTCGCGTGCCATCGCTGACCACCGCAACCATGTTCCCCTTGTTGGTGTACTGGTAGGCCAGTTCTTCATCCTCGGCGATAGCGCGACAGGGCGCTGCCACCCCCGGTGTATACCAGATTGCGAAGTCAGAAAAATCGCGAACGGGTGCCTTGCCGATGGACTGTATCTTTCCCTTGTAAAACGGATGCAGCTGCATGGCATCCTTGGATGGCTTCTCAGCCTTCTTCTTCAGTTCCTCAACGTCTACTTTTTCATCAGGCATTCTAGTCAAGCCTCTATTCATGTGCGAGACAGAGATTAGTCTGTCATTCAGGTCACTGGGGGCAATCGGTACGATTAAAATCTATGCGTCAAGCTACAATGTTCAGACCATGTGTTGCTCTTTGCATTCAGCGTGAGCATAGGTGAAGGAGAAGATCGGATTGAATGAGAATGTGGGTGACAAGTTCCTTGAGTCGACGAAGTATCATCGTGAAGAATTACCGCGCCACAGTCTGGACTGGAGTCGCAAACCTGGGGTCCACAAGGACTACCCGTCTGCTCCAAAGGTATCCCTTCCTCCTCCGAAGACATCTAGCGGTCCTGAGCTATGGCAGACGCTGGAGAGCCGTCGGAGTGTGAGGGCATACTCAGATGAACCGCTCAGCAGACAAGAACTCTCTCAACTTCTCTGGGCAAGCCAAGGAATCACAGCTGAGGTCAGCGGGACAGGACTTCGAACGGCTCCTTCAGCAGGTGCATTGTATCCCATCGAAACCTACATCTGTGTGAATAGGGTGAAGGGCCTTGACTCAGGTCTCTATCACTACGATATCGAGAACCATCGTCTTGATGTCCTGAAGGAGGGTGACTTCTCCCAAGATATCAAGCGTGGAGCTCTGGATCAACAGATGGCCCAGAAAGCAGCTGTCGTGTTCATCTGGAGTGCGGTCTTTCAGCGATCAAAATGGAAGTATCTTCAGCGTGCCTATCGGTATATCCTGCTGGATGCGGGGCACATCGCCCAGAATCTTGCTCTGGCTGCAGAGGGTATGAACTTGGGAAGCTGTCAGATTGGTGCAATCTATGATGATGAACTGAATCAGCTGTTAGATTTGGATGGCATATCCGAGAGTGTCATCTATCTCAGTTCGGTAGGGTATCCGCGGAGGAAGCGCTGAAGTCTTGATTTCCTGTCGACGACACACTATTCATCTTCCTCTGCTATCTCTATCACCGGGATGAGGCCTTTCCGCTTTAGAGGAGCCGAGATTCTCTTTCTGCCCTTTTCATTCTCTTCCTTGATTCTGTCGATGCCTATGTCATTGAGCTTCTGATTCAGTTCTTTCATCGTCTTGGCGAAGATGAGCCCCTCAGCTGCCGAGATCTCTTTCCAGAGGAATCGCTCAGGGCTGATGCCTGCTCCCTCAAGGACTTTCCGATATCGCTGGAATCTCTCATATGCAATGTGGTTTCCCGTGATATAGTGGCAGTCTGTCGGCCTGTGACACGCACCTACCATCACTGCTCCAGCACCCAGCCTGTAGGCCTCAGCAACGAAGTCTGTGTCCACTCGACCAGAGCACATCACTCGAATAATCCGTGAGTTTGGGGGATAAGTGAAGCGACTAGTCCCCGCTAGGTCAGAGCCACCGTAGCAGCACCAATTGCAGGCGAAGACCAGTATCTTCTCCTCGGGCTTGTTCTCCAATGCCGCTCTGATCTGTGAGAAAATCATCGGATCGGTGAAATGCATCTGCTCGATGGCATCATGCGGACACGATGCGACACATGTTCCACATCCGTGGCAGTTTGCAACATTGACAGCAGCAGCTTTGCCTTCCACCGCAGTGATGGCCACAAAGGGGCACTTATCAACACAGACACCGCAATCGCGATCTACATTCTTGCACTTGTCAGGGTCTACAACAGCCACGATGGGCTCAATCTCAACTGTATCCTTTGACAGAATGGTCGCCGCCCGCGACGCTGCCCCACTCCCGGCCGACACCGAGTAGGGAATGTCCTTGAGTCCTTGACAGGCTCCGGATAGTGTGATGCCGTCAACGGGGGTGTCGAGAGGTTTAAGCTTCGGGTGGGCCTCCATGAAGAAGCCATCTCCGCTCCTTGTGATGTGGAGCTTTCCGCCGAGCTCTCCGGTCCCAAAGCTTGGCTCGCCTGCCGTGGCTAGAATAAGCAAGTCTACCTCAACCTCGATATCTCTGCCGATGAGCACGTCTTCAGACCGTACGATGAGGTTCTTGGTTTCCGAATCCTCGATGACCTCGTAGGGCCGGCCCTTGATGAACGTGAAGCCTGCCTCCCTTGCTCTCGTGTAGAAGTCTTCGTAGCCTTTTCCAGGTGTCCTGATGTCGATGTACCAGATGAATATCTCAGTGTCAGGCTCGTGCTCCTTGACTAGAATGGCGTTCTTCAATGAATACATACAGCAGAAGTTGGAACAGTATTCGTATTTGTTGACATCACGTGATCCCACGCACAGGATGAATCCTACACGTTTCGGATGCTTGCCGTCGGACCTTCGAATGACTTCTCCTCCTGTGGGTCCACCTGCGCATATCAGGCGTTCAGCCTCAAGGGCTGTCACCACATTCTCAAATCGACCATAGCCGTAGTACCCCTCCTGAGCAGCCTCGAACTCTCCTCCTCTCACCGGTTCGTACAGAGTATGGAAGCCAGTGGCCACGGTTATGGTTCCCACTTCCACCTCAATCTCTTCAGGTTCCTGTTCGAAGTCGATGGCCTGCCGCTCGCCACAGACGTCGACACATTTGTAGCATTCTATGCAGTGGTCACGATTGATGGTATAAACGAGGGGGACAGCCTGAGGAAACGGAACTGATATCGCCTTTCGTGTTCCGAGATTCTGTTCCCAAGCGTTGGGGTATTCCACAGGGCAGACATCAGAGCACTCGCCACAGCCTGTGCAATCATCTTGAATGACATACCGTGGTTTCTTTCGGATCGTTACTGTGAAGTTGCCAACGTAGCCATCCACATGTACGATATCAGCAAAGGAGATGATCTCGATATTGGGATGTCTACCAGCCTCGACCATCTTAGGACCCTCGATACAGATTGAGCAGTCCAGTGTTGGGAACGTCTTGTCTAGCTGAGCCATATGGCCGCCGATGCTCTCGTCACGCTCCACAAGGTATGTCTTGTAGCCCATGTTGGCAAGGTCTAGCGCCGCATGGATTCCTGAGACTCCTCCACCAATGACCATGGCCTTGTCGGTAACAGGCACTTCAAATTTCTGCAGCGGGACCGTCAGCGCAGCCTTCACCACGGCCATCTTGATGATCTCTTTGGCCTTCTGGAGCGAGTCTCCGGATTCCTCATGACACCATGAGCAGTGTTCTCTGATATTGGCCATAATGAAATTGAAGGGATTCATCCCCGCTTCAGAGACCGTGACTCTGAACGTGGGTTCATGCATCCTCGGTGAGCATGCTGCGACGACCACCTTGTCGAGCTTATAATCCTTGATTCCCTGACGAATCTCCTCTTGACCGGGATCTGCGCACGTATACCTGTTCTGCTTGACATAGACAACGGAATCAAGAGATTTCGCGTATTCTTCTAGCTCATCGATGTCTAGCGTGCCAGCGATGTTCGAACCGCAGTGACAGAGAAACACACCGATTCGGGGCTTGTCTCCAACGAGCTTGATTTCATCTTCCTCAGGCTGCTTGTCTTTCAATGTTGATCACTTCCCTCCCATACTGCGTCGCTTCATAGCCTCGGCAATCTTCTTTGTCCTTTTCGTTCGGAGCTCACGGTCGAACGCGCTCGAAGTAGCCAGCTTCTCCAGTACCTTGTTCCATGCTCCAGACTTCACAGTGGTATGTCGAATCGATGTCCGTTTGACGACCAATGCCTCATCAGGTTCAGGGCAGACCTGAAGACACGCCTCGCAGTACACGCAGTATTTGTCCAAGGGATATACCTTTCCATCCTCGTGAAGCTCCAGCGCATCGACAGGACAGACGTCAAGACAGTTCTTGCATTCCTCTGGGCATTTGTCCTGGTTGATTGTGATGGAACCTATGAAGATGGGGCGAACCAGAATCGCACCGTCTGTCCCATCTTCACATTGTCTGCAGCAGGGGCAGGATTTTTCATTAATGACCAGTTCTCCATCCTCGATTGATATGAGGTTGAGAGGACAGAGCTCGTCGACCCTCTCCAAATAGGGCTCTATCTTCTCTCTGTCTATCCGGATATCTCGAATGTACTCGGGAAAGCTGTCTGTTTCATGGACACAGACCACAGGCTCACCGTTGACAGTGTGCTCAATAGCCCAGAACGGACACATCGCTTCACACATACCGCAGTGGTCACAGAGATGTTCATCGATATCCACGATAGAGCGTTGTGCTACCTCCTCTCCATCAAT
>SDNO01000237.1 GCA_004524435.1 Candidatus Thorarchaeota archaeon | reverse complement strand
CTTCGGGATGGACTGGATGGTGTGGATGGTGTAGTCGTGTTGAACTGGGGGCCGTTAAAGAACTTCAACGACATCGAAGGTAACACCGAGATTGCTCAGCAATACAGGGACTGGGTCATAACCGGGGACTTACTTCGTCCCCGCGTTCCCTTCATCATGGAACCACCCACCAAACGGGGACTTGGAGTTTCGGAAGACCTCTATGCATCAGGTGGGAATCTCACACACGAATGGTTCACTAGACGAATAGCAGTCCTCTCTTCTACCATCATCCGAATGGTGAATCTCCCAGACGCGGGTTCCAGAGTGGTCTGATGCTGCGAAGAACTAGCTTCGCTTTCACATGGCTTTTATCTTACTAGGGCAGAGTATGCCTGCCATGTGGCGATATATGCGACCTGATGCATCAAGAGTCTGGAAGAATCCTGAGGCAGTGCGCAGGCTATCTCGGTATCGTGACATCATCGACAAGAAGCGCTGGGCGAAATACCTGCTAGCGAAGGACGTCTGCTGTGAGGCCGATCTTAGTGCTCCAACTGAGGATCTCTGGGAGCAGCATCGAGTTCTCTCGGAGGAACATGAAGAATACATGCAGACTGTGGATGAGGAAGGCATCGACTTCAGACGGGATGAGTTGGACGGTCCCAGCCTACTTGCTATCAAGGCTGAGCTGGCGCATCGGATTCTGCAGTCCTGTCACTTCTGCGAACGGAAGTGTGGCGTTGATCGAACAAAGGATGAGACCGGTTGGTGCAAGCTGGACTCCGACTCGCGGGTATCATCGTATTTCCTTCACAGCGGGGAGGAGGCGCCTCTGGTACCGAGTGGGACCATCTTCTTTGCATCGTGCTGCTTTGGCTGCGTCTTCTGTCAGAATGAGGATATCTCCACCAACCCGAAGGCAGGTCGGGTTGTAACCGCCCAGCAACTTGCCAACATCGCGGAGCATCTCTATCAGGATGGAGCCCTGAACATCAACTACGTCGGGGGAGACCCTATCCCCAACACCCACACAATCATCGAGTCGATGCTCTACCAGCTCTCGAACGTGACCCAGCTCTGGAACTCCAATCTCTATTGCTCGATGGAGACCATGAAGTTGCTGTCTGATGTGATCGATGTCTGGCTGCCGGACTTCAAGTATGGAAACAACGAGTGTGGTCGTCGACTCTCTGGCGTGACGGAATACTTCGATATTGTATCGCGGAACCACAAGATTGCCTATGAGCATGGTGAGGTCATTGTTCGTCACCTAGTCATGCCGAATCATGTGGAGTGCTGCACCATCCCGATTCTTGAGTGGATTGCGGAGAATATGCCGAACTGCCTAGTCAACATCATGGGTCAATATCGACCCGAACACAAGGTTCGTCGAAATCCGCAGGAGTATCCTGATATCAGTCGCAGGGTCAGTCAGAGTGAACTCAAGCGTGCGTTCGAGAAGGCTGATGAGCTGGGCATTGTGTATGGGCCTGTCAGCTGAAATACTATTGATACGACCATAGTCAATAGGGGATCTACGAATCTGGCACTTTCTGAGGACCCTGATAGAATTACCCTGTCATAGACCGCCGGGAACTGTTCAGAAAGGAGAACAGCTGTCCAAATGCTCAGCTGAACTTCGAGAAGGTTAGAAGATTACGCAGCTGCCATACCTTATATACCGTGGTGCGGATATTTCATAGGTTCGCATTACACTTGCGAATTTTTCCAGGAGACCTACTATTGGAGAGAAATCAAACAATCGCTATCGTAGTCATCCTTATTGTAGTCGGCGCAGCTGCTGCCTATATCCTACTGGCTCCTCCGCCAGTCCCGACGGAATCTGTGATTATCTTTGGGACGACGGACACAGTGGAGGCAAGCATAGACCCGGCTCAATCATATGACTACTTCGGGTGGGAGATCATTACCTCGCTTGGTGCGGGGTTAGTCGAGATCATCCCCGGAACATCAGCGGGTCCTGACGATATACGGGGCGCGCTAGCGGAATCTTGGACGGTGGACGAGACCAAGACACAATGGGACTTTGTGCTCAGAGAAGGACTAGAGTTCTATGATGGTCAGCCGTTCAATGCCACGTGTGTGAAATGGTCCTTTGAACGCAACATCGACATGGCGCTCGAAGATGGTCCACAGCTCAATATGGGCTATGGTGACATCATCGACGAGATTGTCGTCTTGGATACGTACGAGGTGCGATTCAATCTGCACATTGCCTTTGCACCGTTCCTGCAGCTCATGTCATGCGCAGCGTCCTATATTGTCCATCCAGACTTCAAGGACGATGCCAACTACGTTGCATACAGTTCGACAGCTGGTCCTCGCGGAAGTCATCCCAACGACTTGGGTCCGTACGTACTTGCGAATTGGACCAGAGTGGGTGGTACCGACACCCTAATGCGTCTGGAGGCCAATCCCAACTACTGGGACTATCCCAATCTGCCAAAGACCGACACCATCATCATCCAGTTCTACTCAACTGACACAGCTCTGGGGGCTGCACTGTCTGGCGGCGATCTTGACATTGCCTACAGGCATCTGAGTCCTGCTCAGGTCGATAGCTTCAAAGATGATGCCGACTTCACAGTCTGGGAAGGCGTGGGTGCTTCGATCCAGTACATGCTGTTCCAGCAGACGATCTATCCGTTCAATGAGACCCGGATTCGACAAGGAGTGGCTGCTGCTCTGAACAGAAGCAACCTTGCCGCAACGGTATTCGAGGGGACAGTGGATCCGCTCTACAGTGTCGTACCGGCCGGAATGGCCTACCACAAACCGTCATTCGAGGTGTACGGTGAGGCCAACTACACCTACACGCAGGACTGTCTCGATGATTTCGGATATGACTCCGAGAACAAGCTCGTAATCGACCTCTGGTACGAGAGCTCTGGACACTACCCATCCAGCGAGGAACAAGCCACCTTCTACAAATCCAATCTTGAGGCAAGCGGCGTCATAACGGTCAATATCCACAGTGCTGACTGGCCGACCTATAGGACGCAGAGAAACGCAGGTACCATGCCCGTGTTCATCTATGGCTGGTATCCGGACTATATAGATCCAGACAACTATGGTTTCCTGCCCTTTGCGTCGTGGCTCAACCTAGGGTACAACGAGACGTATCCCGCGGGTGGAGTCCAGCAGTACGACCTATGGGTAGAGGGTCGTAGTGCACAGACTGACGAGGCCCGTGAGGAGGCATACTTTGACCTGCAGGACCTGCAGGCTGAAGAAGTCTCGCTCATCCCACTCTGGCAGGGTCGCAACAATGCAGTCACGGTTACAGCTGTCGAGGGAATTGTCCTTGACATCACCGTGAACTGGCGTCACTGGCTTGTCTACATGACCTAGTACAGAACGAGAGAGGTGCTACCGATCTCTGGTGGCACCAACTCTTCTTTTTTCCTTAGTCAGAGCAACGCGCTACTCGGTTCCGAAGATACTTAACACCATCTCATTATGAAATACGAAGTGCTTATCACCTCGTTTGAGAGTAAGCCAGCAAGTTGGTCTCTGACCAAGGAGGACCGCAAGATTGTCGCTCCGCTCATATGTCGTTGGAAGAATACTTCTCACAATCCCGATGGTCATGTTTCTGCTGACCCTCGTGTTCATGATACTCCGAGTGCTACCTGGTGATCCCGCTCTGTTACACTTCGAGAAGAACGTTGATCCTGCAACCCTTGCAGCATTCAAGGCAAGACTCGGTCTTGATCTACCGATATGGCAACAGTACTTCAACTATCTCGGTGGTCTTCTTGTCGGGGACTTCGGCACATCTATGGCCGACTTCGAGCCTATCAGCCAGCATCTGGTTGGCAGGTTCCCTGCGACTCTCGAGCTGACCATCTACGCAATGCTCTTCGCTGTCATCCTTGGTGTTGCACTCGGGGTCAAATCTTCGAAGTCTTACGACAAGCCGACAGACCACGGCATACGGCTCTTCGGAATCATCACGTACGCAATCCCTGTGTTCTTTCTGGGCATGATTCTGCAATACGTCTTTGGCATCTGGCTTGGAGTTCT
>SDNO01000236.1 GCA_004524435.1 Candidatus Thorarchaeota archaeon | reverse complement strand
TCACACCATCGAAGTGGTGTTCCATGACCGCACGGGCCATAGCGCGATCTACACTGCCACAGTAACGGTCACTGACGCGTCCTCAACCACTACAACCACTACCACTACTACGACAACCACCACAACTACCACTACCACCACTACCACGACGTCCACCACTGGTCCACCTCCTCCGGGTATTCTAGATCCGATGATCATGATTGCTATTGTGGGCGGAATCGGTGGCGCCGTCTTGGTCGTGGTAGTCATTGTGTACTTGAGAAGACGCCCGTCCACATAGAATCAAGAAACACAAGGAAGGTCAGACCTTCCTTGTCTCTGAACCGTACATTGTATGTTGGACAGACTTGGACACCAGAGAGGTGTCCCCCCAGGTAACGGCACTGGTTGGTCCCCGTCGTGGTCATCGATGCTGTGTGAGTGACCAGCTCTCAGTCATGGGCTGGAGGATATGAACTCCTGCGCTGAAATGTCCAACTCTGTCCACGTCTTCGGTAGCTGTTGGTATACCCTCGGTCTCAACCACTATGGCCTTCTTGCCAAGTTCCATGACCTTCTTGATCACTGCCTCCATCACTATGGGATCAGTCGTGATTCCGGTTTCGAAGGTGTGACTGGTCATGAGATTGGGTTTTACTAAGACAGTGTCATAGGTGGCTAGAGCCTCCTCGAACGGAATCAGGCCCATTGCCCTGAATACGGGCTCAATGCCACGTTCCCCCTTCACAACAGATACCAAAGACATAGCACCATCTGTAGAATATCTGGCATTTAGGTCTTGGAACGGATAGAGGATGTTCCTTGTGGCAGTTCTATGATTCTAGCAGTTTTTCACCTGAATACGTTCTCTACGGCCGATAGCTGCAGAGGTGATTCCTGGCAGCCAGACAGAAATGACAAACTACAAGTTTAACAGCAAAGAGGGTGATGGAAGAATGTCGGGAATAATCAGGATGGTGGTTTTTCAATGCAAGTAGAATACGATCAGGTTGCAGATGCCGTCTACTTCAGGCTGAGAGGGGAGAAGGTGGTGGAGAGTGTGGAGATTTCTGATGGGGTAGTTGTGGACTATGATGCAAAGGGGGATATCTGTGGTATCGAGATACTTGCCTTTTCAAAGAAGGAGCTAGATCTCAACAGGCTGGTGAAGCTTCGGGACGAAGAGCTGGTCGCTGAGGTTGCTACGGCGTGATTGTCTTCACGAAGCATGCCCTCGAGAGAATGAGGCAACGTAGCATCACCAGGGATGATGTTGTTCTAGTGTTAACCAAATCAGATGAGAGTTTGACTGACAGATTTGGACACTCGATTGCTCAGATGGAGAGCAATGGAGAGATTCTGAGAGTGTTCTTCACTGAGAGAGACGACAACATCATTGTGATCACGGTCTACAAGACAAGCAAAGAGAAGTACAGAACATGGTAGACATGGATTGTCATCACACCGGAGATTTCAGGCCCAGGACATATGCACCACCTGCATGAGAGTCGGTTGCAGGCCATCCACAAAGGGAGCATCTCCCTCCCTCAATACCGCTTCTCTGTAAGGAACATCCTCCACCTACGGTTCGGACCGTCCAATTCCGATTCTTTGGTATGCTGTGTCGGAAATTGGTTTCACACAACGCATTTTAGTGAGAACGTGCTAGTCGTGGGACATGCCAAAAGTAACAGTTGTCGATCCGCTAGGTGAAGTACAGCACGAATTCGAGGTGGAGAGCGGGACGAAGCTACTCAAGGCTCTCATCGATCATGAGGTTGACATAGTCCATACCTGCGGAGGGAATGCTGAATGCTCTACCTGCAGGGTCACCATTCACAAGGGAGTGCCAACAAAGAAGACTCAGGCGCAACAGGATCTCTTCGACAAACTGGTGAAATCCGGCCAACCACAATTCGATCATCCTGCTGCCTTTCTATCATGCCAGGTGGTAGTGGAGGAGGATATGACTGTAGGTGTGCGTGAGCCATTCAATAGCATCCTTCATGACAGTGTTGGAAAGGACACAGAAGACAGAATAACACCTGACCCAGAATGGCTGGACCACGAAGTTCCCGACTGGTGGGGCACTGAGTAGTAGGCACTGTTCCCAAAGCACAGAGGAACGCGCCTTCACTGAGTTTCAGGTTCACGGTCACCTTCGCCGCGCGCAAAATCCATGGCCCTGAGTACTTCCCCTACTAACGAAACAGACAGACGCAGGGTTTGTTCTAGAGCGAGGACTATGTCCATCCCTTCTCCTTTGTCGAAACGTATGCATCTATGAACTAACCAGAACCCGCCCGCCTTCGCATCACAACGATGATGGTAACGATTGCCACTACACCCCCACCGGCACCAATCAGAACAATCATCATTGGAGAGACTGGCCCGAGAGGCGGAGCCGTCGTTGTTTCTGTAGTAGTGGAGGTTGTTGTGGTTCCTGTGCTCGTTGTCGTGGTAGTTGTGGTCGCGGTTCCGGTCGTTGTGGTAGAAGTTGGTTCGCTGACTATCACCATGACTGTATCAGAGGCCGCATTTCCGCCCACGTCCATCAGAAGGATGGTGTAGTTGTGGATACCAAACTCCAAACCGTCGACAGAGACCGATATCGGTTCGGTGGCATCTTCCCATCTTGCAGACCAGACTGGTTCACCGTCCCGTAGAACCTCATACAACCAGGGATGCAAGTCAGACGGCCTCCATTGGATCTGATTACCAGTTTCTCCCTCGATGTATTCCACATCTGGCGGACTGTCTACTGTTGGAGGAGTCCCGTCGACAACAACAACGAACACGCCATCGCTCGCGGTATTGGAGCCAACATCAGTCACCATCAGGGTGTAGTTGTACGCCCCCAACCCTAGGCCGTCAACTGATATCGCGATAGTTTCCGAGCTAGAGTTCCAGGGGCCTGATTTCAGAACAGTACCGTTCCTATTGATGCTATAGCTCGCAGGATGAAGGTCCCCAGGCAACCATGTGATTGAGTGTCCGGTAGAGAATTCGTCATACTCAATGTCGGAAGGAGAGTCCAGAGTTGGTGATGTCCCATCCACAACTGACACTAACACTGTATCAACGGCCAAGTTGCTGGCCACATCATAGACCACTATGGTGTAGTTGTGTGCAGCAAGAGCGTCGGTGACTATCGCCACCGAGATTGCTTCTGATGATGAGTTCCAAGGTCCTGACTTGACCACACTTGCATTCCTCAGTATCTCGTATGTTGATGGATGCAGGTCGGTAGGATGCCAAATGATGCTCATACCTGCAGCGCCTTCAGTAATGGTCTCATCTTCAGGGCTATCGATCTCTGGAGGAGTGCCATCTCCTACCGTCACTATGACTGTGTCTTCTGCGTAGTTATTTCCGACATCATAGACGAGCACCGTGTAGTTGAAGATGCCCAGTGGAAGCCCATCCACAGAAACCAGTATTGATTCCCCCGTTGAGTTCCACAGGCCGGCCCTGAACAGAACTCCATTTCTATAGATTCGGTAGCTTTCAGGATTAGTATCAGCCGGGTTCCAGCTGATCGCGTTCCCAGTCGATAGCTCATTGCATTCAAAATCCTCAGGAGAGTCTATTGTGGGCGCAGTCCCATCTGAGACTGTCACTAGAACAGTGTCCCCAGCAGTGTTCGACCCAACATCAGTAGCAACGACCGTGTAATTGTACTGACCAACACCCAGCCCGTCGACTGAGATTGTGATACTCTCCGAGCTAGAGTTCCAAGAACCTGTCCTGAGCAGCAGCCCAGCCCAATAGACAGCATAGCTGTCAGGGTGAAGATCTCCTGGGTTCCATGTAATCACATTTCCCGAGCTGCCTTCCAGATACTCCACATTAGGTGGACTGTCCACAGTGGGCGGAGTTCCGTCTACGACCGTCACGAGTACCTCGTCACTCGCGGTATTCAGACCAATGTCAGTGATGAGGAGGGTATAGTTGTAGAGCCCTAGTTCATGTCCATCCACTGATATCACAAAGCTTTCCGAACTCGAATTCCAATCACCAATACGCACCGGCGCGCCGTCGAGATAGATGACGTAGCTATCAGG
>SDNO01000235.1 GCA_004524435.1 Candidatus Thorarchaeota archaeon | reverse complement strand
TGGCGGGACTTGGGAAAGAAAGCAAGGGCTGAAGTCCTCGAAACCCAAGAGGGTCATGCAGCAGAGGATGAAACCTCCGAGGTCATGCACGTGCGGCCGGACTTGGTTGACATGAGCTCGGCGGAGGCAGCAAGGGCAGAGATGGAATACATGGTAATCTCTGCGTCCTACCGGCGAGAGCTATACCCCTCAGCAGTCTATGGAGATCCAACATCCGCCACTCCTGAGAAGGGAGAAGCAATAATTGACGAGGCCATCCAAGATTTGATTGACCTCATTGAGAAGCTTGAGAAGGGAGAACTACCGACCAAGAGCTAGATGCCGACCTTGAATATCAGCGCATCTCGGAGAACTCGTTGGAACATCCTGAGTAAGTTCTTTCCCTCAGTGGCTATCGTTGGAAATATCGGGAAACCCTCTACATCAAGTAGGTCAGCCATGTAGTTGACAGGGAGCGCGTTGGGCAGATCTCGCTTATTCAATGAAATCACAATGGGCATTGTTGCAAGGCGGTCCGTGCCGAGAGCAATCCTTAGTTCCTCCATAGATGCAAGGTTCTCATTCATGGACTCGGGTCTCGAATCAGCCATGAATATGATCCCGTCAGCATCCCTGAGAACCGTGATTCTGTTCTGTGCATGTCGCCGCTGGCCTGCGACCGTGAAGACATCGAAGACCACTTTCTCACTTGCGGTGATAGGTACGAAGTCAAAGAACGTAGTCCTGCCCAGTTCATCGGATATCTCGATTATCTTACTCTTCGAGAGACTGCGAACATTGGCAAAGAGCCAACGTAATGCCGTTGTCTTTCCGGAGAGGGAAGGCCCGTAGAATACAATCTTGATATGTATGCGACCTTGGTCATCTCTCTTGAGTTCCTTACCAGGGACAATTTCTGAAATAGTGTGCGGTTTTATCTTGGCCGTCTTGGCCATAGACATTGTTGCATCTGCGTCTATGCCCAGTTCCTCTGCACTAGTCACAAGTGTCTCTGTTGGTGGGGGAGACTTCGCTGTCGAAGAAGGCACAAAATCCATCGATGGCTTGCTAGCATCAGTTCCCGCCTTTTCATCGATTCGCACGTCCTCTGGTTTTGGCTCCTCTTTCTTGGAGCGCTTCAACCTTTCAACCAGCCGACGGAATAATGACAAACCTCTCTCCAAACATTTCACAGGCCACAGCCGACTTAAATCTTAGGGGGATGTTCCAATCAGTGAACTTTATCAGAAGAATCCGAAACCGAGGGAACACCATGCCCCATATCATAGACCCAGAGTTCATCAAGGCCAGATTCCCGACGCTTTCCGAGATGACGTACCTCAACAATGCCTCAACAGGGATTCCACCTCAAAGATGTGGTGAGGCCATGCAGTCTTATCTTGATGATAGGATGCACGCCGTTGGAGATTTTGAGGAGACCTTAGCAACCTTCACGAGAATCACTGAGAATCTGGCAAAGCTGTTGGGAGGAAGTAAAGAGCAATACGGTTTTGTTGGTAGCACGTCCATGGGGCTGAATTCAATCGGTCATGCTATCCAGTATCCTAGAGGATCAAACATAGTCATCTGCGACATTGAGTTCCCTTCAAACTACATACCCTGGCAGAATGTGAGTCGACTTCTTGGCGTTGAACTCAGAGTCATGAAGACCACCCAGGGTGCGGCCCCGGCCAAAGAATTCGAAAAACTGGTAGATGAGAATACACGGGTTGTTGCTGTGAGTCATGTCCAGTTTGGAACAGGCTATCGGTCCGACCTGGCGGAGCTGTCGCGAATAGCACATCAGAACGGTGCAATCCTTGTGGCCGATATCATTCAGTCGGCAGGATGGGCAGATATCGACCTTGAGAAATGGGATGTTGACTTTGCTGCTGCTCAGGCTGCAAAATGGCTTCTGGGGCCGATAGGTGCAGGATTTGTGTATGTGAGCAAACGTATCATGGACCAGCTGAGCCCCAGATTCATGGGTTGGTGGGGAGTCAAGGATATTGCCAACTTCTCATATTTCGAGAGAGAACCCTTACCAGATGCGCGTATGTTTCAGATTGGATCACCTGCGATGGTTGCATATGTTGGCTTTCTAGCGTCTCTGGACGTTCTCCTTGAAATGGATGGGAAGAAACGAGAGGGGGCCGCAATGGAGAACGCAGATCATCTCAGAAGCAGACTCGACGAACTTGGAGTCCCGTGCTACGATTTCGGAGATTCGCACAATTCGGCGATAGTATCATGCGAGCCAGAAGGTGTTGAGGCACTGCAGAAGGAACTGGCAAAGAATGACATACACTGCTCTGTTAGAAACAAAAGACTGCGCGTATCGCCTCATCTCTATAATACGACCCAGGAGATAGATCGACTCGTTGAGCATCTGAGGTGAAGGAATGTTTGAAGAATTCGCCCCGCATATCCACTTTAGAACCAGCAATAGCTTCGACAGCAATATCGGTCTCATATCCACTGAAGACAAGAAAGTGCTTATCGACACCGGAACGGGAATGCACTCCGAGAGCCTTCAACGTGACCTCGATAGACTTGGCACATCCTTTAAGGACATCACAGACATTGTTCTAACTCACAGTCACATAGACCATATCGGCGGAGTTATGGCGGTCCTGAAAGAGTCAAATCCAACAATACATCTTCACAAGACCGAGGCTGAGATGATCAATTCAGGAGACATGACTCTTACGCTTTCCAGTCATTTTGGCGTTAAGCTTCCCCCAATCACCATCGATAATCTGTTGGAAGAGGGAGATATCATCACCTTTGGCGATGTGAACCTAGAAGTACTACACACCCCGGGTCATTCTCTTGGAAGTATCTGTCTATTTGAGAAGAGCAAGAGCCTGATGTTCACCGGCGACACCATGTTTCCGGGAGGTAGCTTCGGACGAGTTGACTTCCCAACCGGTAGTCCCAAGCAGCTAGTAGCCTCGCTCAAGAGACTCTCCAAGATTAACTTTGAGATCGCGCTTGCAGGGCATCTGCATCCTATTCGACATGATGCATCGAGATCTGCCCGAAACTCGTATCAGAGTGCAAAGATGATGTTTAGGATTCAGTCATAGCCCGAACAAGCTCCTCGGTATACAATGAGGGTTTGTCCCGCTTCAGGTCATCCTCAGGCAAATACTTCGACTCAAGCGCACGAACCAGGGCGTATACTGACTCGCTGGCCGGGGTGGGAATACCGAGTTCCCGTCCGATCCGAATCACAGCTCCTGTGATTGATTCAATCTCTGTGCGCTTCATTGCTCTGATGTCTTGTAGCATTGAGTTGATGTTGTTCCCTGTGGCTTTTGCGGTTCCAAGTGTGTACCGCACAGGGTCGTCAGTGGTGAGTTCAACTCCGAGCGCTTCTACGACCCGAACGGTTTCTTCAACCAGCTTGACGACAAGACCTCTCAGAGCGGGATTGCTGTGAATCTCGCCGTTTGTCAGACCAGTGAGGGCACCAACAGGGTTTATCCCACAGTTCACTATTGTCTTCGTCCAGACAACTCCCTCGATGTTTTCAGATTCAGTGACCTGAAAGCCTGCCTCTCGAAGAGCAGCAGCAAACTCGTGAATTGCAGACTTGTTCTCATCATAATGTGATCCAATCTCAGTGATTCCCGTTCCAGTGACCTCTATTGCACCAGATGTCACAATCTCGGCACCAAAACAGGTCGTCGCTCGTAGGACTGCGGTGGTGCCTAGTGCCTTTGCCACTTGCCGCTCGGTGCCAAGTCCATTCTGAAGGACCACTACTTTGGCACCTGTCTTCACCAAGTGTTCGGCTTCTCGCGCAGCACGGATGGTGTCGTATGTCTTGGTCGTAATCATGACATAATCAACCGCTGCCACGTCAAGGGGATTGCTGGTGGCCTCGATGGAGATAGTGTGTTCCCCTAGAACCCCTGACACCTTGAGTCCTGAATCACTGATGCTCAACATGTGGTTAGGCCTACCAATGAGGACTACATCATGCCCGGCTTTCTTGAGAAAACCACCGTACAGACTTCCGATGGCTCCAGCTCCCATGATAGCAATTCGCATGTTAGTCACTCACCTCGTCAACAAATTTTTGCGGATGTCTATCG
>SDNO01000042.1 GCA_004524435.1 Candidatus Thorarchaeota archaeon | reverse complement strand
TGACTTGTTAGGACCGGCGGTTTTTGGGACATATTCTATGGGACTATAGGGGAGATCCACACCACTCGATTTCTTGACCGTAAGGTAGTGCTTTCCACGTGAGGTAGTCAGAGTAACAATGCCCTGTGCAAGAGAATAGAGCTGGTTCATGGTAATCTCATCGGCTGTATCCTCATGCACAAGGTAGAATTCGCGAGAACCTGTCTTCACACTCTCCTCGACACTCTCTTTGAAGAACTGAACCACATCTCTAGGAGAGAAGTCAATGAAGAGAGGAGTAAGCCCCTCAAAGGTGATGAGCTCCGGTCCAAGTACGTTTCTCAGCTCTCGGAGCATGATGTTGATTTCATGAAGGTGAGGAGAGCACGAGTGATCTCCCAACGTTTGCTGACCATAATTCACCTCAAGAATTCGAAATGCCTCGTTCTGAAGAACGGAGAGTTCTCTCATGACGTCACGATTTCTCGCCTCAGTAACAACTTCTAGGGTGACTATTCCGAGCTCCAATGCTCTTCGAATCAGTGTGAGCATGAAGAGGTCATAGTGGCTATCCTGAGAGGCTGTGACAATGAATACATAGCCTCGCGGCGGCTTTAGAAGCAGACTATCCACTATGCTGTGACTCCGCCTTTGATCAGCATTCGCACGGTCGTCCAAGGGAAATCACGTCTACTCGGATTGCAATCCAAGATGCTTCTTAATAGTTGCCACAAGATCTCTGCCCTGGAAAGGTTTGACGATGTACTCATCAGCTCCTGACTCTTTCCCCCTCTCTATATCTCTTGTCAGGCCGCGGGCAGTGAACATGAGGATTGGGGTCTTCTCAAAGGCATCTTGAGAACGTAGTCTTCGGCAGACCTCGAAGCCATCCAGTTTTGGGAGCATCACGTCGAGGAGAATCAGGTCTGGTCGTTCAGACTCTGCCACTTCTAGGGCCTCTTCTCCATCAGAAGCCACAAGGACCCTGAATCCATGCCGGGTGAAAAGAGACTTCGCCAGTTCTGTGGTCACTTCCTCGTCATCAACTACAAGAATCGTTCTTTCGTCGGTTTCAGCTGTCATAGGCGTTTCCCTCTTCAGATAACGCGCGGAACCTTTCCTAGTCCCCACGGCACTTCTTATCCGGGGGCGATTCTGCTATTCAGTACGTGGGAATAAAGGTGTTGTTTCTTGGATGGACTGATTAGACTATCGGCAAGAGTTCGTAGTCGAGAAAGCCTCCTGAAAGCACAGGCTTAACCGCAAGGAGACCTGTTCTTGGATTGACTCCACATATGGTGATAACGCCGAAGATATCCTGTATTCTTAAGTGAAGATCATATGATAGACCTGAGCTCTGGAGGCTCTGTTGGCTACTGAGAATTGTGATTGTTGATCTTTCAGTGCCAGAAAGACCTGCAGAGGTTTCCGCTACCATGCCTTTCACAGCGGAGTCGCCGAAGCGGTTTTCCAAGGTGTCAAGAGCAAAAAGCTCTGTCACGCTCTTTTCGAATCTTCTCTCTAGTTGACTCGCCTCATACCTGATCTCTTGGAGTGTCTTTTCGGGGTCGGTGTCGATGGTACGCACGTTTCCTTTTGAGCCGAGAGCATGGCGTCCAAAGAAGACGACCTGATCCTCCACCACGTTCATGTCGACGAATTGACTCAAACCCGCCACGAACCTGTCGGGGGACCATCCCTCAGGCAGCACGATTACTGCAGGTCTACCTAGCTGCAGATGATTAGACAGGAATGGAATGCAGATTGTTTCAACATAGGGAGCAGAAATGTTCTCAACCTCAATGAGGCTGAGCCTACCCCGTCGGAATCCGCCTCCTAGGACAGAATCGAGACTCCTATTTCCTGTGGATATCGTCTTATTGGCAGGGTCCGCAATGGGTTCTCTTTCGATAGTGATGGGTGGAAACTGGTGCTTGTACCAAGGAATGAATGTGAACCTCCCTCCATATAAGGTGAAGAGATAGGTGTCTTGCATTATCGGGAAAGATCGCATCTTCTCTAACGTGAGCTGTCGATACATTCTCTGGTCTAGTCGCAATTTTCGGAGCTCAACGATTGCATCCGCAGAGTGGAGGATGTGTGCATCAGCCGAGCTCTTGTCACCCTCCAAGACCAGAATCAGCCGTCGGCTCTCCCGTCTTGCGGCGTCGAGCAATGAGTGTCGCACATCTGAGTTTTTCTCGACAGAAATCGGTTGGAGAAATTCCCTCCATGAATCGATAATCACGATGTCCTTATCTTTGGGTGTATGGCCCGTGAGTCCTTGGATTTGATTGTTAAGACTCTCTTCATGTGCAGAGTCCACGTCAGTATTTCTCCAATATTTGACTAGCATCCTTCTATCACTAATACTCTCATCACTGTCCGTTTCCTTGGACGGGCCAATGCTTTCTGTTGTGGTAGCATACAGGAAGGACTTCGGATACTGCCGGAGAACTTCATGTACGAAAAGCGATTTGCCTGTTCCGGGTTGCCCGGCCACAGCTATGACATATCCAATATCGGCCTCTAGGGCCCTCTTGATGTTGGGAGGTATGCTTCCTTGCTCGTTCATGAGTACCAGCCCCTTACTCGACACATCGTATCTTCACGTCAATATTAAGCTAAGTACGCTACATAAGTGACGAGGCGATTTAGACCCAATTGATAGGTTATGGAATGATTGTCTTCAAAGGGACTCCAAGACATCCAAGAAGTCCTTGAAGTAGGGGCACAGACCACCCATCCAATATAGGTTACCAAAGCATTCCTTCTCCAAGGAGGTACGTTCCACCCTGCATTCGTAGTTCTTCTCGGGGTCGTAGAAGATACACAGATCACTGTCAATGGAGTCGTCGTCAAAGACTGTTCGTCTAACCTCTATCATAGGACTGGAGTTTCCAGCGCGCACCCACACCTCTAGATCAGGAATTCTGTCCTGTATCTTCTTAATGAGTTCGGAGGGGGGCTTCGCATCGGTTTCCAGTCTTGATATCAGCTCACTTACATCGGCATGGAATAATGCTAGGGGGTACAGGATTTCTTCAGCCACTCTTCTTGCTCTTGAATAGGAACCAATTGCCAGATTCATGTTACATTGAAGATGATGGGTGTCACCCAGTTGAAACAACACGCCCATGTGTATCGCCAGCAGGCCAGCTCTATCTGTGAGCTCGATTACTTCTTTGTAAAGTCCTATTGCCTTTCCAAAGTCACCCTTACGAAGAGCAACGTCGCCAAGGTTTGCCTTGGCCACAGCCATTCCGCGCATATACTCTGCTTCTTGACTGATCTCCAGAGCTCTTTTGTTATAACTCTCCATCTGACTAAGCTGGCCAAGAGATCTGTCGACTTCTCCCACGTTGATTAGTGTCTTTGCTAGGCCCACTTGGTTGTTGAGTTCTTGCTGAACAAGCAATAGCTCTTCAAACTGATCTCTCGCGTCCTGAAGCTGTCCGAGGTTTAGATAGATGATACCCCTTAGATTTCTCGCGTTGGCTACACCCTGTAGAACACCCATTCGTTCGTATTTCCCTATGCACGCACGCAAGTAACTAAGTGACTTCTCATACTCGTGACTATAGGTAAGAACATTCGCTCTGTAGTAGGTGATATCTGTGAGGGCGAGAACATGGTCCAGTAGCTTAGCGGTTTCCTCTGCTGAATTCAATCGTAGTATTGCCTCGTCTCTCTTCTTTGCCAAACCTGCAAGATGCGCGAGTGTGAGTCTTGTTTCAAGAAGAGCCGCCTGAACCGTAGTCCGGAGGTTCTCATCTGCTGTCGTTACAGCTGTCACACGTTCTATCCCGTCTTCTGCAATGGTTCTGGCTTGGTCTGCATATCCTAGATTCATCAAGACTTCTGAGATTTTCCCGATAAGCTCGGCGAAGACTATGTATCTGTTTGACTGCCATGCATGGTTGACGTAGTTGCGTAGATTGTTAAGCCAACGGGGATCAAGACTCTGTTTGCAGAAGGCAGCAGCTGCATAGCCGCGACAGGCTAGATTCTGACAGCCCTTCGAGAGGGTGTTGTTCAAGTCATATCTTCCTCGCAAGTACGAAGCCTTCCCACACATTGCCAACATGTCAGATGACGCTTCTTCCCAAGTTTCGTTTTCGATGAAATCAATGAGTACATCAGTGAAGAGCCTGAAACGATCCTTTCCGCTACCGGACTGAGCGTCCGCGGCCTGACGTAGATATTGCATCTCCTCTTTCGTGAGTCCGGTGCTGTACATGATGAATTCGGGGATTACGAGGTCCGTTGTCACTATTACTCATGCATCCGTCTGTGCTGATAGGCCATACTTTCGCAGTACCTGCACTAATCCTCTCTTGATGGTTCAGCATACGTGGCCAAAAAAAGGATTCTAGCATATCTATTCGCATTTTCTGCATTTCTTTCTTGGTCCAACAACAATTAAATCGGCTCAAGACTCAACTGTATCTTGGTGCTTGAGTTGGATGACACGAGAGTGAGTAGCGGTGTTTCCGGACTCGACGGACTCCTTGAGGGAGGTCTCATCAAGGGCCGGTCAGTCCTTCTTGCAGGCGGCCCTGGTACTGGCAAGAGTATCCTCTCCTGGCAGTTCCTGTTTGACGGGATTTCCAAGGGTGAAACCGGCGTTCTCGTTTCTCTTGACCAGAGTAGACAGTTGCTCATTGAGGACATGTCGAAGATGGGCTGGGACGCAAGAGAAGCTATCGATTCCAATTCACTGACTCTTCTAAGCGGTGACCTGCGTATCATTCCTCGAGAAACAGGATATGAGTACATGATTGCTTTTGATCATCCAATGTTAAGGGAACAACCTTTCACCGTTCCTCGCTTAGCCTCTGTGGTGAAGGAGAAGGCTCGAGAGATCTCCGCAACAAGGATTGTTGTTGATGGCATAGGCCCACTGCTTGAGCTTGCCGGGAGCCACTTCGAGATCCGGCAGCTTGTCTATAGCTTCATGAAGGAGATTGTCACTAAAGACGGCACTGTTCTCATGACTCATGAGTTACGTTCGCAACCAAGGGCCACTAACGATGAGATGCCCTACTTCATATCAGACGGTGTAATCAAACTAGATATGGTGAAGTCGTCCGGCGATTTCGTCCGCACTCTTCGCATCGTCAAGATGAGAGGAACGAGCCATGTAATGCGACCTGTCATGTTCAAGATATCAGATGATGGCATAACCCTGTTCCCAGAAACTAGGTTGCCGGACTGATTACGATTGGGACTACTTCAGGGGAGCAACCTTTCGTAGAGTGTCCACCAAGTCGAAAGTGGTGAATGGTTTCTGTAAAATCGCACGTGCGCCCGCAGCAAATGCAGTTTCACCAAGACCACGACCGGGCTCTGACAGTGCAATGACAGTGATTGTGGAATTGATGTCTAGGATTGATTCTATGAGGCGAAGGCCCTCCTCTTCACTGAGGTCAAGATCCAGAATGACGTTGGCCGGTGTCTTCTCATTGCATTTTTCCAGGAGCTCATCACCAGATGACGCTTCTCCTACAACTTGGAACCCCTCGTCCTCTATTGCAATCTTCAGCAGGGATCTGAGAAACGGTATCTCACCGGCTATGACTACCGTCTTCGCTCTCTTTCCACTCAGGATTGCAAATCCCTCCGGCTACGTCAAGGATTCAATACAAGACTCAGTCGTTCGCCGCGCTCTCAACCAAATCGAGCATGTGTCTAATTGTGACCGGTTTCAGACCAAAACTCACAGCGCCTCCCTTAAGCGCCTGTTCCCTCACGTTTGCATCTGCGCTGATG
The DNA here is from genome assembly GCA_004524435.1 of Candidatus Thorarchaeota archaeon. Taxonomy (GTDB): domain Archaea; phylum Asgardarchaeota; class Thorarchaeia; order Thorarchaeales; family Thorarchaeaceae; genus TEKIR-12S. The sequence continues at coordinate 10,314 of SDNO01000042.1, read as the reverse complement.
AAGACTATTCGTGCATCGGGCTCAAAACTCAAAATCTCGCCCATAGCCTCAAGGCCGTCTTTATTGGGCATCCTGTGGTCGAGAATGATGACATCGGGTCTTGGGTCAAGACTCTGGTAGGTTTCAACTGCCTCCTCCCCGTCGTAGGCATCCGCTACTACCTGGTGTCCCTTGATCGCGAAGACGTCCTTATACAATCTATGAAGAATCGCTTCATCGTCGATTATGAATATGGACACCATTTCTCCCAGTACGTCCCTTGGTGCTCTCGCACTATTAGTCCCTAGACGCGAGGCGGTGCTTGTTCTCTTCACGCCAGACTCTTTTATCTTTCTGTCGTGCCAACTCAGTCTAAGTAGACACAGAGCCTACAGAGAAAAATGGGATATAAATGAATACGTGACAACCCCTCGTTTTGGTGTTATGCCTTCCTTTGATGAACACTCACTTTTCATTCTTTTCAGATCAAGAAAGTATCACTCAATACCTGTCGATTTTTCGAAAGGTCTACATCTCACTCTCACTGTTTCGGTCTACGTTTATATAAATACTTCTTGCAATAGTATTCCGCTAGTGTGAAGGCATCCGTCGGAAAATAGAGGAAGTTCGAGGAAAGAAATCGATACCTCTCCTCGGTCCCATTACCCTTCGTCCTGATCTGGGTGCAACTCTCTCCGTCAACACATTGTGCTTGCGATGACTGGTACACGGAAATATGTGTATTCGCAAAGCAAATACAGTGACCCAGTCTCTAAGCAGAAGTACCCCTAATCCATACTCAGTATGTGTGTATTGGCTAGCTTTCACGAGGATAATCCCCCCTATTTACCCGAGAAAACCCGGGGCAGTAGATATAACACACTAACTGAGTATGTGAGTAAGGGTTCTGGGTCATGCATTGATCTCTCTTCTGCCTTATCTTACTAATCTGGGTGGTGTTATTATAGCAGTAGGGTGAAAAGATATAGTATAAGGATGAACAAACTAACAGTGATAGTATACGCCGACAATGGGTACATATAGATACAGTAAGCGGAAAATGTAGGGGGAATTGAATATCAAATACTGGTTTGAAAGAACTTGACTATTGTGAACGAATCTGAAGACTTAGTGATAGAACCGTTTCGAAAAATCGAGAAGGTCTGAGGGGAAAGGAAGTGCGGTGTTGTGGGTTGGGATACGTGCGGTGAGACAGTCTGGTGTGGGTCAAGGTGTTTGCTAGGGAGATCCGGATGTATGTGACATGGATGATGAGGTGAGCTTAATTGACTAGAGGACGGAAACTATCGTGCTTATTAGCGCATGAACCTGTCGTATAGTGGGAGTTACACATGAGATCTTCTGATAAATGCCCGAAGTGTGGATGTGACGATGTAGCCGGTCCTCACTTTCTTGTTGCATCGTACGGTGCAGGCTCATCTTTGGTGCTGGATCTTCCTCAAAGGACAGCCACCTTGATTGGTTATACTTGTGCCGAATGTGGATATACAGAGGTATACAGCGATAGGAAAGGCCTCCAGAACATCAGAAAATACGGGAGATTCCCCTTGCCGGACTCGGAAGTCGAACCTGGCCATTGTAAGTTCTGTGGTGCTGAGGTGTCAGAAGGTATGTCGATTTGCACGACATGTCATGCGCCACTAGAGGATTAGAAGAGACTAGGAAACAGCTCGCTGGAGTCAGCACATCGTCAGTCGCTGAGGCCACTACTGTATTGCCCCCAGACGTTTCAGATGCTGTGCAGTAGCTCACGTGCCTCCTCCTCTGCTCTCTCAGCACGACACACGAGTTGTTGTGAGAAGTAAGGTTGTGCTGGATACGATTCTAGCTTTCTGAGGGCATTTCTAACGAGTTGACGAGCTTCATCTCCAGTCTTCATCCCACTCTTCACCTGCAGGACGGCCTGATTCAGGAGGGCAACCAACTGGTAGTACTCTCTCTCTGCGGCTGTTCGCCTACGGATATCCTTCCGGGCTTGCAGCATACGAACCCTCACCGTTTCTAGGGCAGCTTCGAGCTCGTCAGGTGTCTGCGGTAAATCAAGTTCCGGTGTCGACTCGCGAATACGATCAGCAGTGCTGTAGATTTTCTTCAGTAAAGCATCCAGGTCTTTCTCTGCTATTCTCTCGTTCCATTTGTTGGTCTTAGAGGAGGCGATTCCTGAGATTTGGTCGGCCAGCGCGTATATACGTTTGAGGAGAGCTGGGACATCTTCTGATTCTGCACTCACGTCCTCTCTCTGCTCCTGCTTGCGAGCTATCTTGCGGTCGTCATCTCTCTTCCCAGAAGATGAGCATATGAGTAGTATCAGTGCATTCAGAATAAGGAATAGTAATGGAGCAAATTGACTCAGCAAACCAGTCTTCCCCTGCATCTCTCATGCACAACAGGTGTACTTCTATTCAAAGTATCGCATCAGGAAGCGACAGTACAACTGAGAGTGCTACTCCCATATGCCCTCAACGATGATTCCTTCTCGTAGCTTGCCCTCTTCCTCAATGAGTGCTCGAAGCATGTCGGCAGATTTCTTGTAGTGCGAGAACGCCGAGTCAACCGAGTCTTTGTCCTCTTTCTCGAACTCGACAATCACATGCCGAAAGATATCCTTGCGATCTGCGATTCTAGGTGTCATGCCATGGAGAAAGAGGAGGGTTTCTGAGGCGTGGTTTCTGACAAGGTAGTCCGGGTCTTCTGCTACAGCTTCGAACAGCGCTTCGACGACTTCTTCGTTCGGAAATCTCCTCAGAGCCCTTGCTGCGTCCATCCTGTAGGACCAGAATGCTGAGTTCTTGAGAACATCGATGATGCAACTGACGGCTTCAATGGAGTTCTTGATCAGACACAGGGCAACGGCTATTTCGATTCTGAGGCTCCCAGTGCTCAGCGGCAAGAGTCGTTCAAGATTGTTGAGTGCTCTGGTCGATCTGAGCTCTCGAAGTCCTATCGCGGCGTAGTGATTACCTTCTTCGAGCGAGGCAATGAGCATGTCCTCCGCCTTCTTTCTCTCAGCTCCTGACAGATGTGTTACCGATTTCTCATCAATACCATCATGCCACATCGTGTAAGGATCACCATAGTAATTGACCATAAATCGGTTCCACTCGCGACTCGGCAAACGAAATCACGAAGAGGGATTGTTCTTCTCCAACTAATGTAGTTTTGCGCAGACCGTCGATTTTCTCGAGTCCGACCATCAGTGTGGTCTATCGTTTCTGTCCAATCTGGCTGAGGTATCTCTCTCGTAGCTCTTTAGTGCAGTCGTCGCAGAATGCCGGAGGGATTGAGTCGAGGTCCTCGACCGTTTTGAAACGCTGCATCACACACTCCCTGTCGCAATGGTCGAGCCTCATAGCCTGCCCGAGCTCATGAAGAGCAAGCTTTAGGGCTCTAGCCCTGAAGAGAATGTTGTCGGGCTTTCGTCCGTAGAACTCCTCTCTCAAGCGTGGAAGAGCCATGAGTGCATTACGTCCCCGCTCAGCCAGTCCAAGGACAAAGCCCTCCTTTGCCGAGAACAGATCTTCATCAACAACACCGATAGCTCGGCCGTCCCGGGGCATATGCCTGACCAAGTCTCGAATGAAATCATTCGCACGATGCTGATTTCTGGTCTGCACAAAGCTGTCTTCTGGAAGGTCGAGCCTTTCCGGAGATGCAGTTACCTCTTGAAACAGCCTCTCGGGCAGTCTATCTTGAATGCTATCTCTGAGATGAAACAAGAGGGCCTTCGATATCTGCTGGTAGGGTAGTAATCGTAGAATGGCCATTATGTTTGATACGTTCCTTTACAGAGTCTACAAGGAAATGTAGTCGCATAAAGCCTAGGGATGCGGTGGTAGCGGGCGCTCTTCGGCATCATAAAGCGAGCGTATACTCTGAGAGTGCTTCCGTTTACAATCGATTGCTGAGCACGGGTAGGCCGAAGAGATTAGAGCAATCGTTTACAAGAATGTCGTGAGTGTGTTTCCACATGGCCCTTGAGGCGAGTTCAGATGCAATTCCCGCCGCATCCTCTTAGTCAGTACACGATACCCACAGGGTTTCAGGGTAGAGCGAACGCTGCGTGTACCGGGTCAATGGCCAGTACACGTTAGTGAGTGAACAAAGTTATTAGACATGTACGTAGTCGCGAGCTCCGTTATGTGCCCAGATGTCATCGTGGTTGGTGCAGGCCCCGCTGGTCTCTCAGCAGCCCACGTACTCAGTGAGAATGGCGTTGACTTCAGACTCTTCAGTCGAGAGCAAGTCCCAGGTATAGACAAGTGCTGTGGAGGCTTCGTCCCAGCACGGATGATGTCTGAGTTCGGTATCCATCCCTTCGAGGGGTGCTATGCAATCAACTCAGTGAGAATGAAGTTTCCGGGAATGGATCCGGTACGAGTAGACTTCGATTTCCCCATAGGTTATGATGTTGCACGGTACCGTCTGGGAACATTCCTGCTTGAGAGGGTGGGTCGTAACAAGGAATTCGTCAGCTTGGAGACAGAGGTCAGCAATGTCGTCATCGATAACTCAGGTTGCCATGTCACTATAGAAACCCCCAATGGTAGAGATACAGAAGATGCCGAGATTCTCATTGATTGTAGCGGGGCCAACCCAGTCAGCATTCGTCATGGGTATGTGAGAGGTCGAATTCCTAACTCTGAGATGGGCTACGGTCGACAGTACATTCTCGAGCGAGGGCCTAACACTGATGAATACGACAATGTCATCGACTTCTTCTATGGACATGAGTACAGTCCAGGCGGATATGCGTGGCTCTTTCCTCGTAATGACATCGCAGTGATTGGAACGGGGGGACTGGTTTCACGAGTACGGGATGATGAAACCCCACTCGATACGTATCTCCATCGTTTCATGGATCATGTTGTCATAGGAGAACAACTGCGCGGAAGTCATGTTGTAAGCAAGGAGGCTGCTCTCATGCCCCTGGCTGGAATTGTCACCCCATCATTTTCGAATCGAGTCATGCTGGCTGGAGATGCTGCGGGTCATTGCTCTCCTGTTTCTGGTGAAGGTATCTACTACTCGATGGTGGGTGGAGCATGTGCTGGAGAGGTAGCATCTCTTGCAGTGGACGAGAGCAACTTCTCTGAGAAGTCTCTCATTCGGTATGAGAAACTATGGCGCTCGCGGATGGGTTCAGATCTTAAATGGGGTGCCTGGCTGCAACACAGACTTCTAGACGGCGGGTCTAGCTCCTTGGGTAGCTCCTTGCTGAGGTCAGAGAAGTATCAGCGGATAGTCGCTGAGATGCTGATTGGAGAACGATCGGTACGCAGTGCAATCATCGCCTGTGCACCCGGCTACCTGCGCGCAAAGATTGGTCTATAGATACCTAATAGAAGTGCTTATATTGTAGTAGTCGCAACCATCACGAAGACGTTTAGTGATTTCGCAACGACATGCGGGTCATAATTGCGTGATTCGCAATACGCGATGGAGACGCCCAGCGCCTTGATTCAGTGATTTCAAACGTCTAACCGGACTCTGTGCAATCCACCCGGATTGTCTACGACGGGGCCAGATGTGTCTTGGGATTTACTTGGGGACCGCCCTCGACACGCTCCCCCACTCCTTTCTACCAACGATTGAATGGGATAGTACGGATTCATTCTGGCCACATGTTCTGCTGCGCCAGCTTGTTGGATGCGGCCCTGCGAACCTCTACGTGATTGTCTTGAAGAGCCCTTCTTATGATTGTCCTCGCAGTCGGCCAGCTGACGAAGTCGACCGAGTCAACCACAGCCTTTCTCACCCGGCAGTCAGTGTCCTCCATCAACTGAAGAACAAGCCCCTCGATATCATCTGATTCTAGATGGCGGAGTGCCCGAAGAACAGATAGTCTCACCAAGGGTGAGTAGTGATGTAGATGGGACTTGAGAAGATGCAGTGTGGACTCATTGATACCCCCTAGGCGGATGATTTGCTCTTCCACACTCTTTGCGGCAGACAGTGTCCTATTAGGGTCGGCACGCTGCTGGAAATCGCGGGATGCAAGCCCGGACAGCATCCGCGCAGCTTTCCTCCTCACATTCGCGTCCGAGTCAGAGAGAAGTGCTGCCAGTAGTGGTTCAAGGTCTTTCCGGGGGGCGGACATGTTCTGCATGACTTCTATGATCTGCATCTTCTCGGTTGCAGTCCCTGCCATCATGACCTCCCTGATCTGATCAAAGAGAAGGACTGAGGGCGTATCAGCGAAGGCATTGATTGCCTCTTGTCGCTTCTCGTTGGAGCCCGCCTTGAGCATCAGTCGCGTCTGGTACAGCTTCTCTAGCATCGCATACCTGGGGTAGAGAGTATCACTCGGCTTGAAGCCAAGGAGCATATTTTGCCAGTCGTCGGAATCGACCTCAACAAGGATATGTGCCGAGTCTAGGTCCAGACCCTCAATGACCTGCTTAACGTCCGGCCATCGGTCATCTCCCACAACATCTTGAGATCTGCCAATACCAATCGACGCAAGGGCCATCTCGCCGTAATGTGTATCAAGGAGGCTTTTCAGGCAGTATCTGGTCAGTGTCCTTTGATTCTGATACAGAACAGAGAATGGGATCTCGACGCGGGATAGCACATTGGCATGGTATTCTATAAGTTCCCCGGCTAGGAGCGCATACTCATTGAGGGAAATCAGCTCAAACTCGAGCCGTCTTCTGACGAGTTCTGGACTCCCATCTGCGAACATCTCTTGGGTCCAGTTCAGGAGGTGGTGTCGTGCCTCATCGAGTCCACCAGTGTCTTTCAGGCGGAGGAGCAGGTCGCGCCAGCTGACTTGAAGAGCAGCGATAATGGGAAGAGCATTGAGGGCAGAGAAGAGATGATCTCTGTTCTTCAGTCGGGACTCCCAGGTCGATGATGTGAGTGGAATAAGGGCAGGCAAGAAGTCTGTCACCTTTTCCTCATTCAGGACCCTGTTGAGTATTTCCCGGCTCTGGGCGAAGTTTCCCAGTTCTACTGATTGGTGGAATCGATATGCATCAGTTGCCATCGGACTGAGGATTTCACAAGAACCTATTGAAGTTACTGGACTCAATGAGTGTCTTCAGACTCAACTGCGGATTCGGTGCGGCGCAAAGGACATATAGGTTGAAACAACGACAAATGATTTGACTGCCCTGAGGGGGAAGTACAATAAGTTGCTTTCTTGTATACTGAAGAATCGCATCTTTATCCTGATGTTCGGGTTGGCTGTGATACCTATCCCGTTTCACCTGTCACTCTTGCCAGGGAGCTCACAGAAGCAGGGCTTGTGTTGTTCTAGCCCCCATCTCTTGGCTCGTGCTACGGAATACTCAGTTGATCCTCTTCCAAGTCTCACGCTGCACGTGTATTTCCGAGACTCATTGATCGGAAATGCATGGTTAGATCTTCCCATCACCATGAGGATCGAACGGACCCTAAACAGCTCAACAGGCGAGACTATGTTCTATGGCCAGACGTGTTCCTTTGAGGACATCACTAAAACAAATCCAGGGTTGTTCCTGGAGCCGCTATCCACATCGGGGAACGAGACAGCTTGGTATCCATATCTCTTCGTTGATGATATGCGCATCCATGATTGGTGGCAGGCCGAATCACCGGCCATATGGGCGGACATCCTCCTTGGAGGGTGGATGGGTGATCGAGAGTATGTGACTCCCGCGGATATGGAAGGACCTGTCACTTTCGGCCAGTATCTCTATCTTGGTGGGCTCCGGCTGCGATTCAAGAACAACACAACGGTGGACTGCTCGCCCACTCAAGTACTGCTCTGGTCTGAGTTCAGATGGAATGGCACGGAATGGTCAACCAGTAGCGGAACATGGGACTCGATGAGTAAGAACAGATTCCTCGGGGAATCAGCTGCAAGTCTGATCGTGCAGTTCCCGGTGGACTGGACATCTGTCGGGAGCTGGGCAGTAGCCCTTGCTGTTATTGTCGGTGGCCTGTCAGTCCTCGAACTGTATAGGCGTCATGGACGTGACGATGGTGTCAGCGGCGTTGAGAATGGGGTCCAAGGAGAATAAGCTGGGTGTGCGGTGAGGGTCCAAGTGTTCCCATCAAGTTCTCAAATCGGTTCTATCTGAACGACCTATACCTGCCTCCTCTATTCACAATCAAATGCGGACTACGTGTGCTTCGAGGAGCACGGAGTGGGATGGCGTAAGCATGTCAACCCGTTCAGGAGCCCATACCCTTCATCTTGTTGACAATGAAGCACTTCTGGCGATATGACTCATCGTCCAACGAGGAGATGAAGTCTTCGAGTCGCTTGACTCGGGTGAACTCCTCTTCAATGTCAAGATCGCGCACCGTGATGGTGGCCTTTCTCTTCTCGATGCGAACGTATATGCCACCAATGCCTACATTGTGCTTCATGTAGACTGGTTCGTCCTGATTTTTCACTCTATAGAATCCCTGTCGTCTTAGCATTCTTAGCATCATCATGTTTGTCTAGCCCTCCCGGCGGCAGACAACTCTGTGAGTACATGTTACCCTAATATAAATCCTACACTTTCTGGATAGTACACGGTTTAATCAAGCTCTCCGGGGCAGAATTGGCTGCTTTTGCCCTCTAGCTGGCAATCTGTTTGGCGCGATTTAGCTATGGTGTACGTAGACGAAACTTCTAATAGCCCAAACATACCCCTAACGTTTACGAAACGGAAGCTTATCCGGGCGCCGTGCATGTATTACGCCGATGTTATCCGGCAAATATCCGAATCAAGCTTTTACCATACTTCTCTGCCGGAAAGGAGCGCTCATAATTCTCCTCCACACAGGGCTGTCCTTTGTCCCAAAAGAGTAAAATGTTCCACTCGATGTGTGACGAAATGTGATGCAGATGACGGAAGGCGAGAGTGTTGTTGACGAACTAAGCGACGAGATCATTGAGGAGATTGAAGAGGAGATTGAAGAGGGTCTCCAGGGTCTGATTGCTGACGGGCGAATCCAGAGGGTCATCGGAGAAGTACAGTCGAAGGTTGAGGAGGAAGTGGCTCAGGCTATCAAAGACAGATACTCCGAAGACATGTCTGAAATGGACAAGCAGAAACTAGGTGAAGAAGCAGCCGAGATTGTCACTAAAGCGGCAAAGCAGCGACTACTGTTGATGATCACAGAATTGGTCGAGAAGACCATAGATGTTATCCAAGAACTGGAACATGAGATAATCGAAGAGGTCTTCGAAGAATTGGAGAAAGAAGAGGAGGAAGACGAAGAAGATGATGGGGGAGAGGACGAAGAAGAGATCGTAGAAGCCGCTGAGTCATCTGAGGAAGAAGGGGAAGAAGAATAGCTCTGGGGAATCCTCCCCTCCAGCTTTTCAAGGCATCCGTAGATATCCAAGTGTTGATCGAGGATTCACCTGAAGGGATATGAAGCATCGCGCGAAACGAGAAGCCTTAAAACCAGTACGGAGTGATTGGCGTCAAAGGCGAGTGATGAGTCTTGGACTTGTTCGGTGATATCCTCCAGTTCTTTGTCAATGCATTGGCTCCCGTATCTTCATATCCAAACTCGGCAGCGTTTGTTGTCTTTGTGAGCGTGTCATTGGCGTTAGTTTCTTCATGGGCAACACTACGCTTTAGTGACGTTGAGAAGCTGCAGGAGAACATGAAGGAAGTCCAAGAGTGGCAGAAGAAGGCCAACGAAGCTCGCAAGACCATGGATCCCTATCTGCTTGAAGAGGTTCAGCAAAGCCAAGGCAGGATAATGAGACTCCAGACCGAGATGATGGGTAATCGAATGAAACCTATGTGCATCTACTACATTCCCTTCCTGATCATCTTTGGAATCCTGAATACGCTGTACGGCGCGACTCCTGTTGTGGTGTTGCCTTTCAACGCACAGGAGCTCCTGCCATTTCTCGTCGGATTTCTGGGTACACCCGTCAATGGCCTCGGTTTTGGCCTCTACTTCTGGCCCTGGTACGCCATGGCAAGCTTCGCACTCGGCAATCTTGTCAGGAGAGCACTAGGGATCAACGCTCCCGGGATGTAATTACTGAGCTTTGTCAGCTGCCTCTTGTCTACCCTGTCCTAAATCCCATGAAACGCGGCATCTGATAGCATGACTTCAATTCCTAGAGGCCGTTCGCCAAATCCTCTAACTCATCGAGAAGACTGCTTGTGACTACGCTTCGCAACGATCTATCGGAAGAGGGATACGGGTCCATACTGCTTGGAGGCTACTTCCTTCTTCTTACTGCAACGGCTGCCACGACAACGATAACGACCCCGCCACCTATCAGCATCAGGAGCATGAGCATGTTGTCACTTGGCGGCTCGGTTGAGGTTCCGGTGGTTGTTGTAGTGGTGGTACTGGTCGTAGTAGTTG
>SDNO01000041.1 GCA_004524435.1 Candidatus Thorarchaeota archaeon | reverse complement strand
GCTCTCAAGAAACACAGGTCGCGCGGGACAAGAGGCGGCTGGAAACAGCTGTGTCTGAAGCACAAGTGGTCAAGCAAGAGATAGAACTTCTACAAAAGGACTTGAAACGTCTTTTCCGGAAGAGGGAACTTCAGGCAAGAGAGAGAAAGCTCAGGTATGAACTAAGATGGGCAACGCTCGAGAGTCTTGAAGAAGAAATCGCAAAGACTCACTCAGAGATTGAGGAGAAAGAAGAGGGTCTTGGGGAAGTAGTGGCTGAATCTGCAGAGCTTGAGGGCAAACGAGCAGAAGAAGAAGAGAAATCAGAAGCCATCGAACAACGAATGGAAGGACTCCAGCGCGAGATTGGCAATATAGATGGGAGAATCAAGGAGGAGGAAAACAGGTTACTCCGGCTTGAAGATGATAGCAAGAAGGCGGGCCTAGAAACCCGTCGACTGGAACAAGATATCAAGAACGAAGAGAGAAAGAAAAGGAAGATTCAGGCTGATCTGAAACGAGGATCCAAAGCCAAAGAAGAGTATATGGAAACTCAGAAGCAACTCAGAGGTCAACTTGAGGAACTCGAGAGAGAACAAGACGAACTGGAGGACTCACTGGCAATCTTCTCAGAATGGAACACAAAGAGAGCCGAGGCCTATGGCACATACAAAGCGCTCCAAGGCCAAGTTGAGAGCAAGGATGTGCTGTTGAGGAGTCTTCGAGAACGGCTCCAAGTCGACGAGGCGGAACTGGAGAGTATCCAGAGTCGGTGGGGTAACGTCTGGGAGTCTCTAGAGAAAACGGATCAGAAAGAGCTCGCAAAGAGAAAGGTTGCTCTTGAGAACCGCTTGGCGACCCTCAATGAGGAGAGGTTCAGAGAGAATACTCGTGCAGTGCAACTGCAGAAGGAGGCTGAAACCCTCAGGATTCGGTTGTCAGAGACCTCCGAACGAATACCAAAGAGTGTGAGAGACCTCAAGGCGACACTTGAGGTTCACGGACTCACCAGCGTCCACGGTCCAGTGATTGAAATGATTGAAGCCGAGACTGCCCTTGGACCGGCAGTTGAAGCAGTTCTGCATGATGATGTCGCCTTTGCCTTCATCGTCACAGACGAAGCAGAATATACACTCCTTGAGAGACTCAGAAATCAGATGAAGGCTTCAAGTCCCATAATTCTCGTGGGGCCCGATGAGAGGGACACTGAAACCATTCCTTCAACTGAGAAGGGAGTTAGGGGAGATCTCTGGGAGCTTGTAGCTTCGGGACCAGAGAATGTGTCACTTCTATTGAAAGCATTCGGTAGAATTCTGGTGACTAAGGAGTCCCGTATTGCTTCCCGATTGGTATCTAAGCATCGAATGGCCGCGGTATCACTCGATGGACATTTTGTGATACCGGAGGAAGGCAGGATTGTTAGCTATCCTGCTAGGGAGGCTTCAGGGCTCGTTTCCACCGCTCCTCTGCAATCCAAACTCGAAGAGCTTGAGTCTCAACGAAGGAAGGCCTCAAAGAAAGTCACAGAGGTGATTGCTGAACTCGAAACAGTCACCGAGGAGAGAGAAGAGGTGGTTGACCTATTGAGCCACTTCACTAGATGGGGACGCATATGGGAAAAGCGAAAGGAACTCATGGAAGGTATCCCTGAGTTACAGGAGAGAGTGGTGGCGACAGATGATGAGCTCAAAGAACTGCAGCGAGAGATCGGCGTAGCTGAACGAGAGCTCAGAGCATTGGATAACAGCCAACCACCAGAGAGAAGCAGACTCGTAGGGAAGCAACGGGCAATCAGAATGAGACAGAAGAGACTGCAGCAAGAGCTCTCTCAGGCGGAAGCGAATCTCAGCGCGACTGAAAAAGACGAGGCCCTGAAGCGTCAAGAACTCAGTAAGATCGATGACGACGTCACTATGCTCACCAACAGACTCGATGAACTGCGAGCCGAGATGAAGCAATCGAAATCATCTGCAACGACAATCCTCGAAACCATCGAAGCCCTAAAGGAGGGACGGGAGAAGGCCGAGAGTGAGCTCTCAAGTGTTCGTGACGAAGTGCAGGCTTCACGAGAGATCATTCGAGAGCTAGCTGGCCGGCTGGTCGAACTCAACCTGAATATCAAGAACAGCCAGCTTCAGGTTCTACAGCTTAAGAGACAATTGAGCAATATGGAAATCGAGCTAGATGAGACCCAGAAGGAGCTCGAGGGTGAGGAGCGACCTGACTCCGTGAGGACTCTGGATGAAGTCCGACAAGATCTTGTTCGAGTGAGAGCACTCCTGGATGACTACCAAGATGTGTCCGAGGTGCTTGCTCAGAATGAGTCAAAGCTCAAGGACAGACTGGTAGAACTGACAGCGAAGGTCGACGAGATACGCGAAGAGCTCGATGAGGCAGAGAAAGCTGTACTGGATATAAGAACACAGTATCATAACGGGATGAATGAAACGCTGAGGAGGGTCGAGGACGAAGTAAATGACATTCTTAGCACCGTGAAGTTCGCTGCCGAAGTCAGGTTCGAGTTGTCTATGAATGACGGCGAATACGGAGTAGACTTCAAGTCCAAGATAAAGAGTGAGGAATACAAAGAGATCAGCGCGGGTTCTGGAGGAGAGCGCTCGTTGATAGCCATAGGTCTCATTCTGGCGCTTCAGCGCTTCAATCCGGCTCCGGTCTATGCTCTCGATGAGATTGACACGTTTCTTGACGCCACCAACACGGAGATGGTCAGCAGGTTGTTGCATGATTCCTCACGAAGGAGCCAGTTCATAATCTTCACGCCTGCCAAGAGTACACACCTACTGAAGCATGCAGACAGACGTATCGGCGTCGTCAGTCCGAATGGGACCGACCCTTCAGTGATAATTGAGAGTCCCAGATTCGAAGGACAATAGGAGGATGGATGGAATGACCAGCGAAGGAGACTTGGCGAAGAGGGTCTTCGAGATGGCAGAGGCAATCCGCACTAGGGGAGAGGATCCGTTTGAATTCAAATTGAGCAAAGAGTTCCAGGAACTGAGGGAGTCTGCCGCGGCAATCGATAGCCGTATCGATGTTGACGAGATGCTCAATGAAATTCTCGCCCTAAAGGTCACACGGGTGCAAGAGTTGGCCCGGATTCTTGCCGCCCCAGAAGTCTACATCAGTGCCCTGAAGAACGTGAAACCTCGGACACTGGCAAAGATGATTGAGTATAATCATCCAGTCACTACCAATACTCTTAGCTACGACCCACTATCACGTGCCTTCGAGAGAGTCCTGCACATGATTGAGGCTCTCTCCGAAGAACCACCAGAAGACCCCATTCCTCAGCTGACAGCTGTGCCTGATGATTTTATGTTCCAGTCCGAAGACTCGGTCTTCATGAAGGATCTTGAGGATTTCCTCAAGAAGATTCCAAGGAGGAAGGAGGTCTCGATAGATGAAATCATACAGCACAAGGACTTCGAAGAGTTTCTCCGAAGATTCCTCCTTGTCGTAATCCTGATAGCGAGAGGAAGAATATCTTACGACGATGAAAGGCGAACCATCACACGGAAATAGGAGGTCTGGTCGAACACAATGAATGAATACGCAATCTTGATTCGGATGCTCACCCGGACTGGCAATCCTATTGGTGCTGGCATTCCAGACCTTCTCGACGCTCTGGGACTCCCCGAGGAAGCGGGAAGACATGTGCTATTCCAGAAGATGGGGGCGCTGCAACACCAACTGAGACCAATCGGTCTCGAGGTAAGGCACAACCCTCTCGACCACGTCTTCTATCTGGACACTGCGGCGAAGACAGAAGACTCGCTTGAGGAAACTCCGCTTCCGGACAGACTGGCTGCCACGCTGTTGGTGATTATCACATTGGCATACCAAGAGGGTGGGTGGGTCTCTGTTGATAGAATTCAGAAGTTCAGGAAAAAGAGTCGGAGAGGAGTACGCGCAGACCTAAGGGAACTAGATTCCATGGGATATGCCGAGATTTCGGATGATAAGAAGCGAGTCAGACCTGGACACAGAGTGGGATTTGAAATCGATTACGAATCATTCTTCCGGAACCTCTCACAATCAGACGAAACCTGAGTCGATTTTCGTTGCGTATTCGCTAGTTTTATCTAGGTTCGGGTTCGAGGCCGCATGGTCGGAACAGAATGTCACACAGACGCGCACTCAGGTTCTCAAATGTGACCTGTCCAATTTGCGGAAGCAAAGAGGTAGCGCGTGACGACCAGAAAGGCGATCTCATCTGCACAAACTGCGGGCATATCATCACCCGCAAGGACACCCGTGCAGTTGGCAAATTCGAGGTGGCGCAGCTCCTCAAACGTGAGGGAATGCTCTCATTCTCTCAGCTCGGAGAGATGACCGGCTCCTCGGAGGACAGACTCTATCAAGTCTTGCAGAATATGGTCAACATGGGGCACCTGAACGAGATACAGGGCCGCTACTCTTTGACAAAGCGTGGATCGCGCTGGTATCGTCAGCGCCTAGGACAAGAATGGGGCTACTAGGGGCCGCTGGGCTCCCACCCCGTCACGTTCAGTCCGTATGATTTACAACGGTTCTCTGACCGCCGCCGTTCAACTGGATGTAGCGCGTTCTTCCGTGAGTCATTAGAGTCCTTTGCCACCTTTCTTGTGCCGACGTTTCTCCATGAAAATCAGACTAACAACGATAACGCCACCAGCCAGACCTGTAATGACTAGGTCCCACGGTATTGGATTGACGACAAGCAGACTGGGACGGTAATCGTGGCTCCCAGCCTCTCCGGGAATCGGATACGACCCGGACCCTGAATAGTCGGTCCATTGATTCCCCACTGATGATGAGTTCCATTGGTTGGCGCTGCCATAGTCAATCGCATTGTAGTCTTCATTGGGACCGATCCGATTCCTGATCACCAAATTCGAATTCGTGTCTCTGGCCAGGTTGATTCCGATTCGATTGTTTCTCACTAGATTGTCAACCAGACTGCTATAGTTGGTTTTCGTTGCACGAAGACCCACTGTGTAGTTGTAGACATGATTATTCCTTACCAGACATTCGTAGGCATCGTGTAGATGAATTCCATCCCCTGAGTCCATTCCAAACAGGGCAGTTCCCACTATGTGATTCCTAACCCCGCCCACTAGAATGCCTGTATCGCACATGCGGATCAAATCCGAATTGCAGTTCACATAGCTGCAGTTGGTCATGTGGATACCCAACCGTAGGTATGTGAATGTACACGACAAGATGTCACCATAGCTCACATTCTCTAGACGGATTCCTCCCGGGTCATCGGGACCATACCCTGTGCCATAGAAGGTGCAGTTCCTGATGACGAAATGAGCACGGGTGTTTGAGATACTTATCCGTGGTATTTCACTTCCAGTGGCGATTTTCACATCTTCAAGGACATACGGGTCATAGGACGTTCCGCTTCCCGTGAACATATGGAAACCAGAGTCATTGGTTATCTCAATGCAGCCCAGAGGCAAGAATGACGCATATCGAGTTGGTTCTGGATGCAGGTTGCCATCATCTCGTGGGACAAGGAAGACGGGGATCGCTGTCACGATAACGTTGAGAAGTATCACAAAAGCTATCAGTCGCGTCCTATGCAACATGTATCAGCTCCCCTTCGCATCTTGCTTCGTTTCTACTGCTCTGATAATCTTTGTGTCAGATTGGAGAATGAACCGGTAGCAAGAAGAACAACCACAGTATCTGCCTTACTTTCTATTTGGTAACTACTACCTTTATTATACTCTAAAACGATAGGTTTCCCGAATCACAATGGTTAAGCGAACAATGATTCAGATTGACGAAGAGCTGTGCAACGGTTGCGGAGACTGCATTCCCAACTGCGAGGAGGGCGCTTTGAAGCTCATTGACGGAAAGGCCAGAGTAGTGTCCGAGAGTTTCTGTGATGGGCTTGGAGCGTGTATCGGACACTGCCCGACAGGAGCTCTCACTCTGGTGGAAAGAGAAACGGTTCCCTTCGATGAGGAGGCCGCAATGCAACACGTGACAAGAGTGAAGCCCACGGAAGAGGATTTGGAACAGGTGCTAGTCTACGGTACCGAACAGATAGACCAAGCAGACTTCGGACCACCACCGCTAGGAGAAACACCATCTCATCTAAGCCAATGGCCGGTCAAACTCAGACTTGTGAGCCCGCAACATCCTGCGCTTGAAGGTTCTAGACTCCTCATTGTAGCTGACTGTGCAAGTTTGGCATACTCCAGCCTGCATAAAGACTTCCTCAAGGGGAGGGCAGTCGTGATGTTCTGTCCCAAGTTCGAGGACTACGACAAAAACGTGCAGCAGCTCTACCTTCTACTTAGCGCAAACAACATCAAGGACGTGACAGTAGTCCATCTTGAAGTCCCCTGTTGCAGAGGGATACTCAGGATGACTCAGGATGCCATATTCCGTTCAGGAAGACGAATTCCCCTGCAGGCATTCACGGTCGGTGTTCGGGGTGAGATTCAGAGAAGTAGCCAACGGAAGAGAGCAATGGCAGCAACTTCCACGTGAAGGTGCCCATCCGGCGTGTAGTGTTACCCCGATAAATGCGTGCATAGATCACTTCGGCTACACTAACGATATCTATACCGACCAGAACGACGGATGTCAGCCATGGTTCCCAAGTTCAAGGACCTTAAATGGACGCCATCCTGATGGAGAACGGGGAGAGAAGACTCGATCAGGTAAAGTCGGCGGGAGAGCAAATGGTGCACTTACGATACGAAGGGAGAGAAACAATAAAGCTGCCAGAGGGAAAGGATAGCGAAGACGTGAGAAGTTCTATTCGTGAATGGATGAAGACGTCAAAGGGTAGGGAGTATAGAGTCGAGGATTGGTATTCGGACCGGTTCGTCCTCTGGAGGTCCTGGCGCCAGAGCCCCTGCTTCACGACCTGCCTGATTGGCTTCTGGTGGACGGCATGGGCAAAGGATCGAATCAAGATTACTGTACGAGTTGAAGCGACCAAGGTGTATCTGCAGCTTGGATCCAGTGTGAAACAGGAGGCCGAGCGGGACTTTGACTCACTAATTGATAAGATTGAAGAAGGGCTCTCCAAGTAGACCTCCTGTTAGGTTCCAGTCTACCAAAGATGCATTCCACAGAAACGTACCTACTTAGTTTTGATACTTGTCACGTTGTTTAAACATGCATCTATCTCAATCTTTTTAATGGAACTCTCCGTAATCTCACATACGGGTTGGTTCAGAAGAAAACCAATGCCTGTCCTTACGGATGGGCGCAATCTCCCCCTCCTAACCACGCGAATATACCTACTTTCTCTTCTCTTCTGGGCCGGCCCAACCTATTCTTCGCTAGTTTTTCTTATTGATGTAACAGCCATCGAGCAAAGCATTTAAGCAAAAGTGAGCACTAGACGCACAACTCGATACTCTGGCATCTTGGTATCTTGGAGCGATACCGAGAAGAGGGGAGATGAATGTGATTCCTTGGTCCAGAATCAGCAGGGAGAGACTCCTTACAGCACTCATTCTGATTGTTGCCTACGTGCTTCTTGCTGCAAGTAGTGTCACCGCCCACCGATACTTCCCCAGGAGTGGAAACGTCCAAGTGACGGAAACAAATCCGATAGGTTTACAGTTTGAGCATAGCGTGGTCAAGGGTACAACCGAGCCTGCCTACGAGGCGGTCCTATTTAACGGAACTGCAAGTGCTGCATGGAGCCGTTTTGATGTACCGATATTCGATGTGGACCACATCGAGGTCCATGCCTATTATACCCCAACACAAGTTCCCATCAGTGTTACACTTGCAGTTGAGTTCGGACCAAGGGTGGATAAGTCGGTGTCTGTGGATACGTGGGAGGAAGTCCACACGAGTCTCAACACAAGCAGTCAGGCATTGAGAGATGTGACAAGAGAGCTCTTCGCAACGTGTAGGGTTGCGGTGTATCCAGATGAGAGTATCACCGATGTTCGCGTTCATGTGAGAGGGTACTCTTCTAGACCGCTCTATCCTGTGACAATCGATGTCCTCTCAACAAACGAGGTCAAAGTCTTAGACAACTACTATCTAGACTACATGGGCTTCAGGCACCCATATCTTCGTCTTGATAGAGATGGCAATGAAACAGACTATGGGTATGCGCAACTGAGAAGACAGAATCAGACCTTCTATCTCTCGGCAGGTAACTACTCAGGATTCTTTCAGTGGGCGACGGATCAGCATACATATGTGAGATATCCAGTCAATACCACGATTGATGAAAACGAAGAGGTATACTGGACGATCAGGGTTCCCGTTGTAGAGGTTGAGGTGCGTATGAATCCTCGATGGCCCCTTGTCAATCTGAGAGTCACTTCATCCTACGGCTATTTTGATGATATATACGATGTCTACCTCGACTATTCACAGCCCCTCATTTTCCTGTTGCCTCATGGAGATTCTCCAGTAGATATCACGTTCACATTCATTGACCCGTTCTTCAGAACCCGCCTATTCGCTTCAACGACATACTATCAGACGGAAAATATACTTGCAACGTCCTTGGAGGACATCGAGCTCGATGGAACTCACAACATAGTTCTGGACGTCAACGCACCACATCTCGCTCTCATGGATTTGATATTAAGACTCCAAGACATACTCATTCTTGGCTGCTCCCTCACTCTCCTGATCTTGGTCGTCAGCAGAATAGCGCTCCAGCTTGACACTGGTGAAAAGATACCCATGAGGAGGGACCCACGATCAATACCCGTGTTGATTCTAATAGGACTGGCACTGGTCCCGTGGTTTTCGACATCGAGAGTTCTCAGCGAGCAAGGTATGCGTCCGCAGCTGATACAGACGGGTCTGCAGTTCGGACCGTTCCCCCTGTTCCTCTCATCAACGGATGGAAGTTCATCAACGCTTCTCATGCCAGGGTTCTCCTTGGTATGGAGTGTACTCCCTATTCTGCTATACTGGATACCCATGACATACGCAGTTGTCAGACTGAGAACTCCAAGTTCGTTCCACGATGATGTACGACTCGGGACTCTCCTGTTCCTGCCCCTGCTACTTGGCCTAGCTCAGCTTCTGTTCGCCAACCCGGAGATTTACGGAACAACACCACCAGTGGCGGTACTGCCGGCGTTTCTGGTACTACTGGCGGTTCCCGTCATCTGGTTCATCGTCATCTTCGTTTTACGGATGTCAGGGAAGTACACCTACCATGAACCAGATAGATACATCCAGAGTCATCTGCGACTGGCTCGGGATATGGAGGCAATTGAAAGGCTGAAGGTCGAAGAGAATGAAGAAGCCACAGCCAGACTCCCCGATAGAGCCCAACCTTGGAGAGAATTCAGGCCACTCGACGAAGATGATGTCTTCAAATGGATATGTCCTCTCTTTTTCCTCGTTCTCATACTGCCTTCCGTGATTAGTGCGACCTACACTTTGAGGTTCAGCTATGAAACCATGTCGTGGTATACAAGGTTTGACGGGTATCATATCTTCTTTGTCACTGCCCTATTCGGTAGCGAATACTATCCCTACACCAGACTCGCCTTCATCCTAGTGACATTGCCGTATACTGCGCTCTTCCTCCTCACCTTACAAGACATGACCAAGATGAGCAACCGGTCATTTGACCTACGAGTGACGGGTGTATACCTCATAGGAACTTACCTCTCCACAATTCCCGGTATCCTGATACTGAATTGGTTTGGCAGTTTGACAACTTATAGCACCATAACATGGTTTCCGTTGCCTCTTGCATCGATTGCGCTCACAGTTGTCCTAATTCACCTCCTGCGAAAGGCAGGCTTGCTTACCGTAGGAGAACCGGCCACGCAGTAGTAGTGAATGATGCTCCTTTGAGCAGACGAATAGGCAATATCCAAACCTACCCGGAAAGTCGGTTTCAGCCAGCGTGAATTACGAGGATTCGGGCCTCCAGCTTTCAATCCTTGGATTCAAGATAGACTTATGACCCCCTTCGGGAGTTTCACGAGGGGGTTGCTATGAGAAGAGAAAGACTCTGTGTCCTTCTGGTTATCAGTCTGTGTTTGTTGTTTCTGGCTTCTATTACTGTCGGGCCGAGCCAAGGTCATGACCGCCCCTGCAATGAGCCAATCCCAGCAGACTATCTGGATGTGATTGAGCCACTCCCAAATCCTCAGTTTGAGACTCAACCAGCGATGGTGACACTGGGTGATTCGGGGGAGTTCAGCTATGTCCATCACCCAGCAGATGGAGATAAGGCATATCTCGAGATGATATGGACACACTCCGCCGGTACCGAACTGGAATGGAACCCAGAACCCGAGAGCGAGTTACCGAGTTGTCTAGACTTCATATACACAACTCAGATGTTTCCTTGGGAATTTGAGATGTTACCGAAAGGCGTTCTCATCGAGATGGAGTGGGCTGTCGACCTTCAAGGTGATTTCAATAACACAGAAGATGGAGAACTGATGTTCGAAGTCTTCGTTTGGCTCATCGATTCCTCAGACAACTGGAAGCGGGTGTATCGTACTCAATCTCACCAACCACGCAACTGGGCGACCACCCGTATTGATCTCAGCTACTTCGACGTGATGGCCGGCTGGGGTGGTATGATTGAAGACGACTATGGTGTCCAAGAGGACCCAATAGACTCACTGACTTTGGCAATCGGCCTAGCCCCCTCCG
Source organism: Candidatus Thorarchaeota archaeon (assembly GCA_004524435.1). Taxonomy (GTDB): domain Archaea; phylum Asgardarchaeota; class Thorarchaeia; order Thorarchaeales; family Thorarchaeaceae; genus TEKIR-12S. Next base: position 5,557 of record SDNO01000041.1, on the reverse strand, counting down.
CAGAGTTCTATTCTTATGAGGGGGCCCAACCGTGGATGAACTACACTGGTTCTGTTTCGGCACGCTTTGCCAGCCTTTCTGTGCAGTGCTTTGTCTTACTGGAGGGAGAAGACCCCATGCACTACGATGCAATGTTCAACAACACCCTTCGGATTGCATCGTCAAATGTTGTCCCACCGGAGGCAGAGTATCCTCATGATTACGTGGGAGTTCCGTTCTATGACATGGCCATGCTGCCCGACAACTCTATCGTCACAGCAGGAAGATGCTCCAGCTTCATGCCACCCTATTCCTACATCTATTCGGTAGTTGCAAAGTGGGACGCTGGCCTCAATCGCCAGTGGACGAAGATATGGAGCAACCGCACCAACTGCAGAGGCGTTGCAACCGATGGAAGCAACATCTATGCAGCCTGCACTGACTTCGGTCATTCGGAAACCTCAGACCTGATGCTCACGAAGATGGACTTGAGCGGCAATACTATCTGGGAGGTGTATTGGGACTCGGGTGGCGACGATACCGACCCGAAAGCGGCCATCGCAGCAAACGGAACCATCTATGTCGCTGTTGGGGGATTTGACACTAGGTGGGAATTCCAAGGCAAGCTACTTGCGTTCGATCAGAACGGCGTCCTTCAGTGGAATCGTACATACGTGGGCGGATATCCATCAGACATAGAAATCACCTCTGATGGGAGGCTGTATGTTGTTGACTTCGGATGGCTCAATGAGTGGCTATCGCCGGACGATTTCGTTGAGAGAGGCATATGCTCTGCAATTGCATTGGGGGAGGAAGATACTCTTCTGACGGTAGAGCGAGGAGCTCAAGGTCTCGGAATCGCAAAGCGCGACGAGGCATACGAAGTCGAATGGCAGACATACTACCGATACAACATCACTGACGAAATCATGTCTATCTTGGAATGCAAAGCGTTGGATTTCGGCCCCGACGGTGAAGTCTATGCAATAGTCGAGGCATACAGGATCGTGGGCCGATGGCTCTTGGTTGAGTTAGGCCCTGACGGCGAGCTTCGCTCGAACCGAACCATCAGCGACGACCATTGGCCATATGCAACCAGTGGTTACAAGGTTGTCTTGGAGGTGGGTAGTAACGGCCTCGCATATGTTGGACTCGACAGATTTGAGCCGGATCTGTTGAGTACAGGCGTCTATGCGTTTCAGGTGGGGCAGTATATACCGCCAGCACCCGATCTTCTGACACTCATGGTTGTCGGTGGAGGTATTATCGGCGTAGTCATAGTAATCGGAGTATATAGACTACGGAAGAGGGTTTAGCTCTGTAGATGATCAGACCTAATCACCATGAACAGGATATTGCGAATATAAGAAGAAATCATGTTTCAGCAGATTAGGTAATGGCGTGGCGCGCCCCCCTCCTGATGCGCCACCTAGTACTTTCTCCTCTCCTCTAAGGCGTTTCACCGTATAGCTGTTTTTTGTATTAATTCTTTTGGGAGGGGGGAGAGGGGCAAGAGCAACCTTCTTCTTCAATCGTAGAACAGAATTGTGTCTTGCACATCAGTCAAAACTAGTGTTTCAGGCGTTAGCAAGAGAGGTGGAAAGCAGCGGCCACATCATCCTTGTCGTCCAGTTCGTTGTACGTTTGGGTAGCATCTCCGGTCTTCTTCACAATGAGCTCACAGCCGATTCTCTCTACCGCTTCTCGGGCAGACTCACGTACTGTCATGCGCCCATAGTATCCATTTCCAACGACGAGCACACCGGGCTCAGCTTCAATGATCCTTGAAATGTCCTCAGATTGCAGCTCGTGACCCTTCTTTCGCCACCAATTCGAATAGATCGTATCCCCGATGATGATAATGTCATCTGTGTATACTTGGCCGTCAATCACGATTCTGCCGAACTCGTAGTCCTCAATCTGCATAGTCACAGAAGATGTCAAGGCTGTGTTAAGGCCTTTGAAATGCCAGTCAGAACATGCAGGGCCGTGAGTGAGAGATACGAAACAAGAAAAGCAGAGAGGAGGGCAACCTGACGGAAGCCCTCCGGATTGGACCTTCTTCTAAAACAGACCAGCAAAGGCTGCGTTTAGAGCGAAGATGACTGGTAGGAACAATGTTGCTGTGAGTGAGATGACCACCAATAGGGTGTTGATGGATGGTCCAGCTGTGTCCTTGAAGGGATCTCCGACCATGTCTCCTAGCACAGAGTTGTCATGGACTTCATCATACTCCGGAGCATCGTGTGGAATCGGTGACTCAGGAGATTCTATGATCTTCTTCGCATTGTCCCAGGCTCCTCCAGAGTTAGACATCAGAAGCGCCATGATTAACCCAACCAGCACTGCACCACCAAGGTACCCTGCAAGGGCGCTTAGGCCGAGTATAGCACCTGTCAGAATTGTCACAACTATGGCGATGACTGTCCCAGGCAGTAACTCTCGGACGGCACCTGAAGTGGCAATGGAGATACACTTGGCATAGTCTGGTTTCGAGGTTCCTTCAAGAATCCCAGGGTCATTTGCAAACTGCCTTCGAATCTCTGCAATCATCCTCTCAGAGTTTCGGCCGACTCCTAGGATGAGTATAGCTGAGAAGGTCGGAGGCACCAATGATCCGATGAAGGCTCCAGCCAGAACGGATGGAACAGCTAGATCGACCGACAGTGTGGTGCCTGGCGGCAACAGTGGGATTGCAGAGGCGAGAAATGCAGAGAACAGTGAGAGGACTGAGATAGCAGAGGCTGCAATCGCAAAGCCCTTGGTGATTGCCTTGGCTGTGTTGCCGCTGGCGTCCAGCTTGTCACAGTCAATGATTGCCTGCTCGCCCGCGTCTGCCTGCTCAATGACACCTCGTGCATTGTCAACGATTGGGCCGTATGCATCTGAGCTCATGATCATCCCATTGGTTGAGAGTAGCCCGACAGCTGCAATAGAGACTGCGAAGATACCACCTTCCTCCGTTCCGAGACCCAAAGATGCTGCACCAATTCCCAGGGTATACGAACCAACAAGAGCGACGGCAATCATAATCACTGACGGGACTGCACTGAGAAGCCCGTATGAATAGCCGGAGAGAATCAGATTGGCCGCACTCTTCTGAGCAGACTCAACCATCTCTGGAACGGGCTTGAACGGACCAAGGCCCCTATCATTGGTGAACACATCTGATGTGAAGCCGATGACCACTCCGGTGAACAACCCAAGTATGGCAGCCGCTGCAAGCGTCAAGTCTATGTTGAGAATCCAGAGGACTAGAACAGTCAAGACTGCAAACAAGACGGTCGTGATGTAAGTTCCTCGATTGAGCACAGGGCCGGGATCCTCATCTGGACGTGGATTCACCAAGAATACTCCAACGACAGACGCTAATGTGCCCAGTCCTGCAATGAGCAATGGAAGAAGACCAAAAGGTACGGCTGGGCTGAAGGCGGCATCAATGGCAGCACCGAGAATAGCAGCTGCGAGTATCGCTGCAACGTTGCTGTCGAATATGTCTGCTCCGGTTCCAGCGACGTCACCCACGTTGTCGCCCACGGCGTCGGCTATAGCAGCCGGGTTACGAGGGTCGTCTTCAGGGATATGGCGCTCAATCTTCCCGACGATATCAGCAGCCAAGTCTGCGGTCTTTGTATAGATTCCACCGCCAGCCTTAGCGAAGAGAGCAACGGTGCTAGCTCCAAAGGAGAAGCCTGTTACAATCTCCCACAGCTCAACGGCGACAACACCTGGGATAAGAAGCTCCCAGAGTATGTAGAGCAGACCCAGACCTGCGAGAGCAATCCCTGCAATCATCAGGCCCATTACTGAGCCAGCCTTGAATGCAACATTGAACGCAGGGTTCAGACCACCCGATGCGGCAGCCGCCGCCGTGCGCCTGTTCGCTTTCGTGGCTATTACTATACCCACATATCCTGCAATCATACTCGCGATGGAACCGAGAACATAGGAGATAGCAATTGGCACGCCCAGTTCTCCGAAGATAAGAGCAATTATGACTGCAAGTACAGCAGTGAACACTCCAAGAATCTTGTATTGGATGTTGATGAAGGAATATGCACCATCCTCGATCAACGCACTGACCTCCTTCATCCTGTCGCTTCCCTCGTCGAAAGACTGTACTTTCTTGTATGTGTAGAGGGAGACAAGGATTGCAAGGAAACCCGCGATGATCCCAACAGAGAGAAATATCACTTCGGACATTTGTTTTTGCCTCTTTGTGGCTGGCCAAAAACACACGCTATATATCGTTTTTCCTCAACAGGACGAAAACGTCAGACAATGACTATCGATGAGAACAAGATGGTGGACCGAGCGTGATTTGAACACGCGACCTTCTGGATGCAAACCAGACGATCTACCGAGCTAATCTATCGGCCCACGTCTGTTCAGAACCACTCATTGTGCTGGTTTTAACCCTTACGCTCCGAATACTCATCGCGCACGGTATCTATCCATCCTGGAGCGCCTCTGAGGTTGGATGCCTCCTCCTTCGTCAGTTCTTCATAGCTGACCAAGGACATGTCCTCTGGAAGGATACCACTAACACCCACAGGATCCTCGATGACGAGAGTGAAATCAAGGTTGCCTGCTAGTGCCTCGTCAATCATGGTAACCACCTGACGCCCTCTGGCCTTCTCCTCAGGCTTCTCTGCGAATCTGATGGCGGTTTCAACCACTGGACGGGTCCGTGTAAGCACACCCTCAACGTTTGAAATGAAGGAATCAGCACCAGGACCAGGCTCCACATCGATACCGAAGTCAGGCATTCTGATTGTGCCGGAGCTTGATCGTACAACGCGAACGCGGAGAAGGCGTTCATTGTCCACTCGAAGAGTCCACCGGCCCGGTGGCCGGTCTTCGGCAGAAAAGACGTCATTGTGCGTGAAGGTGCACGTGTCGCATTTCATCGTGAACATAGCGAGCTCATTGAAGAAGGGCACACTGTATAGCATAGACTTGATAATGAGGTGGCCGGATCCACATATGGGACAGCTGATGCTCTCGTCTTCGGACATACCGTGCAAAGCCGGAAATTTCCTTATAGCACTTGGGAACTTGACATCCCGTTCTTCCAGGGAATACATCAGTAGAATACTCAAAAGCAGGAAACGGCTTGATTGCATACGGTTGTTCGGGATAGCACTGGACAATGAAGCGAGCCTGTAGGAGAGCGTGACATGGACGCCAAGAGTCTGTACATCATAAAACGCGAAACAGGCGTATGCATGTATCACAAGGACTTCTCCCAAGGCATATTCGATCCTCATCTGATCTCATCATTCATTGTGGCCATGACCTCTTTCTTTGATGAAGCAACCAATTCGATTACGTCCAAAGCCAGAGCCTTTGAAGGGACGGATTACAAGATAGTTGTGGAGTTTGGTGAGTGGAGTCTAGGGGCACTCTCCGTAAGCCGTGACTCGGAGAGTCTTAGAGAGAAGCTCCGAAAACTTGTCAACAAGTTTGAGGAGATGTTCAATCTGCTCAGATGGGTTGACATGGATCTCGCAGTATACACTCGTTTCGAGAAGCATGTGATCCAAGAACTGATTCGCGATCAGATCGACTCGGACTC
>SDNO01000234.1 GCA_004524435.1 Candidatus Thorarchaeota archaeon | reverse complement strand
GGTGGAGCTGACCAAGTGAGTGGGTTCGCAACAGATCTGGCCGAAGCAGGCTTTGCCGTCCTCACCTTCGACTTCCGAGGATTCAGACGGAGTGAGGGTGTCTTTTCATTACCCGGTGAGGTGATAGATGCTCACAATGCAGTGACCCACATCCTCAGCTCAGGGTATAGCATGGGTGATTGGCTGGGCGTGTATGCGGCAAGTTTCGGAGGACCTGTGGCCATCATATCAGCGGCGCAGGATGAAAGCGTTGATGCAGTCTGTCTGAGAGCGCCCGTCTATGACGTCCTCTGGTTCGCAAATAATCCGATAGTACCTGCAGAGATGAAGCGGCTAATCGTTGAAGAATCTGATGTGGTTCACGGATTGACAGAGGAAACGATGAATCAGATGCATAATCGGATGCTGCAAGAGGCCGCGGCGTATGATTTGTCAGAGATTATTCCTCAGATTTCACCCCGCCCGCTGATGATCACAACAGGTCTTCTTGATCAGGGCATCGACCCTGAGGGGGTGCGCGCATTATTTGAGGCCGCAGGTGAACCCAAGGAGTTCCACCCTGTGGCTGAGGCTGACCACGTCCTGAGTGATCCGAGGGCATACGAAGAGACATCACGACTCGTGGTCGATTGGTTCATGAGGGTCTGCCCATATCGGTGAGTCTTCTCTTTCGAACGTTACAGTTATATCAATAGGCTCATGGCTGAGTTATATCATTGTAAGGCGGGAAGAAAGCTTCAAGGTAATACAACGAACAGACTCAAGAGTCGGACACACGAGACAGTTCGATTCAGACACACTACCCGAGTTCTTGATTTGCAACCGTAACGCGTGCAGTCGCAACTAGGTAGTACCCGCCAGAGATGATTGGAGCGTGACAAGACTGACCAAATATCCAAGCAGGGAACCAGTACTAGTGACATGTGGACTTCCATACGCTAGTGGGCCGATGCATATTGGTCACCTCAGAACCTATGTGCCGGCCGACGTGTTTGTCAGGCTCCTGAAAAAGATGCAGACCGAGGTTGTCTTTGTCTGCGGTTCGGATACGCACGGGACACCCATCGTGACGGCCGCCGAGAAGGCAGATGTGAGTCCGGAAGAGATCTTCCAGAAATATCACAAACACTACCTCGAGACCTTCCCCAAGCTCAACATCGCCTTTGACAACTATGGCACGACAGACGACCCCGAGAATCACCACCGGACGAAGCAGATTGTGCAGGTGCTTGAAGACAAAGGCTACATCTATCCGAAAGAGCTTGAGAGCCCCTACTGTGACAACTGTGGACGATCCCTTCCTGATAGGTTCGTGAGAGGTACCTGTCCCTACTGCGGAGCGGATGCAAGAGGTGATGAGTGCGACCAAGGATGTGGACGCTATCTAGAGCCGGGTGAGATTCTGAATCCTCGTTGTGCTATCTGTGGTTCGCCAACACGCCCTGTCACGAGGACCCACTACTACTTCCGGCTCACAGACTTCGAGGACTTCCTCAACGACTTTCTCAACAATGTAGACGGAACAAAAAATGCCCGAAACTACGCTCTAGGCTGGGTGAAGGAGGGTCTCAAGGATTGGTGCATCACACGAGATCTTGACTGGGGTGTTGACTTTCCAGGAGATGAAGACCTGACACTCTATGTCTGGGTTGATGCTCCGATTCACTATATCTCCAGCACTGAGGAATGGGCAAAGGGAACGGGCGACCCCGACGAATGGGAGAAGTTCTGGAAACCCGGTGACGGCCGCATAGTCCACTACATCGGGCAAGACATCGTCTACCATCACTGTATCTTCTGGCCCAGCATGCTGAAGGGCGCCGACTATAACCTGCCTGACTCGATTGTGGCGTCGGGTATGGTCAAGATTGAGGGACACAACTTCTCCCGCAGCAGAGGATATGTTGTCTGGATAGAGGATGACTACCTGGACCAAGGCCTGAATCCCGACTATCTCAGATACTACATCGTTTCACATAGCTCGCAGACAAAGGATCTGGACTTCGCGTGGGATACCTTCCGTGATAAGGTGAACAACGAGCTCGTAGGCACCTTTGGGAATTTCGTGTACCGTGCTCTTCATTTCACCAACAAGAACTTCGGCAAGATTCCAGAGGGCGAAACTGAGAAACGGGTTCAGGAGCGAATAGCATCGACAATTGGGACCGTGAAGGCTGGAGTCAACGAATACGAACTCAAGAAAGTGACGGATGCCATTATGGGACTTGCCACCTTTGGAAATGAATACTTCCAAGAGAACAAGCCATGGGAGCTGGCACGGGAAGATTTGGAGAAATGTGGTGACGTTCTCTACAACGCAGTTGCGATAGTCAGAGCTCTAGCAATTCTCATAGACCCGATTATGCCAAGTGTTGGTGAGAAGATTTGGGAACAACTCAGGGAGGAGACCGATATTCACGGTGTGCAACTTGACGAGGCCACCAGTCCGCTTGAGATTGGGCATAAGATTCCGAAACCGGTTCCTGTCATTGACAAGATTGACGATGATCTCCTTGAAGACCTGCGAGCCTCTATCGAGGCACGTATAAGGGACGCAGAAGCCGCAGAACGAGGTGAAAAGAAAGTGACAAAGGATATCATAGAATTCGAGGACTTCCAGAAGCTCGACCTGCGAGCGGGCAAAATCCTGGAGTGCGAGCGGGTTCCTAAGACCGACAAACTCCTCGAACTCAAGGTTGACATTGGCGATGAAACCCGTACAATAGTGACGGGTCTTGCTGATCAGTACAAACCTGATGAACTCAAAGGTATAACGGCCTTGTTCTTGGTGAATCTCGAGCCCAAGAAACTGGCTGGTATCGAGAGTCAAGGAATGATCATAGCAGTCGAAAAGGCCGATGAAGAAGGAATATGGCTTCCTGTAACCATTGAAGGCGTTCCTCCAGGCAGCAAAGCTGCGTAGTAAGAATCGGATGTCAGGTTTGCAAACACACAAAACGGTTCCGACGTATATGTAGAGCTCAGGTATTCCAATGAAGCATAGGCGAAACCGACTTGTGGCATTCGTTGCACTCCTGACTCTGGCGATATTTTTCGCCCTGTCAACAGGACCAGTTCAAGCGCACACTCCATCAGGGATGACACTGGAATATGATTCCGATACGGACGTCCTTACAGTTTCAGTGTCGCATAGCGTTGCAGATCCCGCTTCACACTTCATCGAAACCATCACTGTCTTCAAGAATGATGTAGAAGTTGCCTCTCGTGACTACACCAGCCAAGAATCAACTTCTGGAATGAGTGACACATTCACATTAGAGGCAGAGGACGGAGATGTCTTGAAAGCTACAGCCGTGTGTAGTATTTCTGGGTCAATCACTGAAGAAGTCACGGTCTCTACAACCGCAACCACAACCACAACCACAACCACAACTACAACCACGACAACAACCACAACTACCACGGAACCCTCGCCATTCCCCTTTCTGGCAGTGATAGTCGGAGTCCTGATCATTGTATTCGCAGCTGCGGCTATTCTCTTCGGTCGAAGATAGGCGCCCTCAGATGTTCACAATCACAATAGAGTCCCAACGCTTGGACACGTGCTGACGGTGTTCTTTCAGTGAGAATCATCTTCCTGCGGCACGCAGAAACTCGTGTCGAGTCACATGTACCTTCTTCTGAATGGAGTCTATCTACTGCAGGTCAGCATTCTGCAGAGAAACTCGCAGAAACGGGGGTCTTTGACGATATTGACAGCATCGTCTCATCTGACGAGAAGAAGGCTCTACAGACGGCCGAACCTTTCTGTGCTAGGCTTGAACTAGAGCCAATTGAGGAACAGCTGTTCCGTGAGTTAGACCGTGGATCAGTGAATCTCCCGAGCTCAGAAGAGTACTCGAATGTAGTGAGATGGGCCCTCACCGATTTGGATACTAAATACTTCGACTGGGAAACCGCCCGCTCGGCTCTCAATCGAGTTCAGGTTGGCGTCCTTCGGATTGAAAACGGTTTCAAAGAGAATACGGTACTTGTCGTCTCCCATGGCATCGTCCTTTCGCTCTTCTTTGCTAACAGGCTTGGAGAACTCGATAAGGTGTATGAGCGATGGGTAGAGCTGGACTTCCTCGACTACGGCATTGTCATGGATGGTCTGGTGACACGAGATTT
>SDNO01000166.1 GCA_004524435.1 Candidatus Thorarchaeota archaeon | reverse complement strand
TTCAGGTTTGACTCTGTCCGAGTTGGGGCGTCTTCCTGCGGCGAGCATGATCTCATCAACTTCAACCTCAATCTCTTCGCTGCTATCCACGCTCTTGGCAAGAATCCGCTTCCTCGGGCCAGTCTTCGAAACTTCAACAGCCTCATATGATGTCAGGACTCTAAGCCGCTTTGAAAGCTCCTTCTCCAAGAGCTCCGATGCGTCCTCATCCTCCCGCTTCACGAGATGTGGGCTCCGCCCAATAATGGTGACTTCGGTCCCTATTGCACTGAAAAAATGGCCGAATTCAACCGCGACATAGCCTCCACCAATCATCGCCACAGACTCGGGCTGTTCACGGAGATTGAGAACCGATCTGTTGTCTAAATAGTCTAACGACTCCAGACCATCAATAGGGGGAACCAAGGGTCGCGTACCTGACGCAATCACGATTTGGGGCGCGGTGATTTCTTCCCCACTGACATCGAGGATGTAGTCATCAACGAACTCACACTCCTTCTGATACCAGTGGTAGTCATCAGCTGCATTGACATAGTCTGCCTTCTTCTGACTGGCCCGTTCTGCCCGCTCAGCTACACGCTCCATCAGTGATTGGAAGTCCGTACCGTTGTAAGTAAGATTCGTGTTTATCGACTTTGCCCGCTTTGCCTGCATTATCACATCGGAAGGATAGATGAGCATCTTGCTCGGGACACAACCGCGGTTGAGGCAGGTACCGCCCAGGGGACCCGGTTCGACTAGAGCCACCTTCATGCCTGCCTTGTGCCCTTCATACGTGATCTGATTTCCAGTTCCTCCGCCGATGACGATGAGGTCGTACTCTTGCATAGGCATCGAAAAGGACAGGTCTCTCATAAAACCAGTGAATCCTCGAAGAAAGCCTACCCTCCTACTTGAGAAAGGATAGAACCATCCAGATGGCACAACCTTCATGACGCAACCCTTTAATGCATGACTTTGTGGCCTCAGCCTAGTGTTGGACGATGACGAAACGAATCTTGGTGACAGGCTCATATGGTCAGATTGGTACTGAACTGGTTGTGGAACTCCGTGAGAGATACGGAGGCGACAATGTGGTGGCAACAGGCAGGAAGAAAGCGCCAGAGATTCTGGAGGAGGATGGGCCCTATCGAAGACTGGACGTTCTTGACACGACCCAGCTACACACGATGATTGTGGATGAGGACATCGATATCATCATTCACAATGCCTCAGTTCTATCAGCAACAGGCGAGAAGAACCCCCAGCTTGCCTACAGGACAAATGTTGAGGGAGGCTACAATATCCTCGAGGCAGCACGTATTCTCAAACTCGATCAAGTCCAGATACCAAGTTCGATTGCAGCATTTGGCCCAAGTACACCGAAAGAGAATACCCCTAACGATGTCATCATGCGACCCACAAGCATGTACGGCGTGACCAAGGTATTCATCGAGCTGCTCGGTGAATACTATGCCAAGAGATTCGGTGTGGATTTCCGCTCTCTGCGATATCCAGGCATCATCAGCTCCGAAACCCTCCCTGGCGGGGGAACCACGGATTATGCAGTCGAGATCTTCTACGAGGCCCTGAAGAACAAGAAATACACCTGCTTCCTTGAGAAGGATGCAATGTTGCCAATGATGTATATGCCAGACTGCCTCAAGTGTACCATTGACCTCATGGAGGCAGATGAAGACACATTGGAACATAGGAGTTTCAACATCACTGCGATGAGCTTCACACCTCAGGATGTCGCTGACGAGATCAAGAAGCACATACCTGGGTTCGAGATCACATACGAACCGGACTATCGACAGGAGATTGCCGAGTCTTGGCCGAAATCCATCGATGACAGCGCTGCCAGAGATGAGTGGGGTTGGGAGCCTGAATATGACCTTGCGGCTATGACAGAAGACATGCTGCAGAAGCTCTCCAAGCGCTTGGGTGCTGAATACTAGTCTTGTGAGTCTGGGGCAGAGGCTAGCCGCCTCTTGCTTCATCCGCTCCAAAGCCCGGAGCAAGTGCGTTACCACTAGTTTTATTTCAGAACTCCGGAGGCGGTCTATAGTCTGGGGGACCACTCTTGGACAAGCGAGTTCACTATTACTCACTCTTGATACTATCCATCGTCATCGCCTCCTCTCTCTACCTATCTTGGACAACGGACAGAGGCCTTGGGGATCTTACGATAGAACGCCACATCATAGAGAGAGAACCAGGCCGAACAGTTGACTTCATGATTTATTCTCCTAAGGAACCAAACTACGAAGGGCCTCTTCCTCTGGTGCTGACGACGCACGGGATAGCCGGTTCAAAGGAGGGAATGTACTCATTCAACATTGAGCTCGCTAGACGAAACTTCACAGTGGTCTCCGTGGATCTTCCGGGTCATGGTGATTCGCTTCTTTCCTTTGAGCTCGATGACTTCGAGAATATGGCACTGGACTGTTTGGCTGCTGTCGAGTTTGTTCAGGAGAGAGAGAATGTTGATGATTCTGAATACGGTGTGCTGACTCATTCTATGGGCTTCCAGGTATCCATAGCTCTTAGTCACATGGCCAACGCCCCCAGCACATATGCAGCCGTTGGGGCGGTAGCAGATATGGGTCTTGGGAACGAGATACAATATCCAGGCAATCTCTTGATCGCGCTTGGCGAGTACGATGAGATGATCTCCACCCAAGAAGCACTTGAAGCAATACGTACAGCAACCGGCAATGAATCTGCCGAAGCGGGTATCACGTACGGGTCCTTCGAAAATGGTACCGCGTACAAACTGGCGCTTGCACCGACAGACCATGTCTTTGCTGCCATCGATGGTGAGATTGTGCGGGCAGCGACAACCTGGCTGGTTAGGGGTGTCCAGGGGGAGGAAAAACTACAATATACCCGTAACCCAGCAGACCAAGTATTTGTGTACAAAGTAATCGCCATGGCAACCGGTGTTTTTGGACTACTCGTATCAACCATACCTCTTCTCGCAATCATCGGCCCACCCCTTGGGGGGCGACCATCAGGTGAGGAATCAGACGAGGCACCGGCGTCGACACGCGACTCATTGATAATAAGCGCCATCATAGGAGCTGTAATCATCATTATCTTTGGAGCCACATCTTACGCTACATTCATTCTGGAGAGTGTGGGCCTCTATTGGCCAAACTCAATGTTTGCCACAGGTATGGCGTTGTTCTTCATAATTGCTACGCTTGGCATTCTTCTGGGGTTCAGGCTGGGCCTTGGCAAAGAAGGTTTACGGCTAGTATTCAGGAGAGCTGGGCTCTACAGAGAGTTGCCGCAGATGATTGAGGACCTAGCGAAGGGCGTAGTAGTCGCCCTTATCGTGATAGGCTGGCTTGTTGGTTGGATGGCTCTTGGAGGACTACCAAGTCAGATGGAGCCCTGGATTGTATTCTCGATGGTCAGATACCCTGTAGGAATGCGATTCACGAATATCATCATCCTAGCTGTACTGGCCATTCCATTCTTCGTTGCGGATACGGCTTGGACTAAGGGCCTTCTCTTTGTAGACAGAAACTGGAATGGGAAGAGTTTCTCCAAGAAGATTCTATTCTCTGTGGCTGCAAGGTTAGCAGTATCAGCTGTTGCAGCCGGCGTCATGGTGGTTGCGACTACTGCACTGGGTTACATAGCGGGGTCGATGGTCCTTCTGGGGCTTCTTCTCATGCTCTTCATCATAATCTCCGCGCTTACAACCATCGTGATAACCTTCTCAGCAGAGTACATCAGGAATCCATGGCCCGCCATACTCATCAGTTCGTTCATTCTTGCGTGGGTCGTCATCTCCGCGATACCCCTAATCTAAGCCCCATCAGTAGAGAAACGTCAGAATCTAAGAGTTGCTTCAATCCTCAAACAGCTCGAAATGCATGCCGCGATCGTCCAGGAGAACAAGCATTCGTTTCAGAGCGGACTTGTCAGGAACCTCCAGAACCAGTATTAGTTCGGCCCTGTTGGGTGCGATATCAGGATCGCTTCGGTCATGCGATACCTCAACAAGATTCACTCCGGATTCTGCGACAGCGCTCAGGACTCTGTTTAGGCTACCCACACGATCCAATATGCTCCCTCGCACCCTTACTCGTCTACCTAGTCGAACCAGCTCCTTGTCGACAACGCGTGAGAGGAAACTCATGTCTATGTT
>SDNO01000040.1 GCA_004524435.1 Candidatus Thorarchaeota archaeon | reverse complement strand
CCCCACTGGAGTGGTCTCCAGATGTATTCCCATACAAGCTGTTTCCTGGCGATAGGAATTCGGTTTCGTTCAGGATGATTTCTCATGCATATGGTTTGGTTTCCATGGCATATTAGGACGCCCGACAACGCAACACAGATCCTAGCTCCCAAACAGTAAGCTACCCGGGGGAAACCCGCCGTGCTAGTCCACGAGCTCTTCATCGTCTGCCCTCCAAGAGGGATAGACAATGCAGAGAAACTTGAGATCCTCATTTCCTATGTTTTCAATATACTGCCTTGCACTCGGCGGTACATAGACCGTGTCCAAGGGCCCCACTTCCACAGACTCTTCATCCACATGCATGACTCCCGTACCCTCTAGGATGTAGTAGACCTCTGAAGAGGTCCTGAGGACATGAGGCGATGAGCTATCGCCACTTCTTACGATTGCATGAGCAATGCTATATTCAAGATGAAGGTCCGCTCGGTCATGTCGCGGATTCAGTATCTCACGGAGTATTGTGTTGTCGATGGCGATTATCTCTTCACAGTCATCGAAACGTTTCACAAACAACGTTGAACCTCTTTGATAGGTCCGACTCGGGGTATTATTGCCTTTCTCTCATCGTGCCTCTCAGCTAGGATTTCTTGACAAGATAGACAAATGCCATAATACTGGCAAGCAGTCCCACCGAATATGCGATGTCAAAGTAAAGGGTCATCGCAGGTACTTCCAGATAGAAATACATCAACGTCCTCAAGACGATGACTGATGCCGTGATGACGATGAGCAGCCCCCGTTCTGAGGTTCGCAATGGGGTGTTGTGAAGAGAGGAGGTTCGCAACCAGAACACAAATGCAACCAGTGCAAGAGGTGGAAGGGGTATGAGTGTCAGACACATCGGGAGAAGCAGTAGTCCACTTAGCTGATCCCTCCAAACAGCCAATCTCTCACCATATTTCTGGAATTCCCGCGACTTGATTTTGCCATATTCCCCCCAGATGCTTTTCTGATAGCCTCTCCAGATTGAGAACTTGGCCCCGCTCAGCGATTCCCTGACCCGATCAAGAGTTGTCGTTTCAAACTTCGGAGCATATGTATTCCTAATTACTGGTACCACATAGACTAGAAACATGAGTGACCAGATTCCGTACACTGCAATCAGATCTTCGAAGGGCAAAAAGCCGGAATCAGCATACAGTGTCTGATAGAGTCTGTAGATAACATATCCTGCGATTCCAATGCCTATGATTGCGACAAGTCCTTTCAAGACATTTGCTCTTCGTTCCCGGCCTTTCACGAAGTCTGATGTCAGACTGAAAATGAGGCTGCAAGCTGACGCGTATGTGAGCATAATACCAATCCCACTCAGTAACCGCATGGCAATCCCTGAAAGCAGAAGGGGAATGGAAAGGATCTCGAGCTGGAAGAAGGTTAGCAGATCGGGCCCCTGCGTGATGAGTATGAAAGCCATGATGACTGAGCCAATGGCAAAAGGCGTCAGATAGCTGATTAAGGGATGTTTCGCAATCTTATCTCCGATCATACTCATACTATCACACACTCAAGTTACAAACAGGCAATAGTCATACATCTTATGACTATGCCGTTCGCGGGGAGGTGCTCGGAGAAGTCTGATTCTCTACAGTATTTGCTCAGAAGTTTCCTGTCTTTGATTCCACATCCAGTATACAGGAATCAACAGGCTCAGCACAGCAAGATTCAGTATAATGAAACTCAGCACCCCTGTCTGCACTATGTTTCCCCACGCAGTCGCAGATGCAAGTAACCGATTCACTTGGGTGCCGACACGACCCAGAATCACAAGGAGAATCAGACTGATTGATCTAAAGGGTCCTGGGGATGCCTCATCCACTTTCGCTACTGTGGTTGAGAGACCGTAGATTAGCAGAAGGAACTGGAGCGTCACGTCGATAAGTGTCAACTGAGGGCCTGAAACATTCACCAGTCTGAACGTATAGTAAAGGCCAAGCCAGAAGAGAACCAGTGTCCTCAGCGGGGTCTGTTCTACGTTCACTTATGGAATATACTCTTACTCGGCCCGTATTTCCCACCTCGTGCACCCTATCATATATAATACTAAACTATAATTAACTAGCGTATGACCTCAGCGAAGATACCACGCATTGGATTAGGAACTTGGGAGAACACTGACCCCAAACAATGTCCAAAGACAGTCGCCAATGCCCTTGAGATGGGCTATCGGATGATTGACACGGCTCAGATGTACAATAATGAAGAACTGGTAGGTAAAGGAATCAGGATGGCAGAGGTCCCGCGGGAAGAGATAACCTTGGCAACAAAGATTTGGTTCAGTGATCTATCCTCTGATGATATTCAAGAGAGCACTCGAGGAAGTCTGGACCGTCTGGATGTCGACTATGTTGACCTCCTCTATGTTCACTGGCCTGCAGAATCCTATGATGCAACTGACACACTCCCTGCTCTGGCCGGTCTGGCTGATGAGGGCTTGGTCCGAGAGGTTGCAGTGAGTAACTTCACACCAGAGCTTATGGACGAGGCGCTCAGAGAGTGTCCAAAACCAGTCGTCGCTGATCAGGTGGAGATGCATCCGCTTCTGAGACAGGAAGAACTGCACAAGTACCTCGTGGAACACGATATCCATCTTGTTGCCTATTCGCCTCTGGCTCGAGGACGGGTGATGGATGTTCCAGAGTTGACTGAGATTGCAGGGAAGCATGACATTTCCGAGGCGCAAGTCAGTCTTGCGTGGCTTCTGAGCAAGGAGATGGTCACACCTATCCCTAAGGCGACCAGTGAGGACCACTTACGTCAGAACATCGAGGCTCTGGATATCACTCTTGATGCCGAGGATATCGAGAAGATCGACTCTTTGAGTCGATTACGTCGCATGATTGACCCTTCTTTCGCACCTGACTGGTGAGAGCAGACATCCTAGAAGTCTGGTGGCTCCATATTGACCCATTTCGGTAAGGTCTCCATGGCAGGGTCATATCCGTCCAAGACATGACGAGCAAGAATCAATCGCTGAATCTCGCTGGTGCCCTCGTAGATCTGATAGAGTTTGGCATCTCTGAAGATCTTCTCTAGGGGATATTGATCGATGTACCCATAGCCTCCATGGATTTGGAGTGCCTCACTGGCAGTCCACATTGCTGCGTCTGTAGCGAATGCCTTTGCGACACTTGCGGGGACCGTCGAGTCTCCAGACGTATCGGCCTCCCAGGCTGCTCGGAGGTAGAGCAGTCTTGAGGCCTCAATCTTCATGTACATCTCTGCCAGTTTGAATTGAATGGCCTCAAATTCTCGTAGCTTCTTGGTGAAGGCCTCTCTTTTGTTGACGTATTCTCTAGCATACTCCATGGCAGCCCGTGCCAGCCCTGTGGCAAAGGCGCCAATTGCTGGTCGTGTCATGGCGAACGTCGACATAGCAATGAGAAATCCCATTCCCTCTCCACCCAGAATGTTCTCCTCGGGAACCTTAACGTCCCTCAGAATCACTGACGAAGTTGAAGATGCTCTATGTCCCATCTTCTCGACTGGCCGTCCAGTTTTCAGACCTGGACTGTCTGCATCAACAATGAAGGCACACAATGCTTTGTGTCGCTGACTGGGGTCAAGACTAGCAAACACTGTGAAGTAATCGGCATACGGTGCGTTTGTTATCCAGAATTTGCTGCCATTCAGGACATAGTGACCATTCTTCTTCTCCACCTGTGTCTTGATCCCCGCGACATCACTTCCCATTCCCGGTTCTGAGCACGCGAAAGAGATGAACTTTAGTTCCTCAGTCAGAGGCCGTAGATACTTCTCTTTCTGCGCCTCATCACCCGCAACGAGGATGGGTTCTGCACCGAGACTATTCACATAGATGCTAGTTGTCATTCCGGCGCAACCTGCTGCCATCTCTTCTACCACTATGCACTGTTCTACTGCGCCAAGCCCTGGCCCACCGTAGTCCTTCGGTATGCCTAGATTCATGAGGCCCTCATCCCAGCACTTCTGGATTATAGGACGAGGGAATTCCCCGGTCTTGTCGTAGTAGTGTGCATACGGCAGCATATACTCTTGAGCAAAGTGCCTTGCTCTCTCTTTCAGGTCCGTCTGTTCCTTGGTCAAGGAAAAATCAATCATCTTCTCATCCTCTATCATAGTAGAATGGTATCTACCTTGCACTAGGCTATATGTCCGTTTTGACTTGGTTGTCTACCCCGAAGACTGTACCTGAAACGGTCGTCCCGTCTACTACAGGACGCCGGCCTTGATCTGCTTGACTACCTCGGGAAGGCTCCACTTGAGTTCTAGTTCTAGGGCGCCATCATCGGGTCCTGGACATCTCCGTACACAAGTTCTACATGCGACGCACAACCAGAGGTCTACCTCGACGGTTCCAAATCCAGGCTTGTCTTCGTTCAGAACTACCTTCTCTGTGGGTTTCTGGCTTGCGAGTCCACGGACTGTACGATAGAATAATCCCCTGTTGACCGGCAACTTCTCAAGTGCTTCGTCAGAGAACTCGAAGAAACTAGGTACATCAATGACCGGTTTCAATGTGATTGCGTCTTCAGGACAGGCAATCTCGCACGATTTGCATCCAAGACACTTCGATTGTTCCCACTTCACTGTACCGAATCCCAGGATTGGTGCATAACCCATCTGTGATCTGTATTCCTCCAGGACGGAGGGAACATCGACATCCAGTAGGTCCTCGATGGTGACCTTGGGCCTGGTACTGGGTATTTTGGCCCGCGTTCGGTATGCCATGACAACTGCAGACTTTACTTTGTCCTCTACAGTGTCAAGGAGGCTCTCGGCAACCACCGTTCCTCCAATCTCTATCTTCTCCATCTTATCACGTGCCTTGGAGAAGGTCTCAAGTGAATTAGCCAGATTTCCAATATCCTCAGGTTTCAAGTCCTGAAGGATTGTTTCAATCTCATTCTTCGCCGTGACAAGCAGCGCTGCTTGGTCACTAGCAGTTCGGACCGTAACCTCTGCTTTCGTTGGGGTTCTCGGTACATCATAGAGAACATATCCGTGTTCCTCTCCTGCGAGGGTCAGGAGCTCGTCCCTCTTCATCCTGAGAAGATGTCGGAATACCCTGTCCTGTGGGATGCCTGTTTTCTCGGCCAGAGTTTCGGCACTCATTGCGCCAAGATCACGAATCAGAATCAGCATGGTTCCCCGCTCAAGCTCATTGTTGAGGTAGCTGTCCATAATCTGTTCGTATTTCTTCGGGTCGAGTTTCTCCCCGTAGACATTTGTCCCCTCTACAAGGTTGGGGCCCTTCTCAAGGGCGATTTTCAATCGAAATCGGGCGAACGCCTCAAGGCCCGCGGAAACCAAGAGCCTAAGATCTTCAGCCTCAGCATCACTGCTCTTGGTGAGGATTCCCTCTGTCGCATTGTCGGCTATCTCTCGTGTCTGCCCGAGGACTTCCGCAAGCTCTGTTTCATCATACTGGCCCAGCTTCTGTAGTCTTTCCAGAGATTCCTCGAGTTGTTGGAGCGAGGAAGCAATCAGCTCCCTGTTCTTTCCTTCCACGGATCTCGAAACGGCACGAAGCTGCTGGACAGTTCTCTTCATAACCATCGTTGTCTCTGGAACGGTGTCGAAGACACGTGCAAAGACGGGTGCATTCTCATCAAGACCGACCATCTCTATGTCGGCTCTCTGAATCATGCTTACGATACTTCTTTGAAGCACATCTGCTTCTATACCAGTTAAGTCAGCAAGTTCCACAACTGTCTTCGAGCCCATGTGAGTCAGCACGAAGTATACGACGCCTCGATAGAGCTCAACCATAATATTGTGGCGAAGAAGATAGTCAAATCTCTCCTCATCTACCCGCTCTTCTCGTTTTGCTCTCTTCACCTGTGCTGCAGTTCTGAGAAAGTTACCATATCGTGTCTTGGTGCCAAGTTTCTGTAGTCTTGCGAGAGCCTCGTCAGGATCTTCTTTGAGCAGATCCTTGCCCTCTTCCATGCCCTGTTGTAAGTCCTTCAAGTCCTGTTCTGCTGTCTTTGCGTCCTCAGCTGCATTCTCTTCGTACTTGCCGATTATCACAGATATCTGGTCCACAAGTGCGGGCAAAGGCGCAAGAACTTCCTTCAGGTCGACCTCTTCTCCCTCATCTTCTTGACCGGGTTTCTTCGTCAGCGAGTCAAGCCTAGTTCTTAGAAGGTCGAGAAGCCCCTGCAGGGATTCAATATCTCCCTTCTCGACTGCCTCCTCAAGGTTATCAATAGCCTCCTTCAGAATACCTCTGTCAGAAACCCCCTCAAGAAGAGACGCCTTCTCCACGGCCTCTAAGAACTCATCGAAATACTTCATCGGGAATGCAAAAATCTCCTCTGTCAGTGGAGCTACCTGTTCCTTCAGTAGTTCTAGTTCCTCGTTGACTCTGCTAAGAGGTATTGCAGACTCCTCTTTCAGCCCTCCTAGGACCATTATCATATCCATCATTCGTCGTCGCTTAGGTGCCATCTCGCGTCCTGCGGCGGCCGGTTCGGTCATCTGCTCACCTCCATCCATTTCCCAGCAGTCCCTTGGTGGACTGGCGTTGGCCCGAGTTCCTTCGCTCGCTTGACCATCTCTTGTATAGCTGTTATGAAACGATCAGGTTCTGCGCTGTACATCCTGAACATGTCTACCCGTTCACCCTTCCATCCAATAGCACTCAAGATATCCCGGGCCACATCAATCTGGGCCTGAGCAATCTCGTTTCCCGTTCCACCCATATGGCACCGGTCGGTTTCACAGGAGGCAATCATTACGGTACTTGCCCCATGCTCGAAGCCCTTGAGGATGTCTATGATACTTACTCGCCCTGCACAGGGAACTGGAATGAACCGAGTGTTTGCAGGGTATTTCATCTTTCGAGTGCCTACGATATCCATGGTAGATACTGCGCACTCCTCACAATGGAAGCATAGCGTAATCGGATTGTCCGGTCCAGCCCCTTCCAAGGTCCCTTCAATCTGAGCCCAAAGCTGCTCGTTGGTCAGGAAGTTGAGTTGAGTTGCTGCCGAGGGACAAAGACTCTGGCAGACCCCACAGGCATGGCAGTTGAGAGTGTCAATCGCAGCCTTGAACTCCAGCTTTTCATCCTCGTCCTCTGGATTCTCGGTCTCTTCAATCATCAGAGGGACGCCTCGTGGGCACTGCTGCGCACACAGCGAACATCCCACACAGTCCTCTACGTTCAGAACTGCACCGCGTGCTAATTTCTCGATTTGCCCCTCTTGGAGTTCATTATGAATAACGAGAGCACCGGCTTGTGCATCTGTGACGGCCTCGAAGACAAACTGTGGTCTTGTGACTCCGCCGACAGCAATAACACCTCTTCTTCGTGTTTCCAGTCTTCGTAGTTTTCCATACAATTCCTTGACATGGCCGTCATCTTCGATGTCAAATCCAAGGGTTTCCGACAGCTCGTTGAGACCCTCAGCAGGGAGAATAGCAGATGAGAGGACAAGAAGATCCGGAGCAAACTCTAGGTATTTGTCAAGAAGCGAGTCGTATACCTTGACATGGGTCTCTCCGTTCTCCTCCCATACCCTACTGACCCTCCCTCGGATATAGTCCACACCCTTCTCTCGCGATTCCTTGTAGATCATCTCATTCTCAAAGGGGACACGAATATCCATGTAGACAATCCTGACACGTGCTTCGGGATGCCTCTTGAGGACTTCAAGCGCATTGTCTATGGCAAAAGTACAACAGAGCTTGCTGCAATCACGTTTATAGTCCTCTGACCTACTGCCCACACACTGCACCATGATGATCTCTTTGACGGGTTCGTCATCCGATGGTCTGTGTAGCTCGCCATCCGAGAGCATACAAGATAGCTCAAATTGAGTCAGGACATCTGGGTTTCTCCCATACCGGTACTCTTCCATGGCCGTTGGTTTGAATTCGCTGAAACCATTGGCTAGGACAATCCCGGAAGTCTCTAAGTCTTTCTCAGTCCCATCGGTATCCACAAAATGAACAGTGAAATTACCCATTTCTCCATCAAAGAATCTCACGGTGGTATTCTTGTGAACCTCAATATTGTCATCCCTGTCAATTGATTCCAGCCTGCCGCTCAGTACCTCCTTGCCCGACTTGCCGGTGGGGGCCACAACAGGCAGATGCTTCACATGTCCTCCCAGCTCATCCTCTTTCTCAAGCAGAGTCACATGGTAGCCGAGATTAGACAGACTCAATGCGGACTCGATACCTGCGATTCCTCCACCCACCACGGTCACATGACTTGCGATTTCCTTCGTTTCATCCAAGAATGGTTCTGACAAGCTAGCGAGTCGTACCGCGCCCTTGATCATCGCGAGTGATTTCTCTGTGGCATCTCCAACATCATCGTGGACCCAGGCGGAGTGTTCTCGGATATTTACGTACTGTACCTGTGAGGAATCAACTCCCTCTTCTTTCAGGAAGTTATCAATCCGCATCTGAATCTTCTGACTAGTGCAGGCAGCGATGACCAAGCGGCCATCATTCTCTTGGACAAGATGCTTTATTGCTTCAAGGCCCTCTCTCTGACACACGGTACCATGAACTGTGACCGATTTCACGCCTTCATACTGTGAGAGCTCTTTGTTCAGTAGTTCGTAGTCAAGTGATAGCGTGTCTCCGCACGTACACAGTAGCACAGGGGATCGATTCTCACTCACATAATCACTTCCTACTCTGCAGAATCTTCGATACTACCGCTCGTGCTTGGTTGACGCTCTCCGGGACTTCTGCTGGTCCCAGTGCAGTACCACAGGCATAGATTCTTTTTCCCACAACTACTTCGTTCTCTGCCACTAAGTCGACAGGCGCTACGAATCCGCTAGCACTCTTCAGGCCTAGTTGGCTCATCAAGTCGCTCGCTCCCTCTGGGGGTTCCAATGCTGAGGAGAGCACAAAGAGATCGATATTCGACTTCAGATACTTGTCCAGTAACGAGTCATAGACAATGACATCCAGACTTCCATCATTTCTTGGTTCAATCCGGGTCACTCGTCCCCTGACGAACTCAACCCCGTCCTCACGAGCCTCGCGATAGTATTGCTCATGCCGGTCATATGTTCGAATGTCCATATAGACGACGCTTACTTTGATATTCTCCCTCTCCTTTGTGGCAATGACTGCGTGTTTTAATGCGAAGACGCAGCATATCTTGGAGCAGTATGGATAGTATCTCTCATCGCGGCTTCCGACACACTGAACCATCATCATTCTCTTCACTGGCTCTCCATCTGAAGGTCGCAGAAGAGTACCGGCTGACTCGCCGTTGGGATCCAGCATCTTTGCCAGCTCCAATTGAGTCACTATATTGGGATGGGTACCGTAACCGTACTCCTCGACATTGACCGGCTTCATCTCGTGATAGCCAGTAGCAATGATGATGTCTGAAACCTTCACAGTTTCCTCGGACGCTTCAGCATTGAGATTGATAGCTTCTGTGGGACATTCTTCTTCTGCCTTCTTGTCACCGTCTTCTGCCTTGGAGGGGTTATAGACTACGGCCTGTGGCTGACACTGAGGTGAGAGCATCTCAAATGCCTGTGAGTGTTCCATGCACTTGCCGCACAGTATGCATTTCTTTGGGTCCACATACCGGGGACCTACAGCCAGCTTAGCGTGGAACTCACCTGCCTCTCCTGATATCTCCTCCACGGTCGTATCAGTATACAAGTCAATATTTGGCTGGTCCGTCATGGCACTTCGGTAGAAACACTTTCGAATCCCGGGTCGTGTTCGATTTCCCTCAAAACAGTAGAAGCAATCATCAGTGGGAAATGCCTTGTAAAGATCAAGGGCATTCCCGCCAATCGTTCTTAGTCTATCTACAAGGACTACCTTTACTCCCGAGTCAGCCAGCTCTATTGCTGCTGTCATGCCCGCAACGCCCGCGCCAATCACCAGAACTGGGCTTGTCATCTTGAATTCACCTCAGAATCACTCAACAAGATGTTCAAGTATCCCCTGTGCTGGGACTCGGTTCATATTCAGTCCAACTTCGTCTTCGCTCATGCCCATGGCAAGCCCAAGAATCTGGGGATACAAGAGCACAGGCAAATCGTATTCCTCACCATAGGACTCCTTCATCCCGAGCTGCTGCAGATCAAGCTGGTTTCCACAAGCAGGACAGACCACGGTGATGAATTCAGCCCCTGCAGTCTTTATGGAGTTGAGCTTGTCCCGTGCCAGTCTAATGGCCAGTGGCTCGTTTACGGGGAGCACTGTGGCTCCACAGCATTGCTTCCAGAGTGGATACTCGGTCACTTTCGCACCTGTCACTCTAATGAGTTCCTTGAGAACTTCAGGGTTGAACTCGGTCACATCCTCGGGTCTTAGGAGGTGACAGCCGTAGTGAATGGCTATCTCTGCCCCATCAAGTGGGTTGGTGACCTTGGCTCTAATGGCATCGATGCCAATGTCGGTATAGAGTGCCTCAACAAAGTGACGAACCTTGATGGTCCCTTTGAGTTCCAGGCCCTCCTCCTTCAGCTCATCATTGACCTCTTTTCTCATCTCATCATCATGCTTCAGATGGTACAGTACATCCTTGAGGGATCCAAAACAACCATTGCATGGTGTCACAATATCGTTTCCATTCTTCTCCCCAATGGCAATGGTACGAGCGTTGACTACAAGCCAACCAAAGTAGTCGAATGCCCGGAGGTTTGGACTGCCACAACAGGCAACATCCTCCATGTATTCCAGTTCCATATCAAAGGCCTTTGCGACTCGCAGCATGGCTGCCTCATAGTTCGGATAGTTTGCAGGGACACTGCAGCCCATGTAGAGATTGTATGTCGGCAATCTATTCTCCTCCTACGAGCCGGCCTGTCCGTGTCTTCTTCAGTATCTTCTCCACTTCTTCAACAGAGAGACCTGGCACCTCTGGTTCCAAGTCCAAGTCTTCTCGTTCCCAGTCGGCGGTGACAACATAGAGCTGGCCTTTGTCAACCAGTTCCTTTCCCAGAACGAGAACGTTCTCTGGAACCTCATATCCTTCTTCGGCAGCAAGATTCTTACAATCAAAGAAGATGTCAGTGACCCTGACATTCTGGGGGCATCTCTCTTGGCATTCGAAACAAGTTAGACACTCCCAGATCTCTCTGGAGGAAAGAACTTCTTCACGCATACCAAGTAGTATCATCCTGATTAGTTGATGCGGCTTGAAATCCCATTGATTTGCAATGGGACACGCTGCTGTACAGGTTGAGCATGCAAAACAGGCCGTGAGTTCTTCGCCATTTGGCATGCTCTTCACATCATCACGGAAACTGGGGTCCAACTTCGACATGTCGATTGGATCCACCAGGGTGACCGGGGGACTTGCCTTCTCGTCAGTTTCTGCCATTTACTAACACCACTATGGAGTGCTGTGCCATGCTATACGGATGCGACTCGGTGATTTGGACCGACGTATTAAAGGTTTACAGAATGGCGAAGAAAGTGAAGGATTCGCTCAGACTCTGAAATGAGCATCATGTACCTGGTAATGCCTTCTTGTAGACTAGGAGGGCAATACCTGTTGTCAGGAAGATGACCACAGTCTCATATGCAAGAACCGCCAGAACGCCCTGCCCTGCAAGAGGATAGTACATTGATCCAGTCAGAGCTAGACCAATACAGATGACCCACCCAAAGATAACAATCCACTCTCTCTTCGGCGACATGGCGCGAACAACCACCTGCCCCTCTTATTGATTTTGTGTTGTATCGCGCAAGAGGAGCACTTTCTGTTCGATTTCGCGATAGGTATCTAAGATGTCTTGTTTCAGTTGCAGATGCTTTCGGACAAGATACCCCTTCAGCTCTTGTTTGCTTCCATGCAGCCGTTCTATCGTGTCCAGTTTATCGGTGGTCATCAAACGAAGTGCTCCGCTGAGGGCCACCTGGAACTCATCATGTCGCTTCTCTGCAAAATCCTGCATCTCGCTCAATGTCCTAAGTATCTCTTCGAGCTCTGCACGAGTGTTCTTGTCGTTCATCTCTTGCCACGAGTCCCATTTTTCTGAGGTGCGATTCTTGTTACCGTTCCGTCCCGCAGCCATATTTCGGCATTATCTACCGGGATGCGTGCAATCTCCTCGGGTTCGAACGGTCCATAGGTTTCTTCATCCATGCCTACGAACTGTGTTTCGACAGCCTTCAGGAATCGAACAAGAACATAGTCAACATCGTCACCAGTATCTTCTGGGATGATTTGGTCTCCGCCTTCTTCTCCTGTTGTGGTTGAAACCGATTGCCCCTTCAGTGCCTCCTCGACGAAGTCACCATGCCCTTCAAACCCTCTAACAAGGCGATCATAGAATCTCTCCTCGGAGATTGTCATGACTCCTAGAGGTCTTCTGCTCTCCTCTGCTGCCTTTACAATCTTCTCCCTTCTCAACCGAAGAAGATCTTTCAACATATACTCGGCATTGAGAATCTCCCTAGTCAAGAGATCTGCTTGCAGTTCATCCTCTGCAGGAGTCTCAGTCAGCCTCAACCGAATCGATGAGAGGTATTCGCCCAGTTCGGCGAGGCGCAAGTCCTGTAGGTCTTGAAGTCTGTCCTCTCGTACCTCTGCCTCCCACGTCTTCTGAATGTCCGCATAGTTTACCTTACTCAATTACAGCTACCCCCTTGCACATCAAGAAGACTGCAGCAGCGGTGGGCAGTGACACCACCCCGTCCTCAAGACGCCCGTACTCGTCCTCACCAATTCGGAATTCCGGAACACCGAGGGCGCCGCCTGTGACTTCAACCCGAAGCTCATTACCTTGGATTGACAAAGCATCAGAGAAGGGGTCAAACTCGTCGATGCTATCTCGGGTGAGTTCCTTCACGGCGAATCCTGTCTTTCCGCTAAGGCTTCCGATGAGTCTGATGACCCTGTGAATGTCGTGCGTAACCGGCACATCTATCTCTCCGCCGTACTCATCTGCGGCTATGTCTGCTATCTCCTGCCACGACTTAAGACCTACTCCTTTGACCCTTGCGCTGAGGATAGGCTCATCGAGGAGCAGTCCCTCCAGTGCCTCATCCCTGTATTTCTGGAGGGGAGTAAGCCATCTGTATTTCCCCTCGAAATCGTCAATCTTCCTGATGAATTCCACCATCGCATCGGCAATCTTACCTCCCCACCCAGGTACCGCCCGTCCTGTGATTGCCTCGGATTGTCCTCTCGATACAACCACTCTCTTTCCTTGGAAGCCAAATCCGGTTATGTAATGGACTATCTCAATCCGAGCACTTGAATCGAGAGAGAAGACCTTCGGGTCTTTCACACGTATGTGGTATCCTCGATGGCCGCTGTAGTTCAACTGGATGTCTGCAGGGTCGATGTCAAAATCCTGCACAAGAAATTCATCATAGACCTTGAGGGTGTTATCCTTCGCATCCTCAAGACATCGATTGCAGATCCACTTCCTGACATTGAAGGAAGTACCCTCACATTTCGGGCAGACATCGGGTGCTGGCCCTGTCCCTTTCTCTTGACAGTCGGGATTTGTGCAGATCCACGAATCATGGCTCTTGGTACAGGGAGAATCCAGATGGTCTGCATCTATATCGAATACCAGCTCGGCTCCCATCCACTCCTTATCTTCCATTCGTGCAGTGGGCACTCTATAGAAGGCGGCAGAATGGTAGATACTATGGGGTGCATTCTTGACCAGTCCATCAATCAAATCTTTACCTGAACGGAATGCTACATGCCTACTCCAGTTGTTTATGCTCAACCCCTTGGCTCCACAGATTGGACAGATTGAGGGTCGCCCATAGGAGCGTCCGGATCGACCACAGCCCACAACGCTCACCTCTCCCTCATCGTTCTCCACATGTCTCTTTCTACAGATCCAGTTATAGTGCCAGGTCTGCAGACCGAACTCTCGAGTGTGTACCCTATCAGGAATATCTATGTCATCGGGATGGCTTCGGTAGTAGTCTCTAAATGCAAGCTGCAAGAACCTCCTTGTTGCTTCCCGAGACTTACTTGACAAAGCACTCAAACTCCTGAGCCGTTCGTCTGACAATTACATGGCCCGCTAGTTTCTATCGGCAAGAGGGTGAACACCTGCCAACGACCCCTGCGGTTATCTTCTCTCAATCCGAGGTGCCAACACGAAGCTAATACTACCTGCTTCAGCAATGCCAAAGTCCAACCTCATCGGTTTGTCATCGCTGAATTGGATGATCACTGTGTCAGCGGCGACCGCCTTTACAATCTCTGAGAGATAGTTCAATGCGTACATAGCGGTGGACTTTTCCTTGCTATCCAAGTCGTAGATCACCGAGTCTTCTCCAGTTGTCAGCTGGACCTCTGCTTCTCCGGTGTCGCCCTCTCCAGCAAAAATCACTGACTTCTTATCTGCAGTGACCTTGATATGATTGGATATGACGCCAATGTCCTTGACGGCCTGTTTGAGGGCATCAGAATTCATCTCGAGTTTGGCCATGAATTTCAGGTCTGGGCGTTTCGCTTGGTTATCGGGGGGTGTAAGCATCTGAAGTCTGAATACTCGCTCTGCCTGACCTATCATCTTGATCTCGAATCTCTTGTCGTCGCCAACATCAAACTCAAGTCGGTCATCTGCGGCCATTCTTCTGCTGATTTTGGTCAGTTCGTCTACACCGAGACAGAGTTGCATCTCTTCGTCACAGTTAAACTCCTGAAAGACACCTGCGGGGAGAGTCAGGTCAATCATGGCCACCTTGGATGAATCCAACTGTGTCAATGTGATTCCATTCTTATTGACCACGAAGTTGACCTCAGTGAGCAGGGTTGCCAGCGCATCCACAATTTGCTTCCAAGTCTTGCTACTATCTAGCGTCGCATGAAACATCTAGCCGCCTCCAATTATCTCCGGAGATAGTCTAGTACCTGCTTCTCTAGGTTGAGTGCCTGCTTAAACTCTTTTATGTCAAGCTCGTCCACGTTATGAGCAACGGTTGCTACCAATTGCATCTCTTTACCCTTCGAAGTGGTCTTCTCTGTGACTTCTCCAATTAGCATATACTTCTGAGCAACCTCTAGGGTGCCTTCAACAGTGACAGGGATGCTTGCAGCATGGCCAACCTCATCCATGACATCTTGGACAAGTGCCACGCCAGTCCTTGCTTCAACCACGATACCGAGTATCCTCACCGGGCCTTTTGTCTCTGGACTCAGCTCTCGTACTGTAGTGAGTCTGGCGGGTTTTCTTGGTGGAAAGCTCTTCTTCTCCTCGGTCACTGGTTTCACCTCGGCTGCCATCTTGTGATGAGAGAACAATCTCATCAAGAAGTACTATGTCGGGGGTATTTGAGTGTGTATAAGTCTGTCTGTAAAAATGGGCCGGTGCTACCACCAGCCGTCAATCTGAAAGATCAAACGAGGCGCTCTGCAGCCACACACATAAGTCCCGACCTCGGGTTTACAATCACTAGCTCCTGAGGTCTCAGTGATTCCCCGCGTTGATAGTGGCGCAGGAACCTGAATCGCACGTTACCAAGTTCCACGAATCTCCGTTCCTCTCGTCTCGCCATATCATTCTCTTCCTGTATGTATGGCATACTTGGTACCGGCAAAGAGAGACATGTTTTTGATGAGTTCTCGAAGCTCTTCATAGACCGTCTGAAGTACGTCGAAGGGCTCCTCCTCGGATTGAAGATGCTGCCCAATGAATCCGGCCAACTCCCTCACCCCCACGAGCTCAGGATGCTTGAGCACCATGCTTGCTAGCTTGAGATAATCCACTGCACGGCTCACTCGCGTAGTAGCGGGATGGCCGTGGAAGTCCATCTCATCGGCCATGTGATCAGCCAAGGCCAGGGTATCATTCACTCGCTCCTGAATCTCCTCTAATCCACTCATCTCTCACATCCCCCCTGAGTCCCTCTATTCACTATTTGAGGCCCACCTAGAAGTGCTTCCCAGGGAGAAGATCCGCGCTTCTATCCTCAAGATGTGTTTGGGGGAGAAAAGGAAAGTACAAAATCAGCTGACCATCCGATGGTGAAAGTGCCCCGTCAACGTCTCTGTCGGCATTAGCTAATTTGGCATCGTGAGTCAACAAAAGTTAACGTCACTCAGCCGCCATACTCGCGCCAGGTCGCCTTACACTTTGTGCATCTGTAGAACTCGGTAGCCCCTTCATCGGCTCGACGGGTCTGTGATGTCCAGTAGTACGCCTCGTTGTTTCCACACTCAGGGCACGTTGCCTTTGTAACAGGCATTGGAATGGAGTCGTCTTCCACGACGACAATCTTGTCTTTGGGAGTCTTCTCTATTTTGTGAGTGACCCTCAGCTCGCCACTGAGGCTCTCTGTGTGGCCACAACTCCTGCACTTCAAAACCCTATTTCCATCCTCATCTGTCACAGGTGCCATCATTGCGCCACATTTCTCACAGAACTGCATTCTCTCACTACCCGTTTGTTCCTTTCGAGGAGTTGTGAT
>SDNO01000233.1 GCA_004524435.1 Candidatus Thorarchaeota archaeon | reverse complement strand
CTGCTCACGTGTACTGCCCTCCAAACATATCCGGCTTCGTTGGCGGAGACACAGTGGCATTCATCTTATCCCAGAGATTTGACGAGAGTGAGGGCCATGTGGTGGGTATCGATATTGGAACCAACGGAGAGATTGTGATCGTTGATGAGGGACAAATATACTGCTGCTCTGCAGCAGCCGGATCAGCCTTTGAGGGAGCGACAATCCAGCAGGGTATGAGAGGGCAAGAGGGAGCCATCGAATATGTCACAATCAAAGATCCTCAAGAGACTCCGGAGATAGCAGTCATAGGAGGAGGGCCTCCTCGGGGTATCTGCGGTTCTGCAATCGTTGACCTGGTTGCCGAGATGAGAGGGGCCTCTCTGCTTGATGAAGGCGGCAGATTCCACTCATCCAAGAGAATCGAAAGACATGAGGACCTAGGAAGGGTCTATCTTGTTGCAGATATAGGCGAGTACGATGCAGAGCAGCGCATTCTTTTCACACAAAAGGATGTCAGACAGGTCCAACTGGCCAAGGCAGCCATCCAGGCAGGCACCAAAATGGGTTTGGCGGCCGCAGGCGTGAAGACTGAAGATATCGACATGGTTGTGTTGGCAGGAGCCTTCGGTAACTACATCAGGACTGAGAGCGCAATTGAAATCGGGTTGATTCCCGCACTTCCGCAGGAGAGGATACTGGCCGTGGGGAATGCTGCAGGAGACGGGGCCAAGAGAATGGCGCTCTCCCTTGACCAGCGACGCATTGCTGAGAGAATAGCCAAGAATGTACAGTATATCGAGCTGGCTGGGAGAGAGGGATTTCAGGAAGAGTTCTTGACCTCCACGTTACTGACCCCGTGGAAGCTGAAGGGGTAGACTGACTCCCGAAGCAGCCCTAGGTGTCTAGCCCGTGCATAGGAAACACGAGACTCTTCAATACAGAGACATTTTCTCGAACGATTCTCCAAGTCTCTTCGTCATCGTGATCGAAAGGAGGGCTCTGAGGAGGGGCAGCATATTCAGATCCAGTGAGAATTGACAGCACAGCACAGGCACCTGATCCCAATGCCCTCGGGTGATACCCTCCACCAGAGAGTACCCCTAGTCGCCCCTCAGAGTACTGATGAGCAAAACGGTGCATGCTTTCTGCAACATATTGTATTGTCTCTGTAGTCAGATTCATGTGCGTCAGCGGATCGAGGTAGTGCGCATCAAAACCGGGGAGAAACAGGATGAAATCAGGTCCGAAAGAATCAACAAGGGGGGGCACGAGTTCACTGAATGCAAACCTATAGACTTCGTCGCCTGAATCCATGGGGAACCACATGTTGACATTGTACCCTATACCCTCACCTGCACCTACGTCCTTGATGAATCCGTCATGTGGATACATCCACTCGGGATCCTCGTGGAATGAGATCTGCATCACGTCTGGGGAGTCGTAATAGTAGGTCTGTGTGCCGTTGCCGTGATGTGCGTCGAAGTCAGCAATTAGTATCTTTTGAAAGCCGCTGGAACGCAGTTCATAGACGGCTGCCGCAAGATCATTGAAGACACAGAAACCTCCACCACCGTCGTATCTTGCGTGATGGAAGCCGCCTGTTGGTGAGAAGAAGTGGTCTATAGAACCAGACAGGATAGATCGGATGCCCCAGACAGTGGCACCAGACACACTCAATGCATTTTCGTATATCCCTTTGAAGCCAGGGGTATCGTCGGCTATGTTTCCAAGTCCCGACTGGGATATTTCTCTTACCCGTGAGATATAATCTGATGAATGGACTGCCCGCAGCACATCCTCAGGAAGCATGTCGGTCTCAAGAATATCAAGTCTCGACGAGTCCAGACAGCCTTCTGCCTCCACGCTTTCCTTGATGTACGTGAAGCGGTTTCTCCGGATAGGATGACGGCGCCCATAGTCGTGACTATCAAAGGTTGGGGACCAAAGAAAGCCTGTCCTACAGCTCCGTCTGTCCATCATCGGTCTTGATTCCGTTATCCGTCTTATATCGCTTGACATGTGGTCAGGCAAGTAAGGCGAGGTTCGAGAGTCCGAAATGGGGGCATTGGCAATGCTTTTCTCTCTTCCCGAGATGACAGCAGCAGATGAGAGGAATCGACATGGGCGAGAAGACAGCTCAGGAGAAATTCGATAGAATACACGAAATGCTCCGAGGAAAGAGGGTCATCGTCGCCTACAGTGGAGGAGTAGACAGTACGGTACTGGCCCACGTGTCCCGAGGAGTTGCAGCTGAAACCCTTCTCCTCACTGTAGATATGCAGACAGTTCCTCAGTTTGAGATTGATGAGGCCGTTGACCTCGCCGGGCGGCTGGGAATAGAACACAAGGTGGTCAGATTCGATTGGACAGCAGATGACGTGCTGTCGGCCAATCTGCCGGATAGATGCTACCACTGTAAAGTGAGTCTAACCCATCTCTGGCTTCAGGTCAAGAATGAAGAAGAAATGGACCTTGTTGTTGAAGGAACCAATGCGAGCGACATCCACGGACATCGACCAGGCCTCAAGGCCTTGAAGGAGAGTGACATACGCTCCCCCTTCCTAGAGGTGGGAATTGGAAAGGAGGACATTCGAGCCTACGCACGGGACCATGACTTGGGCATAGCAGAGAAGCCCCCACAGGCCTGTCTCGCCACAAGGTTTCCTCCGAACGTCGAGATTACAGAAGCGCGTCTCGCTATGATTGAGGCTGTCGAAACCAAGATACGAGAGATCTCGGATATTGAGTGCGTTCGTGCACGTTATCATGGAGACTTGGTAAGGATCGAGATTCCTCCAGAGCAACTAGCTCAGTTCGTAGGAGACCCCGAGATTCACCGCCTGGTTGAGACGGCCAAAGAGGCGGGGTTCAAGTATGTCGCACTTGACTTGGAGGGCTACCGGTCCGGCTCTACTAGCGTATAGGGATTGTATGGTTCATTCTGTGGTGACTTCCTCTTCCTCGGTCCATCGTTTGACCATGCCGTAGAGCAGGTCTACTTGTTCATCAGAGAGGAGTGGAAGCTTAGACATGATCATGTTCCGCTTTATCTTGTTGGTCACATACTTCTCACGCAATTTTCTTCCTCGACCAGTCATTCTGTATCTTGCTCCTCTACTCTATACATATCAGCTCAGTCTGGGGACTGGAGAGAAACTCGCAACCGTTGGATGTCACAACGATGTCTTCCTCGAGACTCACCTGACCGAAATTGTCCGTTGTCACATAGAGCTCCAGTGTGAAGACATTACCCTTCTCAACTTCACCTCTGGGGCTATCACCATACCTCTCCCACAAGGGTCCTAACAAGGTACCACCATCGTGAGCCTGTCGCCCCACTTGGTGACCCAGAGCGTGCTTGTATCCCTCGTATCCACGGTCCACCACATACTCTCGAGCCACAGCATCCACTTCATGACCGACTCTCCCGGGTCTGATGAAATCGGCTGCAGACTGGATTGCCCCACAAACTGTATCGAAGGCTGTCTTCACCTCTTCAGGGATGTCAGAAGGGCCTCCAAAGAAGAACATTCGTTGAATATCAGAGCAGTAGTCTTTCCACCGCACTCCGAAGTCGAAATGCAGTAGGTGTCCCTCTTTCGTCTTGTTATCAGTGGGCCCAGAATGACCGAATTCCTTGTTGGGACCGGCGTCTACCGCAGGATTATGGTCAGGATTCCAAGCACTCGTGACATCTTGAAGTTCCATTGCGCGATGAAACATGTGGTATATGTGTAGTTCCGTCATGCCTACGCTGATCTTTTCCTTCATCTCATCATAGATTGCCTCGGTGATTTCGACCGCCCTTCGGATTCGGCTTATCTCAGTGGGAGTCTTTCGGCCACGAAGCTTACCAATAACACCCTCAGCGCTGACCAGTCTATCCTCCATTGCTATCTCTGAGAGGTGGTCCTTCAGAATCTGATACATACCCACGGTCAGCCCGTCAGCGGCTACATTGTCCCTGCTGTAGTTCACTGCAATCTGTTCAGGGTTCAAGCGCTCCAGTTCTTCAAGGAGAAAATCTTCCACCGATTCAACATAGGGAATGACCCTGTCAAAGATGCCCGTATTGCCGATTGCGTCAGCATCGAAGCTGCCGACAATGGCAACCTTCTCTCCACTTCTCGCGAAGAGAAGCCCTGACTGCCAGACAAGATCCCCATCAAGAATCAATGGGAGAACAGGGTCAGCTATCTGAGAGGTCTCGCG
>SDNO01000232.1 GCA_004524435.1 Candidatus Thorarchaeota archaeon | reverse complement strand
GCCACTTCTGCAGATGGATTCAGGCAGGATCCATCAAATGGCTCGAATCCAGTGATCAAGACATGCTTCATAACGATCCCTATTCCATAGCCCCAGATTAGTCCTCCGACTTCGGACCACATGAAAATCATGGCTGAACACATCATCACAGAATATGAAGGAGAAGTCAGGAATCCGGACAGATTGAGCGAATCACCGGCAGAATTAGAACGATGTCTTTCTGAGATTAAGGGCATCGGGCCCGTGAGAGCGAGAATTTTTCTCCGTGAGCTACGCGGCAATTCGGAGCATGCAGATTCGGTTTTGACAGAGATGGAGATTGAGACAGCCAGAGACCTGAGGCTGATTGACGAAGAAGGCACTGCAATTGAACAAATCAAAGCCTAATGGAGTAAGAATGAGGTTCAGGGTTATGATCTACGGCATCTTCAGGCTGCTCTCGTCCGGAAGGCTCTTGAATGATATCATGCTGTTCCTAGCCAGATTTGGAGTGCCTGCAATAGAAACCAGGCCCCAAGAATTACCTGAAAAAGACCGATAACCATGCTGATCCAGTTGATGCCCCCAGCTTTCGTCTTCTCGGAGGCCTTATCCGTACTCATTGTCAGAACAGCTCCGAACAGGAAGTCGGTGGACACGTGGGTCAGATAGATTAGAATACCGGCCAACAGCACTGTCCCAACTCCCACCTGGAGTTCAGCTACAAGCATGGTGACTGACGATAGCCCCACCGCGAACCACCACAAGAGGAAGTAGGGTGATAGTAGGCTGACAGCCGCCCCCTGTGCAGTTGCTCCTAGGACAGTAGTCGCAGAGGTCTCAGAAAGTTCCCCTCCATCTTTGGAGGGTTCATCTATCCGGTACTCTCTGAGAGCCAGCAACCCGAAGAGGACAATGACTATTCCGCCGAAACCAAGGATGAGAGAGATCGCTGGGGTTGTGAGTGTCAATGCTTGGACTCCGAGCACAATCGCAGCTACAATGCCTATTTCCACTATAGCGTGACCGACCATAGGTAGGATTCCGTGCAGTCTGCCATGTCGGTTCGTCTGCATGACCACAGCCGCCGACAGCGGGCCTGGTGCAAGGGCTCCAGTCAGGGAAAGGGCAAACCACGCAATGAGAGTCTCAAGGACGGCCACTTCTCACTCCTCTTCTTCTGGCTACCAATGACTCCTCAAATCCTTGTTGGTAGGCACTTTCTAAGATTTGCCGCAGAATGCGCATTGTATTACATCTACTACAACACGCCAGCTGTACAAAAATGAGTATTCGAGAAATCCTTAATAATCGTGTCGAGGGTGCATCACGTTAGTTCTCGGAGCTGCTAATCTGTTGAAGCAAGTCCAGATTGTGGTGCCCTACGATAAGACCGAACCGGTGTTCGGGTTCGTGGTGGACAACCTCAATGTTAAGAATGTACTGAGATTCGCCACTGATACCGCACATATACTGCAGTTCAGGATACCTGATGATGCAGTATTGGAAACAGTTGAGAAACTGAAGAGCCGTGGTGTCGGCGTCGAATATGGTTTCATTGATATCATGGATCTCAGGACCTCACTGCCTCGGGAGGCAGATGAAACGAGTGAGAAACGAATTCAGCGTGAGGCTGCTCTGGCGGTAGAAGAGATCTATGACAATGTCAAGAAGCAGGCCTCGCTCAGTTTCGACTTCATCGCATTCGTTGTTCTTGCAGCGGTCATGGCTGGCTTCGGGCTAGCACAGAACAACGTTACAGTGATTGTCGCTTCGATGCTTCTATCACCACTTATGGGGCCAATGCTTGGGGTTGCTCTTGGTTATGTTGTCAGCGACCGTTCCTTGTTCATCAAGGGCACTCAGAATGAATTCATTGCTCTGGCCTTGTCCTTTGCTGTCGGTGCATTGATGGCCGTTCTGTTACCTGTCGTCTATCCTCCCTTGGTTTCGACAATACTCGCAGATATCAATGCAGGGGCTCTCACCGAGATTACTCGCAGAGCAGGCTTCAACGCTATCGACATCGGTATTGCGATATTCTCCGGTGCTGCAGTTGCTGTTTCTGTTACGCGTGGTGACATGTCAACTCTGGTTGGAGTTGCGATATCAGCTGCACTGATGCCACCAGCTGTTAACGTTGGCCTCATGATTGTGCTCGGGGCAGTGAGCTCTTCCGCAGCGATGATACAGATCGGAATTGGATCACTAATGCTTCTGGTCATGAACATTGCAATCATTGACATCGCGGCTATCATCATGTTCAAAATCAAGAAACTAACAACCATAGCAGACAAGTCTGCAACATGGAAGGCTGTGACGCAATTCCAGAAGACAGGTACCACCACTCTCTATCATACTGCTCCGGTACAAGCGGCCGTCGAACCTCAAGGGGAGTCGGGAGGAGCGACAACTGTTGCCTCTTTCACACCGGCTGAGAGCTCCGCAGGTACACATAAACCACAGGGCAATTCGTCAAAGAAAGGCAAGGCGTCTTCGAAAAATCAGAGCTGAGCATGCATTGTCGCCATATCGCGCAGGTAATACATGGGACTATAGATGGTTACCCCTCTAACCTTGTTAACTTGGTGACGAGATTGAAACAGGTAAAGGGCTCAAAAAACAAGCTGCTGAAAGGTCTCACTGATCATGATGTTCTTGCGTGGGAGGAAGAGAAAATGCGATATCAGCGCCGCGTGGGAGAGAAAGTCACCGATCTCCGATTCCTTAGATATCTACTGGTACGGGCGTCGCGCCCTGTCATCTCATCCAAAGAAGGCGTGGCATCGGGCTTTCTGACCGGACACGGACCACTATATGATAAGAGGGAGACCCATTCAGATGCTTCCGATTCGGCTGAGCATCGGTGAACCTAGGTGTCGCCCCACAGGTGTCGGCACCTGCCAGAACCAAAGAGAGAGTTTCCGTCTTGCAATTAGCGAATCGTTTTTAATGGCATGGACCTAGATACTAGTGACTAAGTGGTCCCTAGACGGCTGGGACTGGCAAAAAGTGAACAACATGGATGCAATACTAGGAACACAAGAAACGAGCATCTGGCCGGAATGGGTCTCTACTTCAGGAGTAGATCTCTGGCAGCCAGATGTGCTCTACATGGAATGGCTCGTATTCCTCTTCAAACTCTGGGACAACGTCGAGTACCTGTGACTGGTAGGGAGAATCTAGGGACAAGTCACTCATTCGGTGATTACAATGTCTACTGACGAAAAATATGATCTGGACAAGGTCTTCAAGGCTCTAGGTCATATGACGCGACGCCGGATTTTGAGATTGCTCGCCCAGGGGCCACGCTACCCGTATGAGCTGAGCAAGCTCCTTGACATGAATCGTCGAGTTGTCTTGAAACACTTGGAGGCTCTGGAGGACGCAGGACTTGTGAGTCATGAGACTGGCGCAAGTGACATGGGGCCGGACCGAACCTACTACAACCTCACTGTAAGCTTTGGTCTATCAACCACAATTCTCCCTAACTCTTTCGTAATTCGGCTGAGCCCCGGTCAGACAGCCTCCCTCCAGCTCGGTACGCGATCTGAAACCGAACCGTCTCAGGCAGTGGATGTGCAGGAGATTAAGTTGCTCCTGAACGAGCTTGGGAAAGTCAACCGGAAACTCTCGGAGATTGATGAAGAACGGATGAAGTATGCCTCTAAAAGGGGACAGATAATCACACGAATCGAAGATATCCTCTCTGACTGTTCGTTAGATTCGGGCACATGTAGAGAACTTCGGTCGATTCTAAATCCCGTTAGACGAGGCGTCCCCCAGAGTGCTGATATCGTCGTGGCTTCTTGGTCCGAGTCCGTACGGGAGATTCTTCAGCTCTTCGAGCGGTTTATGAATCAAGTAGAAGACCGAGATAGAGAATGATTGGAGAATGAGGGACGATCGAGCAATCTCACCAGTTGAGTTCAATCTGCCAGTCTGACTTGTTAGGACCGGCGGTTTTTGGGACATATTCTATGGGACTATAGGGGAGATCCACACCACTCGATTTCTTGACCGTAAGGTAGTG
This sequence comes from Candidatus Thorarchaeota archaeon, assembly GCA_004524435.1. Lineage (GTDB taxonomy): Archaea > Asgardarchaeota > Thorarchaeia > Thorarchaeales > Thorarchaeaceae > TEKIR-12S. The sequence continues at coordinate 280 of SDNO01000232.1, read as the reverse complement.
CTTTCCACGTGAGGTAGTCAGAGTAACAATGCCCTGCGCAAGAGAATAGAGCTGGTTCATGGTAATCTCATCGGCTGTATCCTCATGCACAAGGTAGAATTCGCGAGAACCTGTCTTCACACTCTCCTCGACACTCTCTTTGAAGAACTGCACCACATCTCTAGGAGAGAAGTCAATGAAGAGAGGAGTAAGCCCCTCAAAGGTGATGAGCTCCGGTCCAAGTACGTTTCTCAGCTCTCGGAGCATGATGTTGATTTCATGAAGGTGAGGAGAGCACGAG
>SDNO01000231.1 GCA_004524435.1 Candidatus Thorarchaeota archaeon | reverse complement strand
GTTCGCACCACACGATGGGCATCGTGCGGGGACCTGGTAGAGCACTCTGCGCTCCTCCCTCCGCCTAGATGACATACTGTCACCTGAGTATGACGAAACCCCGGAAGTTGTGGGATAGGAGATTTTCGTCTGACTGGAGGATCCTCTCAGCACTGCTATGCACATTATGACTCCGAACAGCCCCATTGCGAACGGGACGATGGCGAAAAATCCCATTCCGCCGGTGATGCCGGAGACCATTCCTGACATGCCCCACGCCACGCCAACAAAAATGGTGAAAAAGCAGACTGCCATGACCTTGCCGCAACTATCATCTGATGCCACGATGCTGACCTCTCAATCATGCGGTTTGTTGGAGCCTCTGTAGATATGTGTTTCCTCTCGACCCTTGCCTCTCTCCCTTACAACTCAAGCAAGGCCAGAACAATATCGATATATGCCCCGTGACCGACCCTCTGACCATGTTCTCCAGAGTTTCATCTCGGCAGTCAACGTCTGTACTACTAGTCACTTTGTTCTATATCGGCCTGATGGCCACAATGCCCTCTCTTGGCGCTTCGATATCTTCAGAACCCGCCCTCGAGGAGGAACCGCTGAGCGTGATTCTCATGATAGGCGACGGGATGGGGTATGAGCACGTCAAACTTGCACGCTGGGTCGAGGTAGGAAAGAACGGAACGTTGCGGATGGAGAACTACGATTTTACCGCATCCGTCCTTACGCATAGTGCCAATCAAGAGATTACTGATTCTGCCGCTGCTGGTACGGCACTGGCTACGGGTTTCAAGACCAACAATGCTATGATTTCGGTGGACCCATCTGAGGAACCACTCGAGACCATTCTTGAGATTGCAGAGGAGCAGAACAAGTCCACTGGAGTGGTCTCTACGTGCTTTGTCCAGCATGCAACACCTGCAAGCTTCTATGCTCATGTGGTTAGCCGATCTAGCTACAGCGAGATAGCTCGACAGGCAGTGGAGGAAGTGGATGTTGACGTGATTCTCGGAGGCGGCGATTCATACTTCTCTTCCTCACAATTGACCACAATGCAGAGCCGGGGCTATTCTCTTGTGACTAACCGATCCCAGCTTCTCTCAGTTCCGTCAGGTAAGGTTCTTGGACTCTTCTCGGACTCTTACATGGACTACGAACAGGACAGAGATTTCACTCTGACTCCTTCACTGGCTGAGATGACGGGCAAATCGCTAGACCTGCTCTCGGACGATCCGGATGGCTTCTTCTTGATGGTTGAGGGTGGAAGGATTGATCATGCTGGTCATGACAATGACCCAGTCGATGATGCTCTGGACACAATCGCCTTCGATGAGGCTGTGGGCGTTGCCATGGATTATGTAGGCTCGCACTCTAACACAATTCTCTTGGTCACAGCCGATCACGAGACTGGTGGACTTACGGTCATCAGCGAAGACATGAATGACTCTCTTCCGGATGCATCGATGACTGAGAACGAGAATCGCTCTCTCAGAGTCGCACGAGTGGAGAATGTGACAGTATCTTGGAGTACGGACTACCACACATCGACCCCTGTTCCTCTCTTCTGCTTTGGAGAGGCTTTCGAAGGCCTTCCGGAGAACTATACGATTGACAACACAGACGTTTTTCGACTGATGGACGATTACTACTCAGGAGCAGAGCTCTCCATGACTAATGTCACAACCTCAACGACGACTACCACCACGTCCACCAGTACGACAACCACCACAACCACTAGTACTACAACTACAACGACTGCTGTGCCCTCTGTGGTTCCGCCTGTCATGCTCGCTATCGTTGTAGTCATCGCTGTGCTCCTAGTAGTGGCGATATTCGCGGTGAGAAGGTACAGGTAGTCGCACAGCATCGAAAAGCAGTTAAGGTTGAGATGAGCCTCTTTGTGCGGGAGAATTGAGATTGCATCCAGTCGATGAGCCTACATTAGAGCATGACCTACCAGTCAGTCGACAGACCATGGCTGGCATCCTGTCTGTCGTGATGCTTGTCAGCCCGATATTCGTCGTCCTTCAGGCACAAATGGGTCATCTTCTCTTAGTTGTTTATGCGCCGACGTGGATGTTCTCGCCTAGTCCCTATATGCCCTTCTACATCTCTCCTTTCTCATTGTTGACCAATTTCCCCCTTTACGGCTTCAAGATCGTCTTCGTCTACTTCATCTACAAGTGCTATTCTGCAGATAAGACGAAGAAGACCACGATTCGAATTGGAATTCTCTCTGAGATTACTCCGGTTCTCATCTTCATGCTTCCCTATCTGATAATCGCGCTAATCTCACCCTATCCAGCGAGCCCTCCATTTGTAATACCCCTCCCGATTCTCTTCATTCTCGGCTACGTGATTTTGAAGAAGTGGCCACCACCCGAACCCGCAACATGGATTGAGAGTGATACTGAACAGATGTGGTGGGACCGAGAAGAAAGTGAGCCTCCATCCGAGAGCAAGGATGAGGATATCTGGCCATAGAGCACGTGGAGTTTCCATACTGTTCAAGGGAATACTGATTAGACCTCATTTCACTTACAACTGAGGTGGATTCCACTCATGTGTGAGCTCTTGGCACTGTCCTTCAGCCAGTCCATCTCGGCCAGAATATCCCTGAATAAGTTTCAGAAGCGGGGGGATGTGAATCCTGACGGCTGGGGTGTTGCCTTCTTTGACCACAATCTGCTACAGCTTGTGAAAGAACCACGGTCTTCAGTTGAGAGCCGGCTCTTCGATTTCGCTGAGACCAGCATCACCTCCGACACCATCATCAGTCATGTCCGCAGATCTACCTGCGGGGAGAGAAGCTACCTCAACACGCATCCCTTCTATCGTCGTTTCCTGCACGGAGGTCGCGTTGTCGAATACGCGTTCGCTCACAATGGCACAATCCAAGACGTTGATTGTTTCGTACCTGAGAAGTATACCCCTCTGGGAACCACTGACTCCGAGAGGATTTTCTGCTACTTGCTGGACAGGCTGGCCGAGAGGAATATCGCCGAGTGGACAACCAGTGACTTTCGATATCTGGAATCCGAACTGAACCACATCAATGATGGCTCTAATACTATGAACTGTATCCTTTCTGATGGCAACTACTTGTTCTGCTACTCCGATGAGAACGACCATAACGATGGGCTGCGGTATGCAGTACGTTCATCTCCCTTTGAGATTGTCAGGCTGACCGAGAGAAAAGGCGAACTTGGGACTGTGAACCTTAAGCATTCTACTGACAACGGTGGCACTGAGGCATTTGGCCTGATAGTAGTCACGAAGGCTCTCACGTCCACTGATTGGACAGAACTGAACCCCGGGGAACTCATGGTGGGCAAGAAGGGGCAGGTTCTGTATCCAGAGTATCGAAGAAACTCACAGGTTTCCACAGAAGGCTAGCCACTCATGCCAACTTCTTCTCTCAGGACATCTCGTATCTCTTCGAAGGCCCTGAGCGTCTGCCTATTCAGTATACCTTTCCTCTTGGGCCGCTTTCTGCTTTCTTCTGGAACAAACATAGGTACAGAGAACGGTCGGAGTCCCTCTAAGACGAAGTCCTCAAGCTCCTTGTAGAACACAATCCCATCGATACTCTCTTCACTTGAATTCTCTAAGAGCCGGGTAATAAGCAAGGTCATGAGGCCGGTCGCCTGATGGCCCCCCTTCTCTCCAGCAGTTTCGACCTTGAGTGAACCCATACCGAAGAGCCTGTCAAAGGGTCCAGCCCGTGTTTCGACATTCGTGATGGTTCTGAAGGGAACAAACTTCTTGGTGATTGTGATGACCCCTTTCCGGACATAAATCTCCGGCATACGCTCGCCTTCCCAGCCGACCACAGAGTACTCAACACGCTTCACGTAGATATGTGTCCATATTATCGCTGGAATCAGCCATAGGGTGGTAAAAATCCAGTAGACTTGACTCCCGACTATCCAGTCGGCATTCGTGAACCAGAGATTGAGCGGAATTGCCTCAAGGACAAACAGCGTGATGATGGGTGGTCCATACAGCGAGAAGATGAACACGCCCCAGAGAACTAGAGAGGCTAGGATGTACTTGAGCCACTTCTTGTAACGGAGCGCGGGCAGGGGCCTGAAGACACGACCTCCTGTAATCTGTTCTATTGGTGGTTTGATGACCCGACCCTCTTCTTGGCTCAACTTGGTATCCCGCCTATCTCTCTCGGAGTAGTTCCCTTATGTCTCTAAGAACGCTCAGTATCTCGTCCTCGACTGTTTCCTCTACAATGTGAGTGGGTTCCTCCTCGGGATGGACAACCTCGGTTCCTGTCACGTAAGGAT
>SDNO01000230.1 GCA_004524435.1 Candidatus Thorarchaeota archaeon | reverse complement strand
GATGCCTACTCCACTCCTGGCTATGGATTCTACCTCCTCGGGTGTGAGGATACCTCTCTCGATGGCAGCACTGCAACAGACAAGTACTACGCGTCGTTCACGCTTGAAGAATGTACCGAATGCAATATAACGAATAGCGAGTCCTCCGCCAAACGAGGAAGGGTTCGCTGTGAGAGAAGTACCGGCTGTCGTCTAGAGTATCTCACGGTAGGAAGCCAGGAATCGTCGGCAGCGGTCTTTCGCTCTTGCACACGCTGCTATCTCACAAATAGTATCCTGTCCGCGGGTCAATATGGAATCGAAATGCATGACTCAACGAACTCGACGTTGATTGGAAACACTGTCTCGTCTCCTCTGACGTGCATCTACGTCGACAACAGTGACAGAACCAATATCTCAGACAACACAGCCAATGATTCTTCGCAGTCCGGCATTGTCATCAAGGACTCGGACTCATGCATCGTCAAGGGCAATGAAGCCCGTCAGAATGAGGATCATGGTATGGAACTCTCGTCATCATTCCTCTGTGTGATCGAGGGCAACATTGCATCCGACAACTACGACAGCGGCTTCTATGTTGAGGGCCAGAACTACCTCTATGGCAATATCGCAGAAAGAAATCGGGACCATGGTTTTGAAACGGCTCTCGTCCATGATGATCTCGTTCTGATAGAAAACACGGCACGAGACAATAGATTAGACGGATTTCACATAGCAGGTGGTCAGAGCGATTCCCACATCACTGCCCAAGACAATGCCGCCAGTGCCAACGGTCAACATGGTTTCCTCTTTCAATCCATGTTCAACGGAACCCTCACCGATAACCTAGCTGTCAACAATGTTGGAAGAGGGCTCTTCCTGCAGTACTGCAGAAACCTCGTCTTGTATCGAAATGGCCTAGGTTGGAATGATGAAGGAGATGCCTGGGATGAGGGTGGAGAGAACAATCAATGGGACAACGGAACCGACACAGGTAATCGTTGGGGATTCTTCATTGACTACACCCAGTACGACATACCTGGATCAACAGGAGCGACTGATAGATTCCCTGAGAAGTTAGACACGAACCCTCCGACAATTGACTCTCCTCCCGATATCTATACAAATGAGTCAGCACCCGCGGATACGGTGACCTGGACACCTGTTGACGCACATCCATGGTGGTACCACGTATACCGCAACTCCAGTCTCGTTGAAAGCGGAGACTGGGATGGTTCTCCAATCTCTATGAATACGGGCGATCTCCCATTCGGAACGTATGAGTTCGTCCTGTTGGTTCGTGATACGTGCAATAACAACATCTCCGACACCGTAATGGTCTATGTAGATGATTCTGTTGCGCCAGAGCCCGGAAGTCCTCCTGACATCGGATATGCTCAGAGCACGACTGGACACAACATCACGTGGAATCCCGTTGAAACAAACCCCTCGTGGTTCGAAGTGACTCAGAATGGTTCCTTGATTGCTTCGGGAGAATGGAACGGCAGTGCGATCACTATTTGTGTTGACGGTCTTCCCCTAGGAACATTCAACTTTACCTTGATGTTGGTTGATCTCGCAGGCAGCTCAGCCAGCGACACGGTCCTCGTCACAGTGAGCGATGAAACTCCTCCCCATGTTGAATCGATCTCTGATATCCTCATACAGCAGGGCACCGCGACCTCTCTGATTTGGAATGGATTCGACCTGAATCCTTCATTATACTATATTCTTATCAATGGAACAACAGTCGCATCCGGATTCTGGAACTCATCCGAGGAAACCATCTCTCTTGATCTGAGTCTTCTTGAAACCGGTGTCCACAACATGACCATCGTGCTGTCTGATGCCGGTGGGAACTGTGTGTCCGACAGTGCTGTGGTCACAGTGGTCGATGATTGCTCAGCACCCGAGATTGTGCCTCTTGATGATCTTTCTCTGGCGGAGGACGGATTTCCTATATTGCTCCGATGGAATGTATCTGATTCTTATCCGATATCCTATAGCGTGACACTGAACTCCACCGAGATTGCATCAGGGAGCTGGAATGGTTCGCCCATTGAACTAACACTGAATGAGCTGGAACTGGGCGTCTATGTACTTGAACTCAATCTCTCTGACATCGGAGGAAATAGGGCCTTTGATGAGGTTCTGATCTCTGTGCGTGACGTTACCATCCCAACTCTAAGCCATCCCGTTGACATATCATGCTACGAGAACGAAACTGGCCATCTTATCATATGGAACGCAACTGATGACCATCCTACAAGCTATCGGGTCTATCATAATGGCACGCTTATTCAGTCTGGCGAATGGACCGACGCAACGATGGAAATCATCGTGAGTACTTGCGACCTTGATGCCGGGACACACATCTTCGTCGCAGAGGTTTCCGACGTGGCAGGAAACACGGCATCGGACACAGTCATAGTCACAGTTCTACCCGAGCCCTCTAGTACTTCCACCACCACAGTGGACACGCCTGATAGCCTACTTCTTGTTCAATTCGGTCTCATAGCGGGAGTCGTATCAGCGGTTGCCATCGCCTACCTTGTCGCCAGAAGTAGAGACCTGATCCAGAGCAGAGGAGAATGATCCACAAGGGACTTGGATGCTGGAAAAATCAGTCGACTAGTGTTCCGAAACTTCGGATTAGGCACTGTTCCTCACAGCTATCCCTGATCATTCGCCTCTCCTCTTTCGTATTTCGAGGAGCCCACTGCCCCGACAAAGAGGCCGGATGCATGCACGAACAACACCAGTTGCATCGCTATCTGAAGGGGAGGAACGGGGACACTGCCCAGAGAGAATCCCGCGAGGCTTATGCCCGCCAGTCCGAGTACCATGAGTCCGTAGATGACGGTCCGATTGCCGCCGCGAGGATGCATGGCGTATGCTCGAACGACCCACACGTAGGCCGGGAGCGCGAGCACAACGGTGACGAGAAACAGCCACTGAGTCACGACTAGAGTCTCCAGATAGAGCGAGACCAGTGCGACCTGAAGCACAATCACCACGGAGAGCAGGGTCAATCCAGCTCTCGCGACGTCTCTCCATGTGTCCAACATGTCATGTCACTCCTTGTTGAAGAATCGCGAAACACCTGAAGACTCCCTGCTGCAGAAACAGATGAATTTGACGGTGACCTTCTCTGATTCTACTCCCAGGTCATTCATTGGATGTCTTCAGGTCCCCGAGTGCATTCACCAGTGAGTCAAGGTCCCACTCAGCTTCGGCCCGCTGTGTGGCCCCGAGGTAGAGATCCACCGTAGAGTCCGCAAACAGCACTTCAATCCGAATCTTGTCCTGCATGAGGTACACCATGGCGATGACGAGGGGCAGGCCGACGGTGAGAAGGGCATAGATATGGATGGACAGCGTGAACACCGCCGTGAGGACGATGCACACTATACTGGTTGTTGATGTCCAAGTTCTCTCCAGAACGACCCTTCCCGGAGCGCTCTCAATGACGCGATACTCATGTCCCGCCCGCGTGTTTCGCCACTTGGCGATCCTGTTTCGGACTGTCTGCCAGTCGGTGGAATCTGCTAGTTCGATTCTTTCACTACCTTCGAATCGCATTGATTGCCCATCTCCTACGTCCAGATACTCCGTTCAATGAGAGTATGATTTGCGCCGTTATGAGTGTTGGGTGAGGTCTGTCGTCTTCGCTATCCGCAATCCTTATGCCTCTGTCTAGCCTAAGATATGCGGGCAAAACAGATGTCGGGGAGCTGGTAGCATGAGGAACACGAGCTGGTGCATGGTGGTGATTGTCTCACTGCTAGTGGTAGGTCCAATGTGTCCTCAGACCGAAGCGGTCGCAGTGCCGCGGGAGGGTCCATACCTGGACGCTATCAACTACAATGTCATCTCGCCTGTGGACTTCGAGGTGTCCCGGCTACAGCAGGGTCTGATTGACCTCATCGGTCACTCACTGGACGGAGACACCGCGGCGGCTCTGGATGGTGCATCAGATATCGAGGTCTCTGAGCATCTCCTGAACGGCTATGGTTGCTTCATCATCAATTGTCAGAGATACCCCCTCAATATGACCGCTTTTCGGCGTGCAGCTGCGTCTGCTCTCGACAAGGATTTCGTCTGTCAGGAAGTACTGGATGGGCAGGCGGAGCCCCTCGATTCTGTGGTTCCGAAAATCAACCCGTTCTCTGTGGAGGGCCAGCTCTCGTACAATTACTACGGTGGGGATGGATTGCGGGGAATCGAATTGCTGGACGCAGCGGGTTTTGCCGATGTTGACTCAGACGGGTATCGCGAGGCGCCGGATGGCAGCAACCTCACGGTGGAGATACAGTACCTGGAGACAAG
>SDNO01000229.1 GCA_004524435.1 Candidatus Thorarchaeota archaeon | reverse complement strand
CTTCGGGCCAAGAAGATCATGTCCCTGCTGCTGCGTGCGAGGCGCCTTGCAAGACAGATTAGACAGCAAGTTGTCAGGGCCCTCATCCTGCGTCTCACTGAGATCTTCGCAGCGCCAATCTTGGAGGGGCGACTGATTCCCGGTCAGAGCTATTTCTTCAAGGGCGGAAGAATCGCAGATATGCTTCTCCCGAACAATGAGTCTCTTGCGTATAAGCTAGGGCACAGACTCATCGGGCTGTTTCTCTCTGTGCCGCAGGTGTTACCTTCCCTCATGAAATCCCCCTACTGAATACCGAGGACAATTCCATCTGGAAGTCTTAAATATCGGCGAGGGGCATGGTACTCCGAGGGCTGTTCATGAGTACGAATAGGTTGTTCTTTGTTCTCTCCCTTCTGCTACTGGCCACAATTCCATTCACCAATATCAATGCCGCCGCGGGACAGCAGACATCCATATCATCTGTTGAAGAGCCAGTGTCCTGGTGGGAGTTCAATGAAGGGGAAGGAGTTACTGTTGTTGATTCTCAGGACAACGGCAACGACGGAACTATGATTGGCTGCGAGCGCGTCGAGGGCATCGTCGACGGAGCCTTAGATTTCGATGGGGACAACGACTATGTCGAGTTTGACGCCTCAGGTAGTATCGAGTCAATCGAAACCGAGTTTACCATTGAAGCCCTGGTCAGATTGCACTCGTATGGCACACAGAATGGTAACACGTTGTTCATGATGAGCACAAGTACACCCACATCGGGCGGGCACGAGAACATACTTGGGATTTGGGCGTCAAATATCCCGCAAGACAACGTGGTGACTGCCGCGTTCTACGACTCGGAGGGCGACTACAACATCGCGACCTTCGACTACGTTCTGAATCTAGATACTTGGACGATGGTAACGGTTGTTGGCCAGACGGACGGGACACTCTCACTCTACATAGATGGAACACTGATGGATGAAACCTTCTGGGATTCCCCGCTGATAATCGATCAGCTGCACAAGTACTACACCGGAACCGATATCGATGGCGATGGCTCCAAGACTGACTTCCTCGATGGTACTCTTGATGACCTGAAGGTCTACAACGAGGCAATCTCTGCGTATCAGGTACAGCAGAACTATTATGCACTGTTGGACGTAGAACCCGAACCTCTAGTTGCAGAGTGGAACTTCAACGAGGGAGAAGGATACTCTCTAGGGGATCACAGCGGCAACTCAAATGACGGCGATATCCATGGGGCCGATTGGGCGAGCGGCTTGTACTCAGGCGCGCTCTACTTTGATGGTGATGGTGACTATGTAGATATTAATCCCTCATCATCGTTTCAGAGCATGACGTTCTCGTTCACCGTAGAGGCGCTGGTGCAACTAGATTCGTACGGAAGAGAGAACGGTAACGGACTCTTCATGATGAGCGCGCCAACTCCGATAGAGAGCGGGCATGAGAATGTCCTGAGCATCTGGGCATCAAATATCCCTCAAGATAACAAGACTACAGTCGTCATGTATGACACATCTGGAACACGTCAGGTTGTGGTCTTCGACTACACAATCGGTCTTGGTCAATGGGTTGTCTTGCACGTTGTTGGGGATTATACGGGTAGCATGAGATTGTACATCAATGGGACTCAGGTTGGGGCGCTCAGCTGGAATCCACCACTCACGGAGAATCTGTACAGAGTCTATCTGGGAACGGACATTGATGCTGATGGCACGAGGACAGATTTCTTCCATGGAACAATGGACCACATGAGAATCTACAATGTAGTTCTATCATCAACCGAGATTGCTGAGAGCTATGAATCCCTCGTCTCCACCGAATCAACGACTACATCCACATTCACAACCACTGGTAACAACACGACTCAGGGCGGTTTCAACTGGTCCGACTTCCTGACCTACGGCGTGACTATCGGGTCGGTGGTCGTCATTGTCATTGTTGCGAGCGCAATCATTTGCAATAGAAGAAGTGGGTCTGCTGTTTCATCATCGTACTATGGCGCATAGTGTTCTATTGTTCTCATAGGTGGCAACGGTTCTGTACTTGAGAAATTCTAGACCATAACCGGTACGGCACCCTTCCTTCGCATGTTCCAGTAGTAGAGAAGAGGAACAGCAACGATGATTCCGGATAGCAGGATGAGGACCGGTAACCAGTTGGGCGGAAGTGGTGTTGTCGCCTGACCAAGTAGGAGAACGGAGCGACTTGCGCCGTCTTCGTTCTCAACGATAAGTTCAACGCGCGAGAAGCCGGCCAGAATCGGGCCCACGTCTGCAATAACGTTAGTCGCCTGCCATTGTGGTCTGAACTGTACAGAGCGATCGTAGACCTCAATTCCATCAGCAAGAACCCGGACCGCCCCAGGCGAGAGGGCATTCTCTTTGTAGCACTGCCATGTGGAGATATTCAGCCAGATTGTGCCGGCCTCAGTGTCGATATCCTGTTCATGAACCTCCACCAGAGGAGCCTCATAGAATCGCTCCAGTCTGTGTACCCAGTAGTACGTGTCATTTCCTCCCGGCAGGCGCAGCTCCCAGGCAATCGCGCCATCGCGAGTCACCTCTGTCACGATGACAGTGTCCCGAAGGGCCTGAATCACTGCACGGTTTCCAAACAGGCCGAGGGTGTTCCCGTTGGGCAGGCGGTCTGCATCACCACCAGACTCGGGGAAGTAGTATGACCCATTCATGGGATACCAAGACCAAGTCTCCTGTATGACCTCAGCATCCTCGTCAATGGTGAACTCAACAAAGCCCGAATAGCCTGTTGCATTGTCGATATTCATGGTCGATGGCAACGAGGGATTGTAGAGATTGTTGTCAAAGAAGATGAACCGATTGCCTCCAAGCCATTCCAGAGCGTGGGGATGGTGCCACAGGGTATCAACCTCGGTTCCATTCTCAGCCAGCACTGTGAAGGTACCCCAGCGTCCTGCCTTCCAGAGGGTCTCGTTGGTGGTGCAGTCAATCTTGAAGATGGTGTCATGATTACGGACATTCAGGTAAATGATATCGTCATCCTTGTCCCACACAAAGCTGTTGCAGTGCATCCAGTCGGCCCCTGCACGATAGGTCTCATTGACGCCAAGACTTGTATGGATGGTGGCATTGAAGAGATACTTCTCCCGTGCATCCCACTGCCAGAGGAGATTCCCCTCCCGATCATACTCTGACAGAATATCGTAGAGGACGTACTTGCCGTCCCACATCTCCTCCGAGTAGTCATTCTCGAGGACCATGAAGGTGTCCGTGGCGGGATTGTAATCAAACTCGTGATGGCCAGCCGGGACGGGGAGGCTCTCGAGGGCACCGGTCTTGTAGTTCCAGAGTTCAAGGGTGCCCCCAGCACCCCCCATCAGGACAGTGGTCGAATTGATGAACTTGTGGACATTGTGCAAGGTGTTCTCAAGTTGCGCAATCACCTCGCCTTTCTCGTCAACAACAAGGAGCTGCCCGGTGCCCATCGAGGCCGAGTCGTTGCTGAAGTTGATATCCACAACCGGAAGAAGCGTGAGTCCAGGCTCGTAGAGGCTGCTCTCGTTGGCTGAAATCTGGATGGTCATGTCGCCCCCCACAGGTCCGATGGACTCGCCCATCAGGGTGGCGTTGAAGATGCGGATGACCTGGTTGATGTTCAGGGCCTCACCGAGGGGGCCCTCGAAATCGAGGTCACCGGTCTGGAATGCGGCTATAGCTGTCCGCTCCAGCCGGATGAGGCTGAGGAGGATGTCGAACCCCATGGTGATCCGTATGTCTGGTTGTGTTGGCGGGTCAGAGGTGGCCTCCATCGAGAGCGTGCCACCAGAAAGGACATAGACAATATGGCCCTCGTTGCTGATATCGAAGACGTAGGTCAACTCCTTGTCCTCTATCAGCTCGTAGACCTGGGGCGAGTTGTCAGCAACATACTGGCAGAAGGTCAGATAGTCGGGGATGTCGGCCCACGTGAAGGTATCGGCATCCAGCTTGCTCTTCAGGTCACTCCTTAGATCAAGGATCTCCTGTGGAGCATCATCAAGGCTGAAGGGCTCCACCTCAGGTGGGGTCATGAGATTAATGACAAAGAAGACTACTGGAACGGTGATGATCAAGATGATGGCCAGTGCAACAAGGGCCTTCGTTCTACGCCTCATGTTGATACAGAACGAGAACGGCCATATTTCTCTCTTCTGACCACCTAGAGTGAAGACGACACATTGGCCCCAGAAGTAACCATCATCCAATGCGGGGCTAGCCCGAGTTCCATTCCCGGGCCACCTCCCCGATGCGAGCCATACTCTTGAATCACCATCTGGTCTCAGGACAAGAGGGCTGTGCGGAGTGTATCTCTTCGAATCTTCAGACCGGTCTGGAGAGAAGCCCTTCGGAGGAGGAATCT
>SDNO01000228.1 GCA_004524435.1 Candidatus Thorarchaeota archaeon | reverse complement strand
TATGACAGAACCCTCAAAATGTCCCCATGGGCGCTGCGCCTATTGTCCGGGAGGGCCCGAACTGGGTGTCCCCCAGAGTTACACAGGTCACGAACCAGCCACGATGAGAGGTCTGGAGCATGACTTCGATCCATTTGAACAAGTACAGAGTCGGCTCAATCAACTCAGGACGATAGGACATTCAATCCAGAAGGTGGAGTTGATTGTCATGGGAGGGGACTGGTGTTCGAAGGACCCAGACTACCGAAGAGATTTCGTGAAACGCTGTTTCGATGCTATGAACGGCACCACAGGTTCAAGTCTAGAAGAAGCTAAGACAACCAATGAAACAGCTGATGTACGGAATGTTGGCCTCACCTTCGAAACCAGACCGGACTTAGTCACAGCGGACACCATAGACCAGATGCTGACAATGGGAGGCACCAGAGTCGAAATCGGCGTACAGACCCTATCGGATGATATTCTAGAAAAAGTACAAAGAGGGCACGGTGTCGAGGCCACTGCCCGGGCAACCAAGCTGCTTCGTGACAGTGGTCTGAAGGTCTGCTATCATATGATGCCCGACCTCCCTGGCAGTACCGTAGAACACGACCTAAGAACATTCCAGCAGTTGTTCGATGACGAAAGATTTCGTCCTGACATGCTCAAGATATACCCCACGATAGTTGTGAAGAATACGGACCTCTATGACTGGTGGATTCAGGGCAGGTACCATCCCTATGAGGTGGAAGAGATTGTGAAATTGATTGCCCAGGCAGTCAGTAAGATGCCAGAGTACGTGAGAATCCAACGGATGCAGAGAGATATTCCTCTCCATCAGATAGAGGCCGGTCTGGATAAGGGCAATCTGAGAGAACTTGTTCATGAGGAGATGGAGAGGCGGGGGCTTCGAAATCCGACAATAAGATTCCGCGAGATTGGTCACTTTCAAAGAAGAGAGCAGATAGAGGTCAATGCAGACGACATCCAGCTAGTTCGGCGAGACTATCAGGCAGGCGATGGCTTAGAAATCTTCCTTTCGTCCGAGGTCCCAAGTCTGGACATCATAGTGGGTTTTCTCAGGCTTCGAGTGCCCAGTGATGAGGCACACCGACCAGAGATCAGAACCTCGCCCTGTGCCATGATACGGGAACTGCGGGTCTATGGCCCTGTGGTTGAACTCGGAGAAGTCGATAACAAAGCATGGCAACACTTGGGCATAGGAGAAGACCTAGTGACTGAAGCAAGTGGAATAGCTCGGGATGAGTTAGATGTAGAACGAATAATGGTGAACAGTGGCATCGGTGTCAAGGAATACTATCGCAGCCTCGGTTTTTCAGACAGAGGACCATATCTTGATAGGGTGCTATAGCCCTAAGAAGAAGAATAAGGGATGGCGCCGAGGATGAGATTTGAACTCATGAGTGCATAGCACACTGGTTTTCAAGACCAGCGCCGTTGTCCGGGCTTGGCTACCTCGGCTTGTGGTTTCTGGCGAGTGACTGCCGGATGCAGCTCATCGGTTTGGAATGCCTTTTAAGCTTCGTGGAGTGCAGCTCATGGAGGATGAGTCAAAGTGAATCGCGGCTATGAGTTTCATGGTCATACTGCTGATATCACCATTGAATGTTGGGGGCAGTCCCTAGAAGAGGCATTCGAAGAGGCTGCAGTTGCTACGTTCAATGTGATACTGGAACCATCGACCGTGGACGTGCAGGAATGGGTTGATGTCGAGGTCGATGGGATTGACCTTCCTGAGCTTCTTGTTGAGTGGATTGGTAAGCTCATTGCCCTGATTGATATCAGACGTCAGTTTTACTCAGATTTCAGAGTCAAGTATGTAAGGGCCACAGAGAGAGGATATCAACTGAAGGCCGAGATTGGAGGAGAGAGCATAGATTTGGAGAAGCACGAAACACATACTGAGGTGAAGGCAATGACTTATGCGGATATGAACGTGCGTCAGATGGATGACAGAGTCGAGCTCACCTTCACCTTGGATCTCTAGAGGGACTAGAATGGGACTGATTGTTGCAATACCCGATACCGCAGTCGAGGACTGTTCGGACTTGAGGCAGAAGACAGTCAAACTGGGACAGCTGGCAAGAGCGTTTGCCATCTTCAAGGTTGAGAGAGTGGTCGTATACAGTACTGGTACAGACCATCCCAGAGTCACCCGGGACCGTGAACTGATTGCAAAGATACTGAGATACATGGACACTCCGCAGTACTTGAGGAAACAACTCTTCCCGCGTTCCTCCTCTTTGAAATATGCAGGACTCCTCCCGCCTCTGCGAACCCGGAGTCATCCATTGAACAAAGAGAGTGAACCCCTTCAGGAAGGAGATGTTCGATGGGGAGTGTTGGATCAAATGGGATCTGTCGATGTTGGCCTCGATAGGCTGATGCGATGTGAATCTCGATTGGATAGACAGACTCTCTACCTGTTTAGAATCATGAATACACGCCCGGAGCCAACTGTTGAGGTTATTGATCGCGATGATGTGGGAATCTACTGGGGATTCGAGGTTGGTGTCGTAACGAACCTGATCAAGTACTTGGGAGATATGCACGACTACACAAGGGTCGTGTTCTCACGGAATGGAGGACCATTCAAGCGCATCGAGAGGGATCTGATGGCCACGGTAATGGGAACAAATGATCTCTTGGCGGTGTTTGGGAGCCCTGAGCAGGGCGTTGCAGAGATATTTCATAATCAGAGAGACCTTCTCAAGGGCAACGTTGAGTTCTGGATCAATACGGTTCCAGATCAAGGGACAGAAACCGTAAGGCTTGAAGAAGCACTCACTGTCAGCCTTGGACTCCTAAATAACTCGCTCGGGGATCTGATTACCCGCCCGGGGTTCTATGCGAAAAGTAAGTGAAACGGGGAATCCTATTTGGCAGACAGATAGGCATCTAACCTTTCGAAGCCGCCAGACGGGAAGCTTAAAAAGCGGACCTCGAGGTTGTCCGCTCTAGTAGTACGAATAGCCCAGAACAGAGGCCGTACGGTACAAGCAAAATCAGGTGTTTCAAATGGCACACAGAAAGAAGCATGCACCAAGACGCGGCAGCCTAGCATATCTGCCACGAGGTCGAGCTTCTAAGTTTGTACCCCGAATCAAGAATTGGCCAGAACTGTCTGATGACTCGGCTGCAAAACTACTAGGCTTTGCCGGTTACAAGGCCGGCATGACACATGCGGTAATCACTGTCACAAACTCGAATAGCCCGTTCAAGGGTCAGGAAACAGTGATACCCGTCACGGTCATAGATACCCCGCCCATACGTCCATTCTCAATCAGAGGGTACAAGGACACCGAGTATGGGCTTAGGTTGGTCACGGAGGTGTTGGCGGACAATCTGTCCGACGACCTGCGCAAGGCCATGCCATTGCCCAAGGGGTACGATCACGAAGCCAAGTTGGAAGAGTTCGAGGAGAACCTCGACTCGCTTGCCGAGATTCGGATGTTGATACACACACAGCCAAGACTTGCCGGAGTACCAAAGAAGAAGCCAGACATCATGGAATACAAGGTCGGCGCCTCCACCGTTCATGAGGCATACGAGTATGCGAAAGACGTACTTGGCAAGGACCTGCGTGTTGCGGACATAATCGAAGAAGGGATGTTAGTGGACACAGTGGCAGTGACAAAAGGCCACGGCTTTCAGGGCCCAGTACGTCGATGGGGAGTCAGAATACTCCAGCATAAGTCCAGAAAGACCAAACGAGGCGTTGGCTGTATTGGACCTTGGTCACCGAGCAATATCCGATATACAGTTCCCCGACCGGGTCAGACAGGATTTCATACACGGGTCAATTTCAATAATGACGTCGTGAAGCTGGGTGAACGTGGTGAAGAGATCACTCCTGACGGAGGATTTGTGAACTACGGCATTATCCGTGGCGACTATGTCATGGTAAAGGGATCTGTCCCTGGCCCCGTCAAGAGACCGGTAAGACTGAGATTCGCCATGCGCCCGTCGAAGGGACACACCGGGGAACCGATTCAGGTGAATTACATCAGTACTTCTTCGAAGCAATAGGGAAGTGGATAATCAATGGCAAGTGTAAAGACATATTCATTGAAAGGTAAGGCTGGTAAGAAGATTGACCTTCCAATCCAGTTCCAGACAGCTTATCGTCCAGATGTAATCAAGAGAGCAGTACTTGCTCTCAGGTCCAGAAGATATCAACCCCACGGAGTCGATGTGCTGGCCGGTAAACGGAACACAGCTGAGAGCTGGGGAGTCGGACATGGCAGGTCACGAATTCCAAGGGTGAAAGGTAGCGGAACAGGTGCAGCGAATAAGGGCGCCTTTGCACCGGGTACTGTTGGAGGAAGAACTGCTCATCCCCCCGAAGCAAGGAAGGTACTGATTGAGAGAATCAACGCAAAAGAGCG